>NZ_CP011036.1:1600545-1920654 GCF_002221505.1 Pseudoalteromonas nigrifaciens | reverse complement strand
AGAAGCAACAGTACAAGACAACGTTGCTGAAGGTAAGCAAGAAGTAATGATGGGTGGTCGCTCGCGCCATGTATTAGGTTACTTACAAGACTTTTTGTTCCCGCCAGCACGTGCCCGTACACCAGTTAAAGCGCTTTCGGGTGGTGAAAAAAACCGCTTGTTATTGGCTAAACTGTTTTTAAAACCGTCAAACATATTGGTACTCGATGAGCCAACTAATGATTTGGATATAGAAACATTAGAGCTTTTGGAAGATATTATTAACCAGTATCAAGGCACAGTATTAATAGTAAGCCATGACCGTGAGTTTATTGATAATACCTGCTCTAGTGTTTGGGCATTTGAAGGTAATGGCAAGATTACTGATATTGTTGGCGGCTACAGTGATTACGAAGCCTATGTTAATTACTTAGCAGAGCAACAAAAAAATCAACCACAGCAAGCAACTAAAAAAGTTGAAAAAGCACCTGCTGCGCCAGTAGTTAAAGCAGAGGCTAAAGGTAATAAACTCTCTTACAAATTAAAACTTGAATTAGAGCAACTGCCTAATAAAATGGAACAACTCGAAGCCGATGTTGAAATTCAACAAGCCATAGTTAGTGATGTTGATTTTTTTAAGCAAGACAGTGATATAACGGCTAAGGCATTGAACTATTTGGCAAAACTTGAGTCAGACCTTGAGGCCGCGTTTTCGCGCTGGGAAGAACTTGAAGAATTAAAAAATCAGTAGTAAGGACTAAAATGAAATATAAATTACTCGCTGCCAGTATTTTAGCAACAATGAGTACTTCAGCATTAAGTGCGACTTATCAATTAACGGAATTAGGTGCACTTGAAGGCGCAAAACTCAGCTACGTTACCGATGTAAGTGAAAGTGGTCATGTTATAGGCATAGCTAATGGCTTATATAATTTACCTGTAGATATTGAGCATATTGATTTTACAGAGAGCTCAATAAAAAGCGCTTACACTAGTGAAGTTAATATATTTGAGCGTAGTAATAAAGAGATTACTTTTACGTTAGAGGACATAGAAAAAAACAATGCTGTAGCAACTAATGCAGATGCGCATAGTTTCATGGTTCGTTTTTTAGCAAATATGTCGTCTAGTTATCAGTTTCAAAAGTTAAGCTCACTAACAGCAATAAAATATGATAGCGGCGCTGCTGTTGAGCAAACTTTGTTTGATATAAGCTCACCAGATTACCCTGGTGTTACCCGCTCTGTAACTAACTTTTATAATGCTGTTGCAGAAGATGGCACTACAGTTGGCTGGGGCAGTGCTCCTTACAATAAAAAGGATTTCACACCAGAAAATGAAAATGAGGCTGAGTCTTGGTTTACCCGCGACTTTATAGAGCGCGGTATTATTATATCTGAAAGCGGTGTGGAAGTTCCTCTGGAGCCCCAATTTAGTGAATATGGTGGCACTAGCCAAGCCTCTGATATTGTAAAAACCGCAGATGGTTATATTGTTGTTGGCAATATGTCACTTGGTATACCGCAATCGCGTCAAACTAATATTACAGATAACTGCGATGAAAAAGATGAGCCATTTTTAGCCTGTATTGAAGTTATTAACAACCAAACAACCCGCGGACTATTTAATAAGCAAGCAACTAAATGGACGCTCGATAACGCATTTAATATCACCTTTACTGAGGTACTAGGTTTAGCTTTAGCGCCTGATGATGATGAAACTGAAAATACCACGTTGATCAGTAATGCATTAGCAGTTAACAGCAAAGGGGTTGCTGTTGGTGTATCAAACACGCGTTATTTTGACCGTGAAAGTACTATTTTAACCATGCCAGCTTATTTTAAAGATGGCGAAGTAATTGATTTTATTGAACAGCGGGATGACTGGCAAGGTGGAATGTCTTTAGCGATCAACGATAATAATATTATTACTGGTTATGCAACAAAACGTCTTGAGGGTACCTTACGTAATAAGTTTTTCTATCATGATATAGCAACAGGTACTACCGTTTATCCAGATAGCTATTTTACGAGCTCAAGCTCATACGGTAACAGTATAAACAATCAAGGTTATATTGTTGGCGAAGGTGAGGTTGGTGTTTCTGATAGTTCACGTAGATCAGCTGCGTTCATTTATAAAATAGGTGATGATAAAATCACTAATTTAAATGACTTATTGCCGTGTTACGACATGGACGGTACAAGTAGTTATGGCTATAGCATGAGTGAAGCTAAAGTGATTAACGAAAACAATGAAATATTTGGTGTGGCCACTAAAACTGTTGAAAAGCGTAACTCATTAGGTGAAGTTGTAACCGATGTTAACGGTAAAACTGAATATGAAAGTGTTGCTGTAGCAGTAAAGCTTTCGCCAATACCTAATGGCACGATAGAGGATTGCGCACCACCTGATGCCGAAGTGTATGAGCGTCGCTCTGCAAGCTTCTCTTGGTATGGATTATTATTATTACCACTGATTGCGTTTAGACGAGTATTTAGATTTTAATAGAATTTAAATCGAAAATTTAAGCCGAAAAACTAAAAAAAGCCCAAACTTGTTAAGTTGGGCTTTTTTTGTCTATAGTCATTATAACTATTGGCTACTTGTTACGTATTAACCATGCTTTTCTAACTGAACGCCGCCAAACAATATCTATTCCAAAATAGCCGATCATCGCGGCAACTGATGCCGACACCAAGGAGCCAACTAAAAATGCTGGACCAATAGTCGTTAAGCTTTCGATAAACCAAGGCCAGCTTGCTTCAAAGGAAAAATGTTGTTCTGGCTGGTTTAGTACTAGGGTGCCAATAAGATAAGAGCAGTAAAAAATAGGTGGCATGGTAACGGGGTTAGTTATCCACACTAAGGCCACTGAAATGGGCAGGTTTACCCTAAACACTATAGCGGTTGCTGCAGCTAGGACCATTTGAAAAGGAACAGGGATGAACGCAAAAAATAACCCGACAGCAAATGCACCACGCGCAGAGCGTCTATTTAAATGCCAAAGGTTTGCGTCTTGTAACAAACGGCCAAATATTTTAAGTGATTTGTGATGCCTAATTTTATTTGGATCGGGTAAAAATCGTTGGATCGTTTTTTTAGCCATTTAAAGCAACCATTTACATCAATGTGGATTAGTCTTGGATTTGTGTGCGGAAGTATTGCAACCGTATTTTATTTTCAAACCCTCGAATTTATACTCATCACAATTTCAATCCTAATTGCGAGCGCTTATTTTAAGCCGTTTTCAAATGTTTTGTTAGGCTTTATTTGCGCTATTTTTGCTATCTTAGTGCATTTCACACTTTTTTACTCGTTTGAGCTACCAGCGCAGGGTGAAAAGTATGCATACTCAGTAAAGTTAGTTGTTGAAGACGTTGTATCAGCTAATGCTCCGCAATATATAAAAGCAAAAATTATTAAGCTTGATGAGCAAGATTACGCTTATTTTACTGCCCCCAGTGCTATGTTAAGTGTTGATTCAGCGCAAATATTAGAAGTAGGCGCAACCTTCAGTGCTCACGCACATTTAAAAAACTTTAGAAGCACAAAAAATTTTACTGTTTTTGACAATCAACTTTATGCATTTACACAAAAAATATTTTTTAAAGGCAAAGTACTCAATAAAAATTTAATTATTACTGATACAAAAAGAAACCAACACGTTATAGCTTATCGCCACTATATTAAACACATATTTAAAGAGTCTAAGCTTAACTGGCTTTATTATACGCTGCTGACGGGCGACAAGTCTTTAATGAACTTTGAACAAAAGCTGACCATGCAAACGCTGGGGTTAAGCCATTTACTGGCAATTTCTGGGTTGCATATTTCGTTAGTATTTGGCTTTGCTTTTTTTGTAACACGCTCACTTGTAAGCCACGCCAGAATTAGAATAAAACAAACAATTAACCTTGCAACTTGTTATAGCTTAATGGGCTTTATAGCGGCATTTGTTTATGTATATTTAAGCGATTTTATTGTTTCTGCGACCCGGGCTTTAATAATGTTAGGGTGCTACTTATTATTGTATTACCTAGCTAAACAATCGCTACGTTGGCGCAGTATTTTATACGCCTTGGTTTTAGTTTTAATGATTAACCCTTTTAATGTATTAAATCCTGGTTTGTATTTTTCATTTTTAGCTGTGGTTATCATCTTTATTGTTATTACAAAAGTACCCTTTAAGGGGGCCTCTGTTATCGCTAAAGTAGGCATGTTATGTGCTATACAAGGGGCACTATTTATAGGCTTATTGCCTTTGTCTTTATACTTTTTTAATGGTGTGAGTTTGGCAGGGTTAGTCTTGAACTTAATCGCTATTCCGTTGCTCGCCTTTATCATTATGCCATTATTATTAGTGGTTGCGATATTGAGCAGTGTTATTGATATGAGCCTGATAGTGTCGTTATTTGACCCCGTATTGTATTTTTTGTATCAACAATTAATGGCAATACCGCCAGGCTGGCGTTGGTTTAATGTAGGAACAATTACTTTAGATATAGTAATGTTTAGTTATGTAATCATGCTACTACTGTATTTAGTGAAATTTAAATGGCTTGCTTGTATCCCGTTAAGTGTATTGCTGGTTGATAGTTACTTTACTTCCAAAAGTGATTGGCAAGTAAACATATTTGATGTTGGCCATGGTTTGATGGTGTTGTTAGAAAAAGATAACAATGCATTAATTTATGATTTTGGCCCTAGTTATTTTAACCGCTTTAGCCGTACACGTAGTATTTTACTGCCGTATATAAAAGCTAATAACCTGAATGTTGCGACCGCTATTTTAAGCCATCAAGATAACGACCATGCAGGAGGAGTTAAACATTTTATTGAGGCAGGCTTTGAATCGACTCTCAGTACTTTTCATCCAAATGGTATACCGAGTTTATGTAAAACCATGACTATGGATTTTTATGGGCTTAAAATACAAACGTTTAGTTCAATTACTTTTAACAATAACAACGATGACTCCTGCGTAGTTAAAATTAGTAGCGCGCAACACAGTGTACTTTTTACTGGTGATATTTCTAAGCAACGAGAGCACGCACTAATTGCCGCAGGATATAATTTAGCAAGCAATGTATTAATAAGCCCGCATCATGGTAGTGGTACTTCATCAAGTAGTGAGTTTATCGCGGCTGTTAACCCTAAAGTTGTGGTGCATTCGAGTGCTTACAAAGGGCAATGGCATTTTCCTAATGATGAAGTGGTTGCGCGGTTTAACAAAATTGGCGCTGCGCAATATATTACTGGGCAGCAAGGACAAATTAGAATTAAATTTTATAGTACTAATCTGCATGTTGAAACGGCCAGAGGGCGTGAAAGTTATTGGTTTATTAAAGATTGACGTTTTGTTTTAGCCTCCCTGAGGATACAATAGGGGCTGTAACTGTATAAAGAGAGTGTTATGGATCAAAGTACTACACAAATTTATAAACGTCTTATTTCTTACGTTGGTGCGTACAGAACAGTCGCCATCGTCGCTATTATTGGCATGATAGGGTATTCAGGTATGGATGCTTTATTTATTCAGCTTATGAAGCCGTTTATTGACGAAGGTCTTAATGAGCGCAATGCTGATGTACTAAAATATGCACCATTTGTAGTTATTGCTTTGGTAATAGGGCGTGGTGTATTTAACTTTATGTCGTCTTATTGTTTGAGTTATGTAGGCTCACAAGTTGTCCGCTCGCTGCGCCAAGAGTTGTTTGAACATATTCTACATTTACCGGTATCGTTTCATGATGAAAACTCCACCGGCGATCTTATTTCCAAAATAACCTTTGATACCGAACAAGTACAACAAGCTATTACCAAGGCATTATTAATTGTAGTGCGTGAAGGCGCTTTTGTGGTGTTTTTACTCGCAGTTATGTTTTATACCAGTTGGCAATTATCGCTGATATTTTTAGTTATTATTCCTTTAGTTGCTGTCATAGTCACTGTGGTGTCAAAGCGCTTTAGACACATTTCTAAAAGTATTCAATCAGCTATGGGGCAAGTTACTCGTAGCTCAGAGCAAATGCTAAGCGGTCATAAAGTGATCCATGGTTTTGGTGGCCAAAATCAAGAAATAGATCAGTTTTCAAAAGTAAATAATCATAATCGTCAGCAACGAATTAAAATGGACGCAACTAAAGCCTTGAGTGTATCAATCATTCAAGTATTGGCTGCCAGCGCTATGGCGGTTATTTTATGGGTTGTGTCAATGCCTTCGATGATTGACACCATAAGCTCAGGCGACTTTGTAGTATTAATTTCATCAATGATGATGTTACTTCGCCCGCTTAAACAGCTAGCTAATGTAAACAGTGATATGCAGCGAGGAGTTTCAGCCGCGCAAAGTGTGTTTTTAATACTCGACGAGGAAGTAGAAAAAGACACAGGTACTGTAAGCGTAGATAAAGTAAAAGGCTTGATTGAAGTTAAAAATGTCACCTTTAAATACCCAACTAAAGATGAGCCGGTATTAAACAATTTATCGTTAACGATTAAAGCGGGTGAAAGCATTGCTTTAGTTGGGCGTTCGGGCTCAGGTAAATCTACTATTTCTAACCTATTGCCACGTTATTATGATTTAGAAGCGCCTAGTGAAGTTTTACTCGATGGCATTGCACTGCATGATTATAAGTTAACCGATTTACGTCGTCAGTTTGCGCTAGTGTCGCAACAAGTGGTGTTATTTAACGACTCCATTGCCAATAATATTTGTTACGGTTTACAGCGTGAAATATCGCAGCAAGAACTGGAAAAAGTAGCCAAGCAAGCGCATGTATGGGAGTTTGTAAAAGACTTACCAGAGCAGCTAAATACTATGGTTGGCGAAAATGGGGTAATGCTCTCTGGTGGTCAACGCCAACGTATTGCTATTGCTCGTGCAATATTAAAAGATGCGCCTATTTTAATCCTTGATGAAGCAACATCTGCGCTCGATACCGAATCAGAAAAACTAATTCAGCAAGCACTCGAGGCATTAATGAAAGACAAAACCTCGATTGTAATTGCGCATCGCTTATCAACGATTGAAAATAGCGACCGAATTTATGTTATAGATAATGGCAGTGTTATTGAAAGTGGCGATCATTTAAGTTTACTGGCAAATAATGGCACTTATTCAGCATTATGCAAAATGCAATTTGGTGAGCAAGGGTGAGCAAAATTGAACAAAGCTGGTATCAGCCTGTCAGTTTAATTACTATATTATTACTGCCTTTAGCTGCACTGTTTTGGCTAATATCAACATTACGTAAATGGCTTTATACATGCGGTATATTAACGCAATTTAGTAGCAAAACACCTGTAATTGTAGTGGGTAATATTAGTGTTGGCGGCAATGGTAAAACGCCATTTGTACTGTGGCTACACGCTCATTTAACTCAGCAAGGTTTATCTGTAGGTATTATTAGCCGAGGCTACGGCGGGCATGCTAAGCAATATCCATTGCTTGTTGATCATAACAGTACTACGCTTGAGGCGGGCGATGAACCGATACTTTTATATCATCGTTTGCAGTGCCCCATAGCGGTTGGCCCAAACAGACAACAAAATATAGAATTACTTGAACAAACCTCTGCTATTGATGTAATTATATCTGACGATGGCATGCAACATTATAAAATGGCACGTAGTATTGAATGCTGTATTGTTGATAGTGCACGTCAATTTGGCAACGGTTTGTTAATGCCAGCAGGCCCGCTTCGCGAAACTAAAAAGCGTTTAAAGAGCGTTGATTTAGTGATAGAAAATGGCGGCAACAACCCACAACGTTATAATTTGCAGCCTGCAGCTTTAAAATCTGTGCTCAATAATAGTATGCTAACAGAGCCTATATTAACAGCCCACGCTGTGAGTGCTATTGGTAATCCGCTGCGTTTTGAGCAGTCATTACAAGCACAAGGCATTACCTTAGTATCAACCCATCATTATCGAGACCATTATGCATACACTGCTGATGATTTTACTCAGTTTGGTGATGAAAATGTGTTAATGACCGAAAAAGATGCTGTAAAGTGTAGTGCTTTTGCAAAACAAAATTGGTATTACTTACCAGTGGATGCTCAACCTACCGATAGCGTTATAAACAAATTAAATTCATTATTAAAAGATAAAGGGATCCTCAATGGCCTTTGATACAAAATTACTCGAAATTATCGCCTGCCCAGTATGTAAGGGTAAATTACGTTTTGATAAAGAAAACAGCGAACTAATAAGTACAGCCGCTAAGTTGGCGTATCCGGTTATCGATGACATTCCAGTATTGCTTGAAAATGAAGCGCGTGAATTGTCACTTGATGAGGTACAAAAGTGGAATTCGTAGTTGTTATTCCTGCGCGTTACGCTTCTAGCCGTTTACCAGGCAAACCACTAGCCGATATTTGTGGTAAGCCAATGATCCAGCATGTTTACGAAAAAGCCTGTTTATCGGGTGCGAGTAAAGTTGTTATTGCGACCGATCATCAAAAAGTATTTGATGCTGTGAGTACCTTCACAAGTGATGTATTAATGACGCGTGAAGATCATCAGTCAGGCACGGAACGTTTAGCAGAGGTTGTTGATTTACTTAAGCTTGATAACAACACTATTGTAGTTAATGTGCAAGGTGATGAGCCATTATTGGCACCAGAAAATGTATCTCAAGTTGCCACGTTATTAAATGAATCAACTGCACCTATGGCCACTTTAAGTGTAGCGATAGAAGAGCAAGAAGACGTTTTTAATCCTAATGCAGTTAAAGTCGTTAGCGATATTAATAAAAATGCATTGTATTTTTCGCGTGCCAGTATTCCGTTTGATCGTAGCGCCATGATGGGCGAGCAGAGCACGCTGGATTTAACGCCGTTTCAACGCCATGTGGGTATTTATGCCTACCGAGCTGGTTTTATTAAGCAATATATTGAGCTAAGTGTGTCGCCGCTAGAGCAGCTAGAATCACTAGAACAATTACGTGTGCTTTACCATGGCTACAATATTAAAATAGAGCAAGCGCATATTACTCCACAAGCGGGTGTCGATACGCCAGAAGATTTAGCTAAAGTAATTAGCTATTTGCAAAGTAAACACGCGTGAGCATTACGAATAAAGCCTATTTAAAAGTTGTGCATAGTCATAGCGACTTTTATATTTTAGCAAAACCTGCAGGGCTGAATTTTCATTCAGAAGACGCCGCAGGTTTTGTGGTATTAGCAGAGCAGCAATTAAATGAAAAACTCTTTGCAGTACACCGTCTCGATAAAGTGACCTCAGGCTTGCTTATTTTAGCGCGCAATAAACTCGCCGCCGCTAAATTTACGCAAATGTTTACTGAGCACACAATTAATAAGTTTTACTTGGCTATTAGCGACGCCAAGCCTAAAAAAAAGCAGGGTTGGATAAAAGGCGATATGGCAAAATCACGCCGTGGTACTTTTAAGTTACTTACAACAACAGCTAATCCTGCTATTAGTCGTTTTTATTCTGTAAGTTATAAACCCGGTTTTAGGGGGTATATTTTAAAACCTTACTCAGGTAAAACGCACCAATTAAGAGTAGCGCTAAAAAGTATAGGCGCACCTATATTAGGTGATACCTCTTATGCAGGTGCGCATAGCGCACGTACTTACTTGCATGCATTTGCGCTTGATTTCTTATGGAATGAGCAGCAAATACAATTTACTCTTTTACCCGATAATGGGGATGAGTTTACACAATTAATTAAACATCAAGATTTTCAAGCATGGAAAACACCATGGCAACTGGATTGGTAAATGACTGAAAAAGTAACAGACATACGTTTTGGCGGGATCAAACGTTTATACGGACAACAACAGTTTGACTGGTTACAGCAGGCACATTTTTGTGTTGTTGGCATTGGTGGTGTTGGTAGTTGGGCCGCAGAAGCATTGGCGCGCACTGGGGTTGGCAAATTAACCCTAATAGATTTAGATGATATTTGTGCCACTAATGTAAATAGACAAATACACGCACTTACCGGCACCATTGGCCAAGCTAAAGTGGAGGCGATGAAAGCGCGTTGTGAGTTAATTAACCCACAATGTGAAGTGCAGGTGATTGATGACTTTATTACTTTAGATAACATTCATGAGCATATTCAGGGCTTTGATTATGTTATTGATTGTATTGACGCAGTGAAAGAAAAAGCGGCATTAATTGCGCATTGTAAACGCAATAAACTAGCTGTAATTACTACCGGCGGCGCAGGTGGGCAAACTGATCCGGGGCAAATTACGTTTGGCGATGTGGCTAAAACTACCCAAGATCCACTCTTAGCTAAAGTGCGTTATATTTTACGCAAGCAATATAATTTTAGTAATAACCCTAAGCGTAAGTTTAATATTGATTGCGTATATTCAACAGAGCAGCTGGTATACCCAGGTAGTGATGGCAGTGTTTGCCATGCTAAGCAAAATGCCGATGGTAGTATGAATATGGATTGTAATAATGGCTTTGGCTCAGTGACTATGATCACTGGCAGCTTTGGCTTTTTTGTAGCAGCAAAGGCCGTTCGTAAGTATTTAGATAAAAAACAGCGTTTACTTAGTTCCCAAGCATAACGCTGCTTATAACTTAACCTGATCTTGGGTTAATTTAACTTATTTTTTGCTTAGCCATGGTTTGAATAGTCTCTACCATGGCTTTAATACCATTCCCTCTAGATGGACTTAAGTGGCTAATTAACCCTAGTTTTTCAAACTCTTGATAGGCGTTTATTTCAAGTACTTGCTCTGGAGTAAGGCCATTGTATAGCGCTAATATTAAGGCAAGTAAGCCCTTTACAATACGGGTATCAGAATCACCTATCACCACGAGTGTATTTTCGGTTAAATCAAACTCCACAAATAGCCACACTTTACTTTCGCAGCCAGGAACTAATGCGCTGTCTATTTTCAAAACGTCAGCAAGTACTGGTAATGTTTTACCAAGTAACATTATTTCTCGGTATTTTTGCTGCCATGCAGGTGCATTTTTTATCCCTTGGGCTGCTTTATTAAAAGTATTTGTCATATTCTTATCCAACATTAGTCTAATAGAGCAATGCATTTTTGTAGTGCATCAATAAAATTATCTACATCTGTATGGTTATTATAGAAAGCTAAGCTTGCTCTAAGGGTGCCATTGACCCCTAAATGCGCCATTAAAGGCTGAGTGCAATGATGGCCACTGCGCAGTGCAACCCCATATCCGTCAAGTAAAGTTGCCAAATCGTATGGATGCTCATCTTTATAGTTAAAACATAAAGTGCCAATATTATGCTTAAGGTCACTAAATAGGGTGATGCCATCAATTTGCTGTAGTTTATTGGCTGCATAATTAAATAGCGTTTGTTCATATTCAATTAAAGCAGGGTGATTTAATGCATTTATATACTCAAGTGCTGCACCAAAGCCTAATACGCCGGCAATATTTGGCGTGCCTGATTCAAACTTTGCCGGTGCATCGCGATAAGTGCTGTGCGTTAAGGTTACGGTTTGGATCATTTCTCCCCCGGTTTGGTATGGGGTGAGGGCATTTAATTGCTCGTAGCGGCCATATAAGCCACCTAAACCGGTTGGCCCCAGCATTTTATGGGCAGAAAAAACGTAAAAATCACAATTAAGTGTGCTTAAATTAGCTTTTAAATGCATTGCTCCTTGTGCGCCATCAACCAGTACTAATGCGCCTACCGCTTTCGCACTGGCAATTAACGGCGCTAAATTAGTGATATTACCAAGCGCATTAGAGGCTTGGCTAATGGCCAATAACTTAGGTTTATGCTGCTTTATAAATTCACAGCATGCAGGTATATCAAAGGTGGCATCGTCGTTAAGCGGTAAAATAGCAAGCTTAGCACCAGTTTGTTGAGACAAAACCTGCCAAGGTACAATATTAGCATGATGCTCAATAGGCGTAATAATGATGGTATCGCTGGCTTTTATTTGATTTTTTAAGCCATTAGCAACTAAGTTTATAGCTTCAGTTGCCCCTTTAGTCCATACAATTTCATTACTATTAACACCAAAAAATTCTGCAGCTTTATCGCGTACTTGCTCATAACGATAAGTAGCCTGCTCACTGAGGGTATGGCGTCCACGATGTACGTTCGCGTTTTGCGCTGCATAAAACTGTGCCGTGGTATCAATAACGCATTGTGGCTTTTGTGTGGTTGCCCCAGAGTCTAAATAAGTTAAAGTTTGGCTATTAATCGTTTGATTTAGGATAGGGAAATCATTACGTATTTTAGTGATATCAAACGTGGAAACAGACATAAGCTCATTTAATTAGTCAATTTAGGGCGAGAATTGTAATCTGTTTAAGATAATTCTCAAGTGCTGAGTAACAAAAAAGGTCGCAATAGCGACCTTTTAAAATACTTAAGCAATATTACAGCGAATTAACGCTTGTCAGCTGCTTTGTAGTCACGTCGTGTGTAACCCGTGTAAAGCTGACGTGGGCGGCTGATCTTATGACCAGGTTGAGATAGCATCTCATCCCAGTGAGTGATCCAACCAACAGTACGTGCCATTGCAAAAATTACAGTGAACATGCTTGTTGGAATACCGATCGCTTTTAAGATAATACCTGAGTAAAAATCTACGTTAGGGTAGAGTTTCTTCTCAACAAAATACGGGTCTTCAAGCGCAATTTGCTCAAGCTTCATTGCAATATCAAGCAATGGATCTTGAATATTTAGTTCAGCAAGTACTTCGTGACACGTTTGACGCATTACCGTTGCACGTGGATCAAAGTTTTTGTAAACACGGTGACCAAAGCCCATAAGACGGAACGGGTCTGACTTATCTTTTGCTTTAGCTACGTATTCGTCAATGCGATCAACAGAACCAATTTCTTCTAACATGTTTAAACATGCTTCGTTAGCGCCGCCGTGTGCAGGGCCCCAAAGAGATGCGATACCAGCAGCAATACAAGCATATGGGTTAGCACCAGATGAACCTGCAAGACGTACAGTAGACGTTGATGCGTTTTGTTCATGATCAGCATGAAGCATGAATATTTTATCCATAGCTTTAGCCGTTACAGGGTTAACTTTATACTCTTCAGCAGGTACAGAGAACATCATATGTAAGAAGTTTTCGGCGTAGCTTAAATCATTACGTGGGTATACAAATGGTTGGCCAATGTTTGTTTTATAAGCCATAGCTGCAATAGTAGGTAACTTAGCTACTAATTTAATTGCACTTGTTTTGCGTTGGCTTGCGTCTGTAATATCAAGATCTTCATGATAAAAAGATGATAAAGCACCAACCACGCCACATAGCATTGCCATAGGGTGTGCATCAAAACGAAAACCTTGGAAGAAAGTTGCAATTTTTTCATCTAGCATAGTGCTGCGAGTGATTTGTTGTGCAAATTCTTCATACTGCTCTTTTGAAGGTAACTCACCGTTTAATAGTAAGTAACATAGCTCTACATAGTTAGAGTCTTCAGCAAGCTGCTCAATTGGGTAACCACGATGAAGTAGAACACCTTTGCCGCCATCAATATAAGTAATTGTAGATTCACAAGAGCCAGTCGACATAAAACCTGGATCGTAAGTAAAGTGACCATGTGAACCTAATGTACGTACGTCAATTACATCCTGGCCAGCAGTACCTTGATAAATTGGAAGTTCGATTGGATCTAGACCATCAATATGGACTGTGGCTTTCTTATCCGCCATCTATGTATCTCCTATTAAGATAACTATTCTGATTTTATACTCTAAAATCTGTTTTAAGCACATCTTCTCATTTTAACGTGAAAGAGGGGTATAAAGTCAATTTTTATAAGCAATATGCGTATACGTATAATAAATATTCGGTATGGTTTGAATATTATACCATTGGCTAATTTGCAAATGGCTCTAACTAAACAAGAATTGTAAAAAGGCCTGCGGCTATATATACTGTCGAAGGTTTTTAACCGTATTGTATTTAGGTAAACATATTTTTACATTATAATTTTTGCATTATAGTGAACTTTATTTGTAAAGAGACGTTTATTTTGATAGTTCCATCAAAAATATTTGGTGGGTTTTAGAAAAACAAGTAGATGAGCCCCACTGTGGGCAAGATGGGCAAGTAACTGTGAAAAAGCAAAGACCTGTAAATCTAGATCTAACAACTATATCTATGCCGGCAACGGCTAAAGCGTCAATTTTCCACCGCGTCACCGGTGTTGCATTATTTTTTGCTTTAACGTTTGTCATTTGGGCTTGGTCAGAGTCTCTTTCTTCTGCTGAAGGTTTTGAATTCGTCAAGGGTCTGTTTAACGGATTCATTGCCAAATTTATTGCTTGGGGCACCGTGTCTGTATTGGGTTATCACCTTATTGGTGGTATTCGCCATATGATTATGGATATGGGACATTGGGAAGAACTTGAATCAGGTAACCTCAGCGCTAAAATTGCAATGGCTCTTGGCGTTGTGTTTGCCGTATTGGCAGGGGTGTGGATATGGTTTTAAATCAAGCAACTCTTAAACGTGATGGTGTACAAGATTTCGTATCTTTACGTACCACGGCATTAATAATAAGCGCGTATGCGATTTTTATTATCGGCTATTTTTTAGCAACGCCAGAAGTCACTTTCGAAGCCTGGACAGGCCTCTTCTCTAACCTAGCAATGAAAGGGTTTACTTTAATTGCCCTGGTTTGCATTATGGTTCATACCCGCATTGGCCTTTGGCAAGTTCTAACAGACTATGTTAAGTGCGCTAAGCTTCGTGCTGTTTTAGGCTTTGTACTAAACCTAATGGCCTTTGCTTACGTAGCTATTGGTCTAATCGTATTATGGGGTGTATAAGTGAAATATTCTGTTCGTGAATTTGACGCCGTAGTAATCGGTGCCGGTGGTGCAGGTATGCGCGCTGCTTTAGCTATTACTGAGTCTGGCAAAACGTGTGCTTTAATCTCTAAAGTATTTCCAACTCGCTCACACACTGTATCAGCACAGGGTGGTATTACAGTAGCGCTTGGTAACTCGCACGAAGATAACTGGGAATGGCACATGTACGATACCGTTAAGGGCTCCGATTTTATCGGTGACCAAGACGCTATTGAATATATGTGTCAAACAGGCCCAGAAGCTATTACTGAATTAGAAAACATGGGTCTCCCATTTTCTCGCTTTGAAAATGGCCGTGTTTACCAACGTCCTTTCGGTGGTCAATCGAAAAACTTTGGTGGTGAACAAGCTGCACGTACTGCGGCAGCTGCCGATCGTACTGGTCACGCACTATTACACCTTCTTTATCAACAAAATGTTAAAAACAAAACAAATGTATTCTCAGAATGGTATGCACTTGATTTAGTTAAAAACGATAATGGTGATGTAGTAGGTTGTACTGCAATTGAAATTGAAACAGGTGAAATCACTTATTTCAAATCTAAAGCAGTAGTATTAGCAACAGGTGGTGCGGGTCGTATTTTTGCATCAACTACTAATGCGCACATCAACACCGGCGATGGCGTTGGTATGGCAACACGTGCTGGTATTTCTATGCAAGATATGGAAATGTGGCAGTTCCACCCAACGGGTATTGCTGGCGCGGGTACGCTAGTAACTGAAGGTTGTCGTGGCGAAGGTGGTTATCTTTTAAATAAAGATGGCGAGCGCTTCATGGAACGTTATGCACCAAACGCAAAAGACTTAGCGTCTCGCGATGTGGTTGCACGTTCAATGATGACTGAGATCCGTGAAGGTCGTGGTTGTGATGGTCCTTGGGGTCCTCACCTTAAGCTAAAACTAGATCACTTAGGTGCAGAAACACTAAATCTGCGTCTTCCTGGTGTATGTGACCTTGCTAAAACATTTGCTCACGTTGACCCTGCAAAAGAACCAATTCCAGTAATTCCTACATGTCATTACATGATGGGTGGCGTGCCAACCAACGTAAATGGTCAAGCGCTACAAATCGACGCAAACGGCAAAGAAACAATCGTTGAAGGTTTGTTTGCGGTAGGTGAGATTGCCTGTGTATCAGTACACGGTGCTAACCGCTTAGGTGGTAACTCATTACTTGATTTAGTGGTATTTGGTCGTGCGGCCGGTAACTTCTTAGGTAAATACCTAAATGATGTTGAAATTTCTAAAGCGGCATCAGAGTCTGATTTAGAAACATCACTTGCACGTTACAATCGTTGGGAAAATTCAACGGCTGGCCAAGGTGAAGATCCAGTTCAAATCAAAAAAGACTTACAGCAATGTATGCAACTTAACTTCTCGGTATTTCGTGAAGGTGACTCAATGGCTGCTGGTCTGCAAGAACTTAAAGAAATTCGTGAACGTCTGCAACATGCACGTCTTGATGATAAATCATCAGACTTCAACACGCAGCGTATTGAATGTCTTGAACTAGATAACTTAATGGAAACAGCTTACTCAACTGCAGTAGCTGCAAACTTCCGTACCGAAAGCCGTGGTGCACACTCTCGCTTTGACTTCCCAGATCGTGATGACGAAAACTGGTTATGTCACTCAGTATTTAATCCGTTAACGGATGAAATGAGCAAGCGTGACGTAAACTACGCGCCTAAGTCGCGTGAAGCTTTCCCACCTAAAGCACGTGTGTACTAGGAGATAGACGATGGCACAAGTACAATTTTCAGTTTATCGTTATAATCCCGATGTTGACAACGCACCTCGTATGCAAGAATACACCTTGCAAACAGAGGAAGGTCACGACATGATGGTTTTGGATGCACTTATTCTTTTAAAAGAACAAGATCCAACATTATCTTTCCGTCGTTCATGCCGTGAAGGCGTGTGTGGATCTGATGGTGTTAACATGAATGGTAAAAATGGTTTGGCATGTATCACTCCTTTATCTACGCTGCAAAAAGGTGGCAAAGGTAAAATAGTAGTGCGTCCATTACCAGGCTTACCTGTGGTTCGTGACCTTGTTATTGACATGAGTCAGTTCTACACTCAATACGAAAAAGTTAAACCGTATCTAATTAATGACACGCCAGCAGCTGGCGAGCGTCTTCAAACAATCGAAGAACGTGATAAGTTAGATGGGCTTTATGAGTGTATTTTATGTGCATGTTGTTCAACATCGTGTCCTTCGTTCTGGTGGAATCCAGACAAGTTCATTGGTCCAGCAGGCCTTCTTCATGCTTACCGTTTCTTGGCTGATAGCCGAGATACAGCAACAGAAGAGCGTTTAGCTGACTTAGACGATGCTTTCAGTGTGTTCCGTTGCCACAGTATAATGAACTGTGTTAGCGTTTGTCCTAAGGGTCTTAATCCGACCAAAGCAATTGGACAAATAAAATCTATGTTATTAAACCGAGCGGTTTAATTACTTAGTAAATGTAGGATGGCTAATACTAATTAGTCATCCTGTTATCATAACTATTAATTTCTGCGCTAAAGAAAAGGGCTTATAAATGCACGAAGGTGTGATGAAGGCATGGCTAGAATCTTCACATTTAAACGGCGGTAACGTTGCTTATATTGAAGAGCTTTATGAAGCGTATTTAGACGATGCGACTTCGGTGCCAGAAGAATGGCGAGAAGTGTTTGAACAATTACCTAAAGTTGATGGTGTGGATGTTGAAGTAAAACATTCAGAAGTTCGAGCACAGTTTGCGGCGCTTGCTAAAAACAAGCATAGAGAAGTAGTGGTAGCAGAGGGCAGTGGCGGTGACCTTAAACAGGTTAAAGTATTGCAACTTATTAATGCTTTCCGTTTTCGTGGACACCAAAATGCTAACTTAGATCCGTTAGGTATTTGGCAGCGAGAGCGCGTACGAGATTTAGAGCTAGATTACCACGACCTATCCAATGCTGACTTTGACCGCGAATTTAATGTAGGATCGTTTGCTGTAGGGCGCGATACTATGCCTCTAGGTGAGTTATACCAAGCACTAAAAACCACGTATTGTGGTTCTATTGGCGCCGAGTATATGCACATCACATCAACAGAAGAAAAACGTTGGTTACAACAGCGTTTAGAGTCTGTTCAGTCTAGGCCAAAATTCAATAAAGACGAAAAGCTACGTATCCTTAAAGGATTAACCGCAGCCGATGGTCTTGAAAAATATTTAGGGGCTAAGTTCCCAGGTGCTAAGCGCTTCTCACTTGAAGGTGGCGATGCGTTAGTACCTATGCTTAAAGAGCTGATTCACCGCGCTGGTGAAAGTGGCCAAAAAGAAGCTGTTATTGGTATGGCTCACCGCGGCCGTTTAAACGTACTTGTGAACGTACTTGGTAAAAATCCATCAGAGTTATTTGATGAGTTTGCCGGTAAACACAAAGACACGTTAAGCTCGGGTGATGTTAAATACCACATGGGTTACTCATCTGACTTTGCTACTAAAGGTGGCAATGTGCACATGGCACTTGCGTTTAACCCATCGCATCTTGAAATTGTAAATCCAGTGGTTATGGGCTCAGTACGTGCTCGTTTAGACCGCTTAGGTGACAGCTCAGGTATTAAAGCACTGCCAATTACTATTCATGGCGACTCAGCAATTGCTGGTCAAGGTGTTGTACAAGAAACATTTAACATGTCACAAACAAACGCCTTTAGCTGTGGCGGTAGTATTCGTATAGTAGTAAATAACCAAGTTGGATTTACAACGTCTAAACAAGACGATGTACGTTCTACTCCATACTGTACTGACATTGCTAAAATGGTGCAGTCGCCAATATTTCATGTTAATTCTGACGATCCAGAAGCAGTGGCATTTGTTACTCAACTGGCACTTGATTTCAGAAACCAATTTAAGCGTGACGTTGTAATTGACCTTGTTTGTTACCGTCGCCATGGTCATAACGAAGCTGATGAGCCTAATGCTACTCAGCCTGTTATGTATCAAAAAATTAAAAAGCATCCAGTTCCACGTTTAATTTACGCTGATCAATTAATTGCCGAAGGCTCATTCACTGAAGATGAGGTTAAAGCACTTGTTGATGATTACCGTAATGGTTTAGACGAAGGTAATTGTGTGGTTGATGAAATACAGCCAGAAACATCACATTCATCAGATTGGGCAAAGTATGTTGGCCATGAATGGAGTGTTGATTACGATGCAAGTGTCTCGGTTGAAAAACTAAAAGAGCTTGGCAACATAGTGTCTAGCTACCCAGAGAGTCATAAAGCGCAATCGCGCGTGAAGAAAATTTACGACGATCGTAAGCTAATGGCATCTGGCGAAAAGCCGCTTGATTGGGGCATGGCAGAAACACTAGCTTATGCAACTATTGCAGCAGAAGGCACAGATATTCGCTTTACTGGACAAGATTCTGGTCGTGGTACTTTCTTCCATCGCCATGCGGTAGTACATAGTCAAGCCGATGGTGCGACTTACACTCCACTTGAGCATGTTGGTAAAGATCAAGGTACTTTCCAAGTATTCGATTCAGTTCTTTCTGAAGAAGCGGTTGTTGCTTTTGAATATGGTTACGCAACCGCAGAGCCAACGTCATTAATTATTTGGGAAGCACAGTTTGGTGACTTTGCAAACGGCGCACAAGTTGTATTTGATCAGTTTTTAAGCTCGGGTGAGCAAAAGTGGGGGCGTTTATGCGGCCTTACTATTTTATTACCACATGGTTACGAAGGCCAAGGTCCAGAGCACAGCTCTGCACGCTTAGAGCGCTTTTTACAACTTTGTGCTGATCACAATATGCAAGTATGTGTACCTTCAACGCCAGCGCAAGTATATGCAATGCTTCGTCGTCAATCAGTTAGACCATTGCGTCGTCCACTGATTGTTATGACGCCTAAGTCATTACTACGCCATCCGTTAGCAGTGTCTTCGCTAGAAGAACTCTCTGCAGGTGTTTTTCATAATGTGATTGACGAAATTGATGATATTAACCCTGAGAAAGTAGAGCGCGTTATTTTTTGTAGTGGTAAAGTTTACTATGAACTATTACAAGAGCGCCGCAAGCTTGAACAAGATAATATTGCTATCGTACGTGTAGAGCAGCTTTACCCGTTCCCACACGACGAAATGAAAACTATTATAGAGCGTTACCAGCACGTAACTGATTTTGTATGGTGTCAAGAAGAGCCGCAAAACCAAGGTGCATGGTATTGCTCGCAACATCACTTCAAAGATGCTATTCCACAAAACGCTAAACTAACGTATGCGGGTCGTAAGGCTTCAGCATCACCAGCATGTGGTTATATGTCAGTACATACTAAAGAACAACAAGCGCTCGTTGCCGACGCGCTTACTATCGAAAATAAAGGATAAGCAATGAGCACAGAAATTAAAGTTCCTGTTCTTCCTGAGTCGGTTGCAGATGCTACCGTTGCTACATGGCATGTAAGTGTTGGCGACAAAGTAACTCGCGACCAAAACTTAGTAGACATTGAAACAGATAAAGTGGTTTTAGAAGTTGTTGCGCAACATGACGGTGTGATTACTGAAATTACACAAGAAGAAGGCGCTACGGTACTTGGCGATCAAGTTATCGGTTTACTTGGCGATGCTGATGCAGCACCAGCAAGTGAAGATGCACCAAAAGAAGACTCTTCAACTGAAGAATCTGCAGCAACTAAATCAGAAGACGCGCCAGCGGCGCAATCAGCACCAGCATCAGAAGGTAAAGAAGTGGATATTAAAGTTCCTGTACTTCCAGAATCAGTTGCAGACGCAACAATTGCTACATGGCATGTACAAGCAGGCGACGCAGTAACTCGCGATCAAAACTTAGTAGATATTGAAACTGATAAAGTGGTACTTGAGGTTGTTGCTCAAGAAGACGGTATCATGGGTGAAATAATCCACGGCGAAGGCGACACTGTATTAGGCGAGCAAGTAATTGGCTCGGTTAAAGCGGGCGGCGCTCCAGCAGCACCAGCTAAAAAAGCAGACGCAGCTGCACCAGCAGCAAGTGAGTCAAACGACAGCTCTGATGTGTTAACACCTTCAGTACGTCGTTTAATTGCTGAAAAAGGCCTAGACGCTGCAAAAATTAAAGGCACGGGTAAAAACGGTCGTGTAACTAAAGAAGACGTAGATACTTTCTTAAAAGCACCTGCACCAGCGGCAAAAGCAGCACCAGCGGCAGCACCTGCAGCAGCAATGGGCGATCGTACACAAAAACGTGTTCCTATGACGCGTTTACGTAAAACAATTGCTAAGCGCTTACTTGAAGCGAAAAACTCAACTGCAATGTTAACAACATTCAACGAAGTGAACATGGAACCTATCATGAGCCTTCGTAAGCAGTATCAAGAAGTGTTTGAAAAGCGCCACGGTATTCGTTTAGGTTTCATGTCTTTCTACGTGAAAGCGGTTACTGAAGCACTTAAGCGCTTTCCAGATGTAAATGCATCAATTGATGGTGACGATATTGTTTATCACAACTACTTCGATATCAGCATCGCTGTATCTACACCTCGTGGTCTAGTAACGCCAGTACTTAAAGATTGTGACAAGTTATCAGTTGCAGAAATCGAAAAAGGTATTCGTGAGCTAGCACTAAAAGGTCGTGATGGTAAGCTAACACTTGATGATATGACGGGTGGTAACTTCACTATTACAAATGGCGGTGTATTTGGTTCTTTACTATCTACTCCTATCATTAATTTACCGCAGTCTTCAATTTTGGGTATGCATAAAATCCAAGATCGTCCAATGGCTGTAAACGGTAAAGTAGAAATACTTCCTATGATGTATTTAGCACTTTCTTATGACCACCGCATCATTGATGGCAAAGAATCTGTTGGCTTCTTAGTAACAATTAAAGAGTTACTTGAAGATCCAACACGCTTATTACTGGATGTTTAATTTAGTTGTATGAAATGTAAGCTGTGAATGAACATTCACAGCTTTTTTTTTGCGCCTTTGGTCATACTGGGGTTTTCATGTTAAGCCTTGGGATCTATACTATGGTCGCAATTTGGGATAGTTGTTTATTTGAAAAAATATTCGGCTCTTTTAGTATAAAAATTTGGATAAAGCATCATGAATTTGCATGAGTATCAGGCAAAACAACTTTTTGCCGAATATGGTTTACCAGTTTCTACAGGTTACGCTTGCGATACACCTGAAGAAGCTGCAGCTGCTGCTGAAAAAATTGGCGGCGATATGTGGGTTGTTAAAACTCAGGTTCACGCAGGTGGACGTGGTAAAGCTGGCGGTGTAAAGCTAGTAAAAACTATCGACGAAGTTAAAGCGTTTGCAGCTAACTGGTTAGGTAAAAACCTAGTTACTTACCAAACAGACGAGAAAGGCCAGCCAGTTGCTAAAATTTTAGTAGAAAGCTGTACTGACATCGCCAACGAATTGTACCTAGGTGCAGTTGTTGACCGTGCATCTCGCAAAGTTGTTTTCATGGCGTCTACTGAAGGCGGCGTTGAAATTGAAACTGTTGCTGAAGAAACACCTGAGCTTATCCATAAAGCTGAGATCGACCCATTAGTAGGTCCTCAAGCTTATCAAGCACGTGAACTAGGTTTCAAATTGGGTCTTAACCCAGTACAAATGAAACAGTTTGTTAAGATCTTTATGGGTCTTGGTAAAATGTTCACTGATTTTGATTTCGCATTACTTGAAATCAACCCGCTTGTGATCACAGACGAAGGTAACCTTCACTGTCTTGACGGCAAAATCGGTATCGATGGTAATGCACTTTACCGTCAACCTAAAATCCGTGAATTCCATGATCCTTCACAAGAAGATTCACGTGAAGCACATGCAGCAAGCTTTGAGCTTAACTACGTAGCGCTAGATGGCAACGTTGGTTGTATGGTTAACGGTGCAGGCCTAGCAATGGGTACTATGGACATCGTAAATCTACACGGTGGCAAACCGGCTAACTTCCTAGATGTTGGCGGCGGCGCGACTAAAGAACGTGTTTCTGAAGCATTCAAAATCATTCTTTCTGATGATAATGTTAAAGCTGTTTTAGTTAACATCTTTGGCGGTATTGTACGTTGTGACATGATTGCTGAAGGCATCATTGGCGCAGTTAAAGAAGTAGGCGTAAACGTACCAGTAGTTGTACGTTTAGAAGGTACTAACGCTGAACTAGGCCGTGAAGTTCTTAAAAACTCTGGTCTAGACATCATCGCTGCTGAATCACTAACAGACGCTGCTGAAAAAGTAGTTGCTGCTGCGGAGGGCAAATAATGTCTGTATTAATCAATAAAGATACAAAAGTTATCTGTCAAGGTTTCACCGGTGGCCAAGGTACTTTCCACTCAGAGCAAGCGCTTGAGTACGGTACACAAATGGTTGGTGGCGTAAGCCCAGGTAAAGGCGGTCAAACGCACCTTGGTCTTCCTGTATTCAATACAGTGCGTGAAGCAGTACAAGAAACTGGCGCAACTGCGTCTGTTATCTATGTACCAGCACCTTTTTGTAAAGATGCAATCTTAGAAGCAATCGATGCAGGCATCGAGCTGATTGTTTGTATCACTGAAGGTATTCCTACACTTGATATGGTTGATGTTAAAATCAAACTAGATCAAACAGGTACACGTATGATCGGTCCTAACTGCCCAGGTGTTATTACTCCTGGTGAAACTAAGATTGGTATCATGCCTGGTCATATCCACAAACCTGGTAAAGTAGGTATTGTTTCTCGCTCTGGTACATTAACGTACGAAGCAGTTAAGCAAACTACTGATGCTGGTTTTGGTCAGTCTACATGTGTTGGTATTGGTGGCGACCCAATTCCAGGTACTAACTTTATCGACGTTTTAGAAATGTTCGAAAAAGATCCACAAACTGAAGCGATCGTAATGATCGGTGAAATTGGTGGTACTGCAGAAGAAGAAGCTGCAGAGTACATCAAAGCACACGTTACTAAACCTGTAGTATCTTACATTGCTGGTGTTACTGCACCAGAAGGTAAGCGTATGGGTCACGCTGGCGCAATCATTGCCGGTGGTAAAGGTACTGCTGATGAGAAATTTGCTGCACTAGAAGCTGCGGGCGTAAAAACTGTACGTTCACTTGCTGATATCGGTAAAGCACTTAAAGAGAAAACAGGCTGGTAATCGCTTTTTTACTCTAAAAAGGCTCGCTAATGCGAGCCTTTTTGTTATCTGCACTTTTACTTTTACACTTAGTATAGGTAGCTTATATGCTGATAAAACCGCACTGATAAATCTTGGCGTTGTTTATTTATAGCTAACTCATCGCACAAAGTATGAATCGTTTTCTCTACTTGATTCATAAACCGCCCATAGCCCATTTCATTATTATTATGCTGCGCAGCCACCACTACAAAATGCAGTGTTTCTACTAATTTATCTTCATTAAATAGCGCTTTAATTTGCACTTGATCAGTCTCTATGTCAAAGCTTAACTTTTGTAATTCTTGATTACCGTCATTTTTATCAATGCTGCTATTACGAATAATAGGTATAGCGCCATTAGCAACCATAGCCCCGTGGGTTAACTTATTGGTATTACAAATTTGGGTAAATAAATCGGTAAAGTATGTATAAAATTGCTTAAAATCACGATTATTTATTTGTGTTTGAAATTGCGTTTTGATTGCTCGTGACACTGGAATAGCGAAGGTTGCATAGCTCATTTGGGCATGATCACTGGGAATATTACACTGCCTTGACTGGTAGCGAGGGTAGAGGCTACGCAGTTTATAACCGTAGGTTTGTTTATTGCCTTTATCTTTAGCAAATAAGTCATAGGTTAAATGTTGATGATCGCGCAGTTTAAACAATGGTTGTTCTAAAAATAACTGCTGTTGTAAATTATTTAATACCTTTTGTACCTTGCTATGAAACAGTGCTGAATTTGCACGCAGATCGTCACCGGTTGCTAAAAATAACAGCCTGATTTTTTTACTGGCTATATTTTCAGTGTAGTACGCTTTATGTGCTTCGTGGTAGCGAGGGTTATAAAAAAACAACATTTGTTTATTCGTTTCAAGCTGATACGACTCATCGTTAAAGCGTACTACAGGTAGTTTGTCGTTCGCTAATAAATGCACATTGTGTAAGCCAAGCTCATCACAGCAAGAAAAAAGCTCACGTGCTATACGCTCATAACAACAGTTAATATTACTAAAGCTTTTATAAAAATCAGTGGTAGGGGTTATTTCAGCTAAAAGGTAGTGATTGGTACGGGCATTGGTTGGAATATAAACACGGTGTTGATTTTGTATAGCCATGATGGTTCCTTTAAGTCAGGTTATTTGCTTACTATAATGGCCTTTGATGACGTTATTATTGCGCTAAAACAAAGTTTATTCATTAACTGACTCGTTACTGAATTAAAGTTAACCAAGATCTAAAATAAACCTTAATCTATTGCTGTATGTTAGTGTATGTTTTTGTAATAATGCATTAGTTTTGTTATCACGCACTATTTTGAGGATCATACTCCTATGGCGGAAATCGAGAATCGCCCAAGTAATTTTATTAGAACCCGCATTGACCAAGATTTAGCAAGTGGAAAGCATGCGTCTACGCATACTCGTTTTCCACCCGAACCAAATGGTTTTTTACACATTGGCCATGCAAAATCAATTTGTTTAAATTTTGGCATCGCAAAAGACTATAACGGTTTATGTAACTTACGCTTTGACGATACAAACCCAGAAAAAGAAGATATTAACTACGTTAATTCTATTAAAGAAGACGTGCAGTGGTTAGGCTTTAATTGGGATGGCGAAATTAAATACTCGTCTAATTACTTCGATATATTATACGATTATGCAGTTGAGCTAATAAATAAAGGCTTAGCGTATGTGTGCTTTTTAACGGCAGATCAAGCCCGTGAATACCGTGGCACATTAAAAGAGCCGGGTAAAAACAGCCCATACCGCGATACAGCAAGTGATGAGAACCTCGCGTTATTTGAAAAAATGCGTAATGGCGAGTTTAAAGAAGGCGAGTGTGTACTGCGCGCTAAAATTGATATGGCAAGCTCATTTATGGTGCTTCGCGATCCTATTATTTATCGTGTACGCTTTGCTCATCATCATCAAACTGCAGATAAGTGGTGCATTTACCCAATGTACGACTTTACTCACTGTATTTCTGATGCGCTAGAAGGTATTACTCATTCATTGTGTACACTGGAGTTTCAAGATAACCGTCGTTTATACGACTGGGTACTTGATAACATCAGTTTAGAGTGTCATCCACAGCAAATTGAGTTTTCACGCTTAAACCTAGAGTACACTATTATGTCTAAGCGCAAGCTCAGCGACTTAGTAGTGAATAATCATGTAGAAGGGTGGGATGATCCACGTATGCCTACGATTGCGGGCTTACGTCGTCGTGGTTATACCCCAGCCTCCATTCGTGAGTTCTGCTTACGTATTGGTGTAACCAAACAAGAAAACATGGTTGAAATGGGCATGCTTGAAGCCTGTATCCGTGAAGATCTTAACGAAAATGCACCACGTGCAATGGCGGTACTTGATCCCGTTAAAATCGTTATTGAAAACTATGATGCTGATAAAGTTGAAACCTTATCTGTGGCTAATCACCCAAATAAAGAAGAAATGGGTCGCCGTGATGTGCCATTCACACGTGAAATTTATATTGAACGTGAAGACTTTAAAGAAGAAGCTAATAACAAGTTCAAACGTTTAGTACTTGATAAAGAAGTACGCTTACGCGGCGCTTATGTAATTAAAGCACAGCGTGTTGAAAAAGACGAAAATGGTGAAATTACCACTATTTATTGTACTTTTGACCCAGAAACGCTAGGTAAAAATCCAAGTGATGGTCGTAAAGTTAAAGGGGTTATTCATTGGGTATCGGCAAGTGAAGCGATTACAGCAGAAGTACGTTTATATGACCGTTTATTTAGCGTACCAAACCCAGCAGCAGCCGATGAGTTTGAAAGCACCTTAAACCCTGACTCATTAGTTATTTTAACGAATGCTAAGTTAGAGCCATCGTTGGCTAATTCAGCAGCCGAGCAAGGTTTTCAGTTTGAACGTACTGGCTATTTTTCGCGAGATTCAAAAGCGAAAAACATAGTATTTAATCAAACAGTGGGTCTGCGTGACTCATGGTCAAAAACTCAGTAAAGGTTAACGCCTCTGTACTCATTATTACCTAGGAAGTGTTAGTAATGAGTACTGGGAATTTTACTGACAAAAAAACCTGCATTAAGCAGGTTTTTTTTGTTTATAATACAAGCTTAACTTATATTATTAGCAAAATTTTTGCACGCTTCTTTGTCTTCGCATTCACCATACAAATATAAAGAATGATTGGTTAATTTAATACCATTTCTTTCAGCAACTTCAAGTTGGCGACGTTCAATAACATCATCTTCAAACTCAACCACTTTACCACATTTTAGACATACTAAGTGGTCATGGTGAGTGCTGGTTGCAAGTTCAAATACTGATTTACCACCTTCAAAGTGATGGCGAGTAACAATACCAGCGTCATCAAATTGATTAAGTACGCGATATACAGTTGCAAGACCGATTTCTTCACCCAAATCTAGAAGAATTTTATAAACATCCTCAGCGCTAATATGCTGGTTATCAGGTGATTGTAAAATCTCTAAAATCTTAATTCGCGGTAAAGTAACCTTTAAACCGGCTTTTTTTAATTCCAAATTATGATCAGTCATTAAATCTGTCTCAATTTTGTTTGGTTATACTAGACACCTTGCAAGGATGTACACGAATAGATGTACACGACACATCAACCGGTAAGGGTAACGTGCCTAGCTACTAAGTGCAAAGGTCAAAGCTAATAAATACCGATAAAAACGCATTTACTAATATATTGCTACTAATTTAAGCAAAAACCAAGAAAAAATAAAGTTAATCAGCAAGTTCGCTTAAACACATTTCTTCATAAACTTGGGCAGACCAGGCTTTAACACGCTGCTCAGTAAGTTCTGGTTGACGGTCTTCATCGATACCTAAACCAACAAAATGTTTGTCATCAGCAATACCTTTAGATGCTTCAAAGTTATAACTTTCACTTGGCCAATGACCAACCACAATAGCACCACGTTCAGTAACTATATCGTTAATCATGCCCATTGCATCTAAAAAGTACTCTGCGTAGTCTTCTTGGTCACCACAACCAAAAATAGCAACCAGCTTACCTTCAAAGTCTACTTCTTCAAGCTCAGGAAAAAAATCATCCCAATCACATTGCGCTTCGCCATAATACCAAGTAGGAATACCAAATAAGATTAAATCAAATTCCGCAATCTCTTCTTTAGAGCTTTTTGCAATATCATGTACAGCTACGAGCTTTTTACCCAATTCTTTTTGGATCATTTTTGCTACGTGTTCTGTATTACCTGTGTCACTTCCGAAAAAAATGCCTACACTTGCCATGGATTAAACCTTTTATCTATCAATAGCCAATCTTTCTTGTAAAATTGTTTCAATCAACACACTGCGGCTAATATTTTGTGCATCTGCCATATCACTAAGTGCCTGATATAACTGTGAAGAAACTTTAAATTCAACACGCTTTAAACCACGTGCTTTATCTCTTTTTATTTGATTACGTTTATTAACCTTTAACTGCATATCCCGTGGAAGGGGATTGGTTTTAGGTCTACCTGGGCGTTTTTCGTATTCAAATAAATCGAGCGTTGTTCTATCTGTTTCTGACTTGGCCATGCTTAACCTACACCTGCGCCTTGCCAAAATACTTGAATAAGTCCTTTAGCAATAAAGCCAGAACACCCTAAAAAGAGTACAGCCCAAACAATGTAACGACCAAACTTGGGTACATTGCCGCTTTTTAGTACGTCTTTAATTGCCATACCGATAAATATAAAAATACCGGCTAAGCCAAAATACAACCCTAAGGTATCAAATTCGTTAATTAACTGACTGACCATCAACGTGTAACCTTTAAATTAAACGGCGCATACTATAGCATATAAATATACGACTTTTTAGTACGCAAAATCAAAAACAGGCGATTAAAATGAGTTTAAATCGCAGTTAAAAAGTCATTTATTGCTTTATTCACTGCTAATGGCTTTTGCGCATGCAACCAGTGGCCAGCACCGTGAATTATTTTGGCACTGGCATTACTAAAGCGCGCATTAATAGCCGCTCTATGCTCAGCTAATATATAGTCAGAATCATTACCTTTAATAAATAGAGTGTCGCACAAACAAGAATTGTTTTCATTAACATTGTCGGTAATTATCGAATAATTTTTATCAAGACTCAATAAATTAAACCGCCATGCAAAATTGCCTTCATCGTTTTTAGCTAAGCTTTTTAATAAAAACTGACGCACACCCATCTCGTCTATAAAAGGCTGCATAATTGCATCGGCATGCTTTCTATCTGTAATAGATTCGTTTGCAACCGCTTTAAGCGCTTGAATAATTTTAGTGTGACGAGCAGGGTAACTAACAGGTGCTATATCAAGCACAATTAATTTATTAACGTGCTCTGGATGGGTTAATGCCAATTCCATTGCTACTTTTCCGCCCATAGAGTGGCCTATAATGTGCGCTTTATCTATGTTCAAATGCGTTAATAATTCAATAATATCTTGGGCCATTGCCGCATAAGTCATTGTATCGCTATGGGGCGATTTGCCATGGTTACGTAAATCGACATTGGTTACGGTATAAAATTCACTAAGGGGTTTTGCGATCACGTTTAAGTTCTCTAATGATCCAAAAAGCCCATGAATTAAAATAACATGTGGGCCTTGCCCTTGTTGCTTATAATTTAACTGCATATTAGCCTCAGTGTAAAATTCGCCATAGTGTGACGAGCATTTGCTTAAAAAGCAAAAAATACAGTCACAAAATATAATATTGGGCTGTAGCCTGTTTTATCAACAATATTTAGCTATTTAATCGTGCTAAATAGTAATTTAAATAGCGCACATAAGTAATTTAAAATATATGTTTACAGCGGGGTTTGTTGTAACTCGCATTTCTAACTGGTTTGGGTATAATCACACGGAAAGAAAAATGTGGCCGTAATGACAGGAAGAACATGAAACAAATCGACATAGACGACGAGTTATATCAGTATATTGCCAGCAATACGCAAAGTATTGGTGAGAGCGCATCCACTATTTTACGTCGTTTATTAAATCTGAGCGGCGAAAAAATTCAGACCGCAAACGTAGAGCTTAATCAAAATAATCAAACAACAACTACCTTGCCTAAAATTACCCCTGTAGCAGAGCAAACACCTGCGCTTGCTGCTAAGCCAAGTGCAGTAGCTGAGAAGTCTGTGCAGCAAAAAAATGCGAATGTATTTAATGTATTAAATAAAGAAGAGTTGGCAATGCAGAAAGGCGTTGTGGGTCGGTTTTTATTTATTTTAAGTGCATTTTACCGTACCCATAAAACTGACTTTCGCGCCGTATTAGATATCAAAGGCCGTGATCGCGTTTACTTTGCTACTAGCAAAGAAGACTTAGTTAATAGTGGTAGCAGTATGAACCCTAAAAACATCACCGACAGTGAGTACTGGGTAATGACAAACTCTAACACTACACGTAAAAAAATGATGCTTCATGAAGTTGCTTTGTGTTTAGGTTATAGCACAGAACAAGCTGAAAAAATTCGCGACTACCTGTAAGGAAATACTATGGCTATTCATCCAGGTGCGGGCAAACCAGCTCCACAATCGGTATTAATAAATGTACCTAAATTAGTATCTGCGTATTATTTAAATGAGCCAGACCTTGAGCAGAATCCAGAGCATTGTGTTGCATTTGGTACATCAGGGCATCGTGGTTGCTCCTACGATGTTAAATTTAACGAATCGCACATACTCTCTATTACTCAAGCTATTTGTGACTACAGAAAACAAAACGATATTTTTGGCCCGTTATTTTTAGGAAAAGACACCCACGCTTTAAGTGAAGCGGCCTTTAATTCGGCAATAGAAGTATTAGTAGCCAACGAAGTGCAAGTGATCACCCAAGACGATGGTGACTTTACTCCAACACCTGTAATTAGCCACGCTATTGTAAGTTACAACAAGCTGCACCCAAATGAATTAGCCGACGGTATTGTAGTTACGCCTTCGCATAACCCACCAGAGGATGGCGGGTTTAAATACAACCCACCCGATGGCGGGCCTGCCGATACCGACGTGACTAAATGGATAGAAGACAGAGCTAATCAGTTATTACTAGAGGACTTAGTTGAAGTGGAATTATTTCCGTTTGCTAAAGCCTCGCGCTCAGGGTTTATTAAATACCAAGACTTAATGACCCCGTATATTAATGATCTAGAAAATATTGTTAATTTAAAAGCGATTAGCGAAGCGGGTATCAAAATTGGCGTTGATCCGCTGGGCGGCTCAGGCATTAATTTTTGGCCGGTTATCGCTAAAAAATATAATTTAGACATTAGCGTTGTAAATGATGTTGTTGATCCTCGTTTTGCATTTATGCCACTTGATAAAGATGGCAAAATTCGTATGGATTGCTCATCACCTTATTCAATGGCCAACCTTATTGCGCTTAAAGATGATTTTGATATTGCCATTGGTAACGATCCAGATTACGACCGCCATGGCATAGTAACGCCAGGTGGTTTAATGAACCCTAATCACTTTTTAGCGGTTGCGATTGATTATTTGCTTAAAAATCGAGACTGGAACGCAAATGTGCAAATTGGCAAAACGTTAGTTTCCAGCTCCATGATCGACAAAGTTACTGAGCGTAATGGCCGTAAAGTAAAAGAAGTACCGGTTGGCTTTAAATGGTTTGTTGAAGGGTTAAATAAAGGTAAGTTAGCCTTTGGCGGCGAAGAAAGTGCTGGCGCCGCATTTTTACGTTTTGATGGCAGTGTTTGGTGTACCGACAAAGATGGCTTTATTATGGGCTTATTAGCGGCCGAAATACTTGCTGTTACCGGTAAAACACCGTCTGCTCTTTATAAAGAGTTAGAGCAAGAATTTGGCTCGCCGCTTTATAAACGTATAGACGCACCGGCTACAAGCACGCAAAAATCGCGTTTAAAAGCCCTCAGTGCCGACGACGTTAAAGCCGATACACTCGCAGGTGAACCTATTTTACAAAAGCTAACCCATGCGCCAGGTAATAATGCGCCAATTGGTGGTTTAAAAGTAGTTACCGAAAGTGGTTGGTTTGCAGCGCGTCCATCGGGTACTGAAGATATATACAAAATTTACCTTGAGTCGTTTAAAGGTGAAGCGCATTTAGCACTACTTGAAAAAGAAGCTAAAAAGCTAGTAGACTCAGTTATTAGCTAATATCGCTTATATTACTTAAAAACGGCTGATTTAATCAGCCGTTTTTGCTTTTAATTGCATAATAATAATTTCAATTTTACAAAGGGCTTTTATCCATATGTCAGCCACTACTCCAGATTACATCGAAGAATTAAAACAAACTGGCGACTTTTTAACGCTAAGCCGCAATAACGAATGGCACTTAGCCGCAGGGGAGTTCACCCTCAATAATGGCACCGTAGTTACTATTCATGATACCGGTGTTATAGAGTTTCAACCGGCCACTGTTTCAAGCAAAGACGTAGTGTACTCAAGTGCAGTGCACGGAAACGAAACCGCACCAATCGAAATATGCGACGAATTAATTAAACAAATAATCGCCGGTGAGCTGCTCTTAAAGCAGCGCGCTTTATTTATTTTTGGTAATCCGCAATCAATTAATATTGGTTTGCGTTTTGTAGAAGAAAACCTTAACAGGTTGTTTAATGGCCACCATAGCGTAGACGGCGTACCAATGAATAACGAACGTACCCGTGCAGCCAAATTAGAGCAGTACGTAAGTGACTTTTTTAGCCGAGGCGAGCAAGGTAGCAGCCGCTGCCATTACGATTTACATACTGCAATTCGTGGCTCTAAAAACGAAAAATTTGCAGTGTACCCTTATTTACATGGTAAACCGTGGAAAAAGTCGCAATTACAGTTTTTATTAAGTTGCGGGGTAAATACCGTATTAATGATGAAATCCCCAGCAACCACCTTTAGTTATTATTCATCATTTGTGCATGATGCCGATTCGTTTACGGTCGAGCTTGGCCAAGTTAAGCCCTTTGGTGAGAATGACATGAGCCGCTTTGCAAAAACCAAACAAACACTCACTGCATTAATTAGCCAAGATATGGTTGAATATCCAGAATTTAATGCAGATGAATTCGAGTTGTTTACTGTGCACCGCACCATAAATAGAACGCAGAATGAATTTAGTTTTCCATTTTCAGATCAGGCCGAAAACTTCACAGGCTTTGCCAAGGGTGAGTTGTTAGCTACTGATGGCGATACACCTTACTACGCCGATGTGCAAGGAGAAGCGATTATTTTCCCCAATGCAAACGTAGCTATTGGCCAGCGAGCGCTGTTAACCGTTGTGCCAATGGCGATAGACAGTAATTTTATTTAAAATAGCTGATCAGACCACTTGTTGTAATAAGTTAACTATATGATTAATAAATAGTAAAATATCTGCATAGTTAACTTGCCATTTTTATACTCACTATTTAGTTTTGTTTCGTCACAGATTTGTTGAATAACACTTTACGTTAACGTAAAGTGTCGGCAGCTTTAATTAAAGACAGTGCAGATGTTGCAAAGTTTATTCGCAGCAATCAACCCACAATAATAATTTAATGGGCACTGTTTTATCGACAACAAAAGAAGGTAGGTTATGAGTAATCCAAATAACGTATCGCTGAATATTAACCATAAGCTTGAGTTTATCGATGGCAATGCGTTAACTATTCCAACCCTTAGTATTTTAACTGAGGACGGCGAGATTCATCCAGGTGCAACCGCACCCGACATTTCAAAACATACCGCAATTAAATTATACGAAACCATGCGCTTTATACGTTTGTTAGATGAGCGCATGCAAGGTGCACAGCGTCAAGGCCGCATTAGCTTTTATATGCAATGTTTAGGTGAAGAAGCTGCAGTAACAGCCTCTGCAGCTGCGCTTGATCAAAATGATATGATTATGGCTCAGTACCGTGAACAAGCGGCGCTTCACTATCGTGGTTTTACGCTTGATCAGTTTATGAACCAAATGTTTTCTAATGAACTGGATTTAGGCAAAGGCCGCCAAATGCCGATTCATTATGGTTCTAAAGCATTAAACTATATGACCATATCATCGCCATTAGGAACACAAATTCCACAAGCGACTGGCTACGCTTATGGTCAAAAAATTAAACATATAGATGCTAAAACAGGTGAGCTTGCCAGCACTATAGATAACATCACTATTTGTTATTTTGGTGAAGGCGCAGCGTCTGAAGGGGACTTTCATGCCGGTGTAAATATGGCTGCAGTGCATCAAGCGCCGGTAATATTTTTTGCCCGTAATAATGGTTATGCTATTTCGACCCCTGCAGATGAGCAGTTTAAAGGTGACGGCATTGCTTCTCGTGGCGTTGGTTACGGTATTAAAACAATTCGTGTTGATGGCACAGATGCCCTTGCAGTGTATGCGGCAACTAAAAAAGCCCGTGAAATTGCAGTGAGCACAGGCGAGCCAATTTTAATTGAATCAATTGCTTATCGCTTAGGTGCGCATTCGACCTCAGACGATCCAAGTGGTTATCGCTCTAAAGATGAAGAAGCTAATCATCAAGTATGCCCAATCGACAAGTTTAGAAAATGGCTAATTAAGCAAGACTGGCTAAACGAAGCCGACGATGTAAAAGCTAAAGAATCAATTCGTGAAGAAATTTTAGCTGCGCTAAAACGTGCCGAAGTAGTGGCAAAGCCAGCTTTAGAAGAATTAATATCAGATGTTTACGATACCCCAATTCCATCATTGCAACGCCAATATGAGCAACTAAAAGCGCATATAAAACTGCATCCAGATGCCTACCCAGTTACAGCAGGGAGAATTAAGTAATGGCTAAAATGAACATGCTACACGCAATTAACTCTGCACTTGACATTACTATGGCAGAGCATCCACAAGCCTGTATTTTTGGCGAAGATGTGGGTTACTTTGGTGGTGTATTTAGAGCAACTTCAGGCTTACAAGAAAAGTACGGTAAACACCGTGTATTTAATACCCCGCTTACAGAGCAAGGTATTTTAGGTTTTGCGAATGGTTTAGCGGCTTTTGGCGCTCCAGCGCTGGCAGAAATTCAGTTTGCAGATTATATATTTCCAGCATTTGACCAAATAGTTAATGAATCAGCTAAATTTCGCTACCGCAGTGGTAATGAGTTTAATGTGGGTAATTTAACTATTCGTACACCTTACGGCGGCGGAATTGCAGGGGGCTTGTATCATTCACAATCACCCGAGGCTTACTTTGCACATACACCAGGCTTAAAAGTGATTGTGCCGCGTAACCCGTACCAAGCAAAAGGCTTATTACGCGCGGCAATCAAAGATGACAACCCGGTATTGTTTTTTGAACCAAAACGCTTATATCGCGCATCAATCGGCGAAGTGCCAGAAGAAGATTACACCATTGAGCTTGGAAAAGCCGAGGTAGTACAGCAAGGTACAGACGTGACCTTACTTGCGTGGGGCGCGCAAATGGAAATAATAGAAGACGCCGCCAAACAAGCAAGTGAACAAGGCATTAGCTGCGAAGTAATTGATTTACGCAGTATTTTACCATGGGATGTAGAGGCAATTGCACAGTCGGTGACTAAAACTGGACGCTTGATTGTTAGCCACGAAGCGCCAATTACTAATGGTTTTGGTGCAGAAATAGCGGCAACCATTGGTCAAGAATGTTTCCTACATTTAGAATCGCCAATTATGCGCGTGTGTGGCTTAGATACGCCGTATCCGTTAGCGCTTGAAAAAGAATATGTACCGGATGCATTAAAAGTATTGGCCGCAATTAAACAATCAATGGATTTTTAGGGGATACCATGGCTAAAGATTTTATATTACCCGATATTGGTGAAGGCATAGTTGAATGCGAAGTTGTTGAATGGCTTGTGGCAGAAGGTGACACTGTGGCTGAAGATCAGCCTATTTGTGATGTAATGACAGACAAGGCATTAGTGCAAATACCCGCTGTACATGATGGGGTAATTACCAAGCTTTATTATCAAAAAGGTGAAATTGCCAAGGTTCATGGGCCATTATTTGCTATGAATGTAAGTGGTGAAGCAGTTAGCGAAGAAGCTGATGCAGCACCTGAAAAAGCAGCTCAAACGGTTGTCAGTAATAATAGCAGCGAGCACTTAGAAGATTTTATTTTGCCAGATATAGGCGAAGGTATTGTTGAGTGTGAAATTGTTGACTGGTTAGTTGCCGAAGGTGAAGAAATAGTTGAGGATCAAGCGGTTTGTGATGTAATGACAGACAAAGCCTTGGTACAAATACCGGCAAAATATACTGGTGTTGTAAATAAGCTGTATTATCAAAAAGGTGAAATAGCCAAAGTGCACAGCCCGTTATTTCAAATGACGGTAGCAGGGCGCACAGCTAAAGCCGATGCAGATATAAATCAAGCAGTGGTAAAAGCACAAACTAATGCAGCAGATAAACCAGCGGCTATTAAAGCTGAGCAAACAACTAAAATTGTGAATAAAAAAGCAGTTGCATCGCCAGCGGTTCGTCGTAAAGCACGCGAGCTTGATGTTGATTTAACTTGTGTACCGGGCAGTGGTAAAAATGGCCGTATTTATAAACAAGACATAGAAGAGTTTGTAAAAGGCGAAGTTCCTAACACTATCGATACCTCACCATTGCACAGTGGCAATGAGCAAAGAACATCAGCTACACACTCAGGTGGTACACGTGTAGAGCCAATTAAAGGCATAAAAGCGGCAATGGCTAAACAAATGGTGGCGTCGGTTTCGACCATTCCACACTTTACCTTTAGTGATGAAGTAGACTTAACTAAGCTAATTGCGCTTCGCTCTAGTTTAAAAGAGCAGTATAAAGCGCAAGGTATTAAACTAACCATGATGCCGTTTTTTGTTAAAGCATTATCGCTTGCAATGAAAGAGTACCCAGTACTTAACTCTAAAGTAAATGATGAGTGCAGCGAGCTTACCTATTATAACGATCATAATATTGGAATTGCAGTTGACTCAAAAATAGGTTTATTAGTGCCTAATATTAAATCGTGTCAGAGCAAAAGTATTGTAGAAGTTGCAAACGATTTAACCCGTTTAACCGACTCAGCGCGAGAAGGTCGTGTTGCGCCAGATGATTTGAAAGGCGGTACTATTAGTATTTCAAATATTGGTGCAATTGGCGGCACTATTGCGACGCCTATTATTAATAAACCAGAGGTGGCTATTGTTGCTTTGGGCAAATTACAGCACTTACCGCGTTTTGATGAAAACGGCCAAGTGGTAAGCAAAGCTATAATGCAGGTGAGCTGGTCTGGCGATCATCGCGTGATTGATGGTGGCACTATTGCCCGTTTTAATAACCTTTGGAAATCGTACTTAGAAAACCCATCGGTAATGATGATGGCGATGAGCTAAACATACGCGCTTATTGTTATTAAAAAAACCAGCTTCGGCTGGTTTTTTGTTTACTGTATTTAAAAGTATTATTTACTCACCAAAAATATAAACCATAACCCACGGCTAAAGCCGGTATTGCAGTATAAAAAGTTGCTATGAGCGCGGCTTTTGGTGCCATTGCTATGGCAGGAAACAGCGCATCGCCATCGTTAGAAATAGCATTTGCAGTTAAAGCACTAAATGGAATAATACCTTGAATGTACAAAGTGGTAACAATTATTTGTGGCCCGCAACCGGGTAAAAAACCGATTAATACCGCTATAAGTGGTGCTAAATACGCATAGTGTAAAAACCATGCTTTTAAATCAAGTCCTGCCACATTTACTAATATTTCAAATAACATAAATGACGCAACGACCCACGCAGTTACAAAGTGAGTGTCTTGTAATACCTTGGTAATATTAGAGGGAGGATTACGCTTACATGCATCGTCTTCTGAGGTGACTTCTTTATAGCTCTCTCCTTTAGACGAATACGCCCAAATACTGACAATAAACAGTGCCATTGCAGCGCCAAAAGAGCTAATAATGTTAGGTATATTAGTATCCCACTTGTTAAAATCAACATTAAACGCAATTAACAAAGCAATAATTAAGCTTGGAACAATAGCAACCATCCATACCGGCTTAGATATTTTAATAATAGCTGTTGGTAGCTGTATAACCTGTTGTTTATGCTGTTGTGGGAGTGGTCGCAAAAAGTCTTTTTTATGAATAGCATTTACTATCAACCCGCTTAAAGTTCCTACAACCAAGCCAATACCCATAATAATTACCCCTTCAGTAGGGCGAGTAGCAAGTAGTAAAAATGCCGCATCACCCATTGTTGCAGCTAAAACCGCGACAATAGCGCCAAAACTGGCTTGGCCTTTTGTAAATTGGGTAACAACAATAATTGCACCACCACAGCCTGGTAATGCACCTAGTATAGATGCAAAAGCAACTTCTAAAATAGGCGACTTAGCGCTTAAATAACTAAGCTCTAATTGTGGTAAACGTGCTATGGCGTAGTAGTAAATTAGTAAGGTAGCTGCTACAAAAACACTGACCTGAAAAAATGCGTCACTGAGTGCAGTAATAGTAATAGCGCGTAAATTAGGTAGGGCTAAACACACTAATATAAAGAGTGGTAATAATAAGCGTTTGTTTTGACCCATAAAGCGTTTTGAATTGGCTGTTATAAATCCACTATGTGAGAGTAATTGCATAAAGTGTGGCCTAGTAAGTAACTAAGCTACACTTTACATTGCACTCAAATGATAATCAATATCATTTGAGTGCAATTATATCGATTACTCTATTTGAGTTTTTCGATTAGATAAGATTAAATTACTTACGTTGGAACTCAGAGTTAGTGTTCCACGTTGGCCATTGCTCTTGCTCAGAAATATTAAAACCTACTTTATAAAATAATTGTAGGTCTTGCACCGCGCCCGATAAATCCCATTCATCACGGTAGCGATCGCATGGTTGATGATAACAACCACGCAGTACTAAGCTCATACGCTTACGGTAGTTTGCAGTTTCTTCGTCAAAGGCTTGCGTGCCACCACCTGCGTACATGGCTGGAATGCCCATGTTTGCAAAAGCAAAGTGATCAGAGCGATAGTAACCACCCGAAGAAGGATTAGGATCGCCAGATATTGTTCTGCCTTGCTCAAGCGCAACCGTTGTTAATAAATCATCCATTTGTGATTTACCAATACCTACCACGCTAATATCTTTCACTTTGCCTAATAAATTTAAGCTGTCCATATTAATGTTAGCAACGGTTTTATTGGCAGCAATAACAGGGTTAGCTGCATAATATTTTGACCCTAATAAGCCTTGCTCTTCAGCGGTTACCGCTAAAAAGGTCATTGAACGGCTAGGGTGCTTAGGTAATTTAGTAAAGGCTTCAGCCACTTCAATTAAACCAGCCGTACCGGTAGCATTATCGTGCGCGCCATTAAAAATTTGATCCCCTTTGCGGTTTTTATCAGTGCCTAAGTGATCCCAATGTGCAGAATAAATAACATGTTCATCTGGTTTTTCACTGCCCGGTAAAGTGGCAATAAAGTTATACGAGATAGACTTTTTAATGGTGTTTTTTATCTTTATAGAGGCAGTCAAATCGCCCATATCAACGTGGTAAGCGCCTTTTGCAGCATTGGCTTTTAGTGTATCAAAATCAAGCCCTGCTTTATTAAACAGCTCTTTGGCTACGTCTGTTGTTACCCAGCCTTCAACGGCTACACGGTCCATATTGTTGTTTTCTTTTTGAAAACCAAACTGCTCACCACTCCACGAGTTTTCTACTACAGACCAAGGGTATGAAGCTGGTGCTGTTTCGTGAATAATAATTGCGCCCGCTGCACCTTGACGACTCGCTTCTTCGTATTTATAAGTCCAACGGCCATAATAGGTCATGGCATCGCCAGTGAATAAATCAGGGTTTTTAGTTGCAAAGCCCGGATCGTTTACCAGCATTACTACCGTTTTGCCTTTAACATCTAAGCCTTCGTAATCGTTCCAGTTATACTCTGGTGCATTAACGCCGTAACCAACAAATACTAGCTCAGAGTTTTCAATTGCTTGGTTTTCGCTAATGCGACTACTGCCCATTACCATGTCTGTTTTGTATTGGTAGTTTTTACCACCAATTTTTAATACCATGTCTGAGTCTGCTTCAAGCGAAACCAGCGGAACTTCTTGTAAAAAGCTATTGCCATTACCGGGCTTTAAACCCAAGGCTTTAAATTGCGCTGTTAGGTAATCAAGCGTTAGCTTTTCGCCTGGCGATGAAGGGGCACGGCCACCAAATTCATCCGATGCTAACACTTTTACATGCTTAGCAATTTCATCAGCTTGAATACTATTGTAGCCCTTAGTTACATCATCGGAGGTAATACTTGTTGTAGCGCAGCCCGCTAATACGGCAGCAGTGATAAGGGTAAGAGAGAAATAACGTTTCATATTGGCTCTATTTTTGTTTTAAGATAACCCAGTATATGAAGTTCTATTAATTAGAACCAGTTTTTGCGGTAAACTGTTACAAAATTTAAGGTATAAACTAGTAAGTACAAATAATAATGAAGCGTTTTACTCCCCCAGAAGAATTTCAGCCAAGCTGCTTACAAAGCGGCGCTTTTGAGCATTTGCGCACGTTGTTTAATATACATGAGCAAAAAAATTGGCCTCTGCCTAGCTGGTTTAGCCCACACTTAAACGCAATTAATGCCAATAACTTGGCTATTAGCTTTGTCGATGATGCAAAAATAGATTTTGCTGAGCGTTATTACGAGCAAGTTATTTTTGAAACAGGGCAGGTGCCTACGCGTACTGAAAATTGGCACGACTTATTTGGTGGCTTTATTTGGTGTTTATTTCCTAAAACCAAAGCGCTTATTAATCAACGCCACGTAGCAGATATTGCAGTACATGGCACAAAGCAGCGTACCAAACATCGCAATGCCCTAACCTTATTTGACGAATGCGGTGTTGTACTGGCTATTAGCAATACCCAATGGCAACAGTGGTTGCGCGATCATCAATGGAAAACAGCGTTTGTTGAGCATAGAGCGCAGTGGGGAAAAACCATCAAACCATTTATGTTTGGCCATGCAAATTACGAAATGCTAACTAAACCCTATATTGGTTTAACGGGTAAAGCGTTGTTTGTAACTGTACCCGATGAAATATTTTGTAAAGATTTAGTTACCCAATACCAGTACCTAGATCAAAGACTTTATGAGATGATAAAAACCGATCAGTGTTTAGCCGACAATAAACTCCTTTCACCTTTACCACTACTAGGTGTTCCGGGGTGGCATGAGGACAACACCGACGACACATTTTATAATAATACGGATTACTTTAGAGAAAAACGAAGGATACGAACATGATAGAAGTTATTGGCCTTAAAAAGAAATTTAAGCTAACTAAAGATCATAAAAAAAACAAAGTAGATGAAATAGACCCGCGCGAAGATAAAGATTATTTTCATTCAGTTAGAGATGTTAGCTTTCGTTGTGCAAAAGGCGAAGTACTTGGACTGCTAGGACCAAATGGCGCAGGTAAAACCACCACGTTAAGAATGATTTCTACTGCCTTAAAACCCGATGCCGGCAGTATTACCATTGCCGGTAACGACATAATAAAAAAGCCATTGCTGGGGCGTAAATCGATTGGGTTTCTATCGGGTTCAACCGGCTTATACGGGCGTTTAACCGTAAAAGAAAACATCGAATATTTTGCAAAACTCCATGGCATGAGCAAAAAAGATATTGCAACACGCTGCGAAGAGCTATTTACCTTGCTCGATATGCATAAATTTATAGATAAGCGTGCAGAAAACCTCTCAACCGGAATGAAACAAAAAGCCAATATTGCCCGCGCAGTAGTGCATTATCCTGCTGTAGTGGTTTTAGATGAGCCAACGACCGGGTTAGATATTATGACCACACAAACGGTAATTAACTTTATAAAAGGTTTAAAAGCGCAAGGCACACCGGTTGTTTTTTCAACGCACCACCTAGATGAAGTTGCTTTACTGTGCGACCGCGTAGCAGTGATTAACGAAGGCGTAAGCTGTTTTGATGGCACTGTAGAAGAGTTTAAACAAACAGGTAACAGTGAAGAACTTAACCAAGCGTTTATGAACATATTAACGGAGAAACGTGATGTTTGAAGTATTTAAAAAGGAATTAAGAGAGTTACTACGCGATAAAAAAACGCTCATATTTGTAGTGGCTGTACCAGTTGCAGTGTTCCCACTTATTTTTGCCGTTGTTGCCTTTATTAGCGCACAAGCAGCTATGGATGCAGAGCAAAAAGTAAATACCTACGCTATTGTAAACGGCGACTATGCGCCAGAGTTTACCGACAAAGTGTTTTACCATAAAAGTTTTGAGCAGTATAAAGGCACTAAAACCTTTAATAGTGTTGCACAGCTTAAAGCCGCAGTGATTGCTGGCGATATTGATATGGGCATTTATTTACCAAGCAATGCACAGCAAACGTTAAATAATGCACAGCAAAGCAAATGGCAGGTAGTGTTTAACGACGCTAAGTCTATTAACTTTTTGTTTCAGCGGGTGAAAGAGCTAGCGCAAGAATACAGCGATGCGTTACAAGTACAAAAGCTGCTTAGTTTTGGCATTGACGAAGCAACGCAAAAAGCAATACTTGAACCAATTGAAGTTGTAAAAGTAGATACCGCCGACAAACGTGAAAACCTAGGTGAAAAAATAGGTGGGTTTTTACCGTACTTATTAGTACCTTTAGTATTAATGGGAGCAACTTATCCTGCCATTGACTTAGGAGCAGGCGAAAAAGAACGTGGCACCCTAGAGACATTATTGTTAACACCTATTACTCGTACACAACTTGTTTTAGGTAAATTTATTACCCTTTTAACTACTTCGATTGCCTCTACAACCATTACTGTGCTGAGTATGGGAGTGTGGATAGCCTTGGCGATTACTTTTGCGGATCTTGAATTTATTAAAGTTGCATTTAGTAGCTTAGCCGTTTCTGATTTATTAATGATTTTTGTATTACTGTTACCACTGGCGGCTATATTTTCTGCGCTAGCGTTAGCTATTTCAATTTACGCACGTACCTTTAAAGAAGCGCAAAACTACATGACACCGTTATCTCTGGGCGTTATTTTTCCGGTAATAATTGCCTTAATGCCAAATGTGGAACTCACTGTTAAAACAGCGTTTATTCCTGTCACTAATGTAGCGTTAGCAATAAAAGAAATAGTTAAAGGCACAGTAGATTACACGCTAATAGGGCTAATATTTTTAGCTACAGCTATTATTGCCGGTATTTTATTAGCTTTTTGCGTTAAATGGTTTAACCGCGAAGATGTGTTATTTAGATAGTTAATAGACAAAGCTTTAAGTTTTGAAGGCAGCACTCGCTGCCTTTTTCATTTATAAACAAATATAAATAGCGTTTAGTTTATTTCATTAAGAGCAATGGTAGTGGTAGAATACACTTCATAATTTGGCACTCTTTATTGCAAATAAAAGAGGTAAGTAATTAATTTTGAGGTTTATTGTTTCTCAATCTAGACTACTTATGTAAGTACTATAGTGTAGGTAATAGTAAATGTTAAAACGAAATTTTTTATCTAGAGTTGCAAAAAGTAATAAGCTAATACTTTTTGCCGTAATGATTTTTATGATCATTGCGTTGCCTTCAATGTATATATTTGAGCAAAAAGTAAGAAGTGAAATTTATCACACGGCGCAAATAGAGCTAAAACGCGAACTCGAAACTAAAACATTATCGTTAAAAAAACACTTTACCGACAGCGTTAACGCCATTCGATTTTTAGATGCAACCCCACCTATAAAAGCAATATCACGCGCTAGTGAAAATCAATTGTCAGATCCAGCATCTGCAACGCCTATGGCTATTTGGAAAAATCGCTTAGCGAGTATATTTTCTGGCTTTATGCGCACCGACGAAAGCATATTACAAGCGCGTTATATAATGCTAGCAGAAGGCGGGCAAGAAGTCGTAAGGGTTGATCGGACCGAGCAAGGCAAAATTACCATACTCGAAGGCGAGCAATTACAACAAAAAGGCCAACGAGATTACGTTATTAAAACCAGTATGCTTGATGAGCACACTGTTTATATTTCGCCAATAAATTACAACCGTGAAAATGGTAAAATTCAGCAGCCTTATATCAGTACCTTTCGGGTAGCAAAACCTGTATTTGACAAAAACAAACAGGTTTCTGCGGTTTTAGTTACGAATTATTATGCAGAGCAACTATTTAAAAGCCTCACTTTTGAGTCTCCGCAAGGCACTGCAATTTATTTAATGAATAACCAAGGTGAGTTTTTATATCATCCAAACCCAGAGCTGCGCTTTGGGTTTGAGTTTAATAAAAGCAGAACCTGGGAGCAAGAGTCTGTTGGCGCGCAAAATATGGCTGCAGACAAAACGCTGCCGTTAAATAACTACCCACAACAATACACACTGCAAAAGCGTATTTATTTTGGTAATGATATTGCCATGCTGCCACTCGAGCTTGCTGTGAGTGTAGATACGCAAACATTATTAGCAAAAGTGAGCGAGAGACGCCAAAGCTTTATTACTACATTAGCTGTATTTTTTGGTGTGTTTTTAGTTATGACCATGCTGTATCAGCGCTTTATAAACCGAAAGTTACTTATTAACTCGTTAAAAGAGCAAAATAACACAGTAATAGAAAACTCCTTAGATGCTATTTTTAGCATTTCAGAGTCGGGTAAAGTGGTGCAATTTAATAACACAGCTAAGCAAGTGTTTGGCGATATACTAGAGAGTGATAACGTAAATTTTATTTCTTTATTTACTTTAAATAAAGAAGATGAAAAATGCATAAGAGAAACCATTAAAAATGGCTCTAAAATGCCCTTTGAAGCCATGCACACCGACAGTTCGGGCAATAAATACTACTACTCAATAACCCTCAGCAGTATTTATGATGTGTTTAATGAGCGTTATCAAGTTGCGGCTATTTTAAGAGACATAAGTTCGCTTAAAAATATTCAAGCTGAACTAGAGGGAGTTAATACCACTTTAGAGCTTAAAGTTTCGCAAAGAACCCGAGAGCTTGAACGCGCAATAGATGAAGCATTAGCAGCAAGCCAAGCTAAAAGTGACTTTGTAGCTAATATTTCTCACGAAATACGCACCCCTATGAACGGGGTATTAGGCATGCTAGAAATGCTTAAAGAAGATGGCTTATCAGAGCAACAGCATCATTATTTAAAACTTGCAAATAGCAGTGCTAATTCTTTAATGAATTTAATTAATGATATTTTAGATTTTTCAAAAATAGAAGCGGGTAAGCTCGATATTGATAATCACAGCTTTGATGTTGTTACTGTGTGCAGCGATATGATTAACTCATTAGCGCTACAAGGGCAACGCAAAGGACTTGAAGTATTTTTACACACCCACAATATTGTTGATCGTATGGTTGTAGGTGACAGCCATCGCCTTAAGCAAATTTTAATTAATTTGGTTAATAATGCTTTTAAGTTTACTCACAAAGGTGAAGTTAGCTTAACCATAGGCTCTAAATACATTACCGATACTAAATTACAGATGAGTTTTGCGGTTAAAGACACTGGAATTGGCATAGCAGCTGAAAATATAGATAAACTATTTGAAGTGTTTACCCAAGAAGATTCAAGCACCACACGCCATTTTGGCGGTACCGGCTTGGGTTTATCAATTTGTAAAAAGCTAGCGCAATTAATGGGTGGTAATATATCGCTAACAAGCGAAAAAGGGGTAGGGAGTACTTTTACTGCAACCGTTGAGCTGCATGTAGCACCCCAGAAAAAGCTAAATACCGGTATTGAGCTTGCTACCAGTATTGATGTTGCTGCATTAATTGCTCGCGATAATGTGTATAACAATGTGTGCGATTTATTACTGCAAACTTGCAAAGTAGATAAAAGTAATATTGTTAGGTTAGATTACTTTAGTGAGCATGATGAGTTTGAAGCGGACTTATTAATTATTGACGACGACCATCCACAAGTTAATGCCCTGATTAGCTTTTGCAAACAGTACGATAAAAAATATGTACTAATTTTACGTGATATGGTGATGAACAAACAATCGAAAAAAGTATTTCCTGATCATCTACATATTTTAAATAAACCGCTTACCCAAGATGAGTTTAGTTACAAATTAGCGAGTTTATTTGGTGCCAGTAGCGAGTTTGTTATTACCCCACCAAAGAGCTTAATTGAAGAGCCTGTAGATGCAGACTTATCAGCTTATCATGTGCTTTTAGTTGACGATAATATGATCAACATAGAAGTGGCTAAAGCGATTTTAAAGCACACTAAAGTTAAAATCACCTGTGCATCTGACGGTCTTGAAGCTTTAGAGGCGTTAAAGAGTAATAAACAGCAACCTTTTAACGTTATTTTAATGGATTGCCAAATGCCTAATTTAAACGGCTACGATACCACCAGCGAAATTAGAAACGCCAAAGCCGGAATAGAGTATATTCATGTGCCTATCATTGCGATGACAGCAAGTGCAATGGAAGGCGACAGAGAGCGTTGTTTAACGGCCGGTATGAACGACTACATTACTAAACCAATTAAGCCGCAAACGTTAAAAGACAAGCTTATTACGTGGTTGAGTTAACACTAAAGCGAAATAGGCGGCTTTTAATAAGTCACCTTTTTTTAGCTGAAGTGATTATATTTTAGATATAAAAAAACCGCTTTAAAGCGGTTTTTTTATTTATAGTTAAGTGTATTTTATGCTTAACCTTTAACAGCTGCTTTAATTGCATCGATTGCTGTATCAATATCAATCATTAGCTTTTCACCAGTGCGGCGGTTTTTAAGTTCAACTTTGTTTTCATCAAGGTTGCGCTCGCCAATAACTAATGTAAATGGTACGCCAATTAATTCCATGTCGTTAAACATAACGCCAGGGCGCTCTTTACGGTCATCAAATAACACATCAAGGCCAGCATCTTTTAAGCCTTGGTAAAGGTTGTTAGCAATATCTGGAATACGATGCGACTTATGCATATTCATAGGCACAATAGCTAAATCAAACGGTGCAATTGGTTGTGGCCAAATAATACCGTATTGGTCGTTGTTTTGCTCGATTGCTGCAGCAACAATACGCGACACACCAATACCATAACAACCCATAGTCATTATTTGGTTTTTACCTGATTCGTTTAATACGCCAGCCTTCATTGCTTGTGAGTATTTAGTGCCAAGTTGGAAAATATGGCCAACTTCAATACCACGTTTAATTTGTAAAGTGCCTTGGCCACATGGGCTTGCATCGCCTTCTACAATATTACGTATATCAGCAACTTCATAATCAGTTACATCACGATCCCAGTTAATGCCGCTGTAATGCTCGTCGTCTTTATTAGCGCCGGCAACAAAGTCAGCTAGTATGTTAGCGCTTCTATCAACAATAATTGGCATAGACAGGCCAACCGGACCTAATGAGCCAGGTTTTGCACCAATAGCAGCAACAATGTCTGCCTCTGTTGCCATTTCAAGCGGAGAATCTACTAACGGGTGTTTTTCAGCTTTTAGTTCGTTAAGGTCGTGATCGCCGCGTAAAACTAGCGCAACTAAACCACGTACCCCGTTTTCATCAGGCGTAGCGTAAACGATTAATGTTTTAACACCGCGATGTGGTTTAACACCGTAGTGCTTTTTAAGCTCGTTAATTGTTTTAGCGTCAGGCGTTGGAAACGCTTTAAGCTCTTTTGTTGCAGCTGGGCGTGGCTCGCTTGGTGCAAGTGCTTCTGCTTTTTCAATATTTGCTGCGTAGTCGCTGCCATCACTAAATGCAATAGCGTCTTCACCAGATTCTGCAAGTACATGAAACTCATGCGATACGCTACCACCAATAGAACCCGTGTCGGCAATAACAGGGCGGTAGTCTAAGTTTAAACGCTCAAAAATATTACAATACGCTTTGTGCATTACTTGATACGTTGCATCTAAACACTCATCACTTAAGTGAAATGAATAGGCATCTTTCATTGTAAATTCGCGGGCGCGCATTACACCAAAACGCGGACGACGTTCGTCGCGCACTTTAGTTTGTATTTGGTATAAAGAAATTGGTAGCTGTTTATAGCTGCTAATTTCTTTACGAACAAAATCAGTGATCACTTCTTCGTGAGTTGGGCCAAGCGCAAAGGTACGATTATGACGATCGGTAAAACGCATAAGTTCAGGACCAAACTCATCCCAACGACCTGATTCTTCCCATAAATCTGCTGGTTGAATTACTGGCATCAGCATTTCAATCGCATTGGCTTTATTCATTTCTTCACGTACGATATTTTCTACTTTTCTAAGTACCCGTAACCCAGTGGGTAACCAAGTGTATAAACCCGAAGCGACACGACGGATCATACCGGCTCTAAGCATTAATTGATGCGATACAATTTCAGCATCCGAAGGCGTTTCTTTAAGTGTGGCGAGTATATATTGACTGGTACGCATGTTGTTTCCGAAATTAGAGTAATTATGTACATATTGTAAGGGCTTCAGTCTACCAGCGGTTGCATTTACACTAAAGCGCTAAGTGATAAATTATTTAGGTATTTTCTATACTAGTAACTAAATTATGTGACTCATTAACTTGCCAGCAAATATTATAGTTATACAAAGTCATGCCGTAGCTTTGCTGTCCGTCTTTTTGCTTTTTATAAGCAGGGCGAGGATCTTGCTTTAGCACATTACTTATAAACGCCTGTAAATCTGGATATTGCGTTTGCTGCGCAATAAAATTAAGGACTTCAGGGGTAAATTCAACGCTCATGTGGGTTTCTGGGCGGGTGTCGGCAAACCCCGCACTGGCCTCTGGCATAGAGTCAGAATAGGGTAAGTAAGGCTTTATATCGATTATTGGTGTGCCATCGAGTAAATCTATTCCGGCGAGTAATAAGCTCAGTTGGCCATTTTTATACTCTATACCTTCTAGTTTTACCGCGCTCATACCAATGGCGTTAGGCCTAAAAGTGGCTCGCGTGGCAAACACGCCTTTGCGGGCATTACCACCTAAACGAGGCGGGCGCACCATAGCCGAATAGCCTTTGTCGGCTGTTTCATGAAAACGAAATAGCAGCCAAATATGGCTAAACTCATCGAGCCCGCGTACAAATTCTTCACGATTAAAGTCAGGCGCAAAAATAAGCTTTGCTTTAGCTTCTGGCACTAAACGAGGTTGCCTAGGTATAGCAAACTTTTGTTTATAAGGAGATTGAATGTGGCCAATAGCCGAAATGGTATAATCGCTCATAGTACTCGGGTGCAAATGAAATAGAGCGCTATTCTACCCATATTTAGCGTTTATGGCATTACTTGTAAGTGAGTTTATTACTTAACCTGAGCTCCGGATAATAAACCTATCTCAAGCAGCTACTTTCAGCGCTAACTGCGTTGAATTTACTTGCAATAGGCCAGCTATTGACGCGTAAATTCGCCTTATTTTCACTGAAAATCTCTGGCTAGAGAAAATAAAATTAAATATAACTATGATTTAATACGTTAGTAAATCTCTTAACCAGAGCTCAGGTTACTTATAGAAGCCTAGTCTAAAAGGTATTGATTAGACTAAGTGGTTTATATGCATGTGCGTTTAAACCACTCAAAACAAAAAAGGTAAGCCTAAGCTTACCTTTTACACACGTTTTAGGGTTTAATTAAAACATGTACTGCACTGATACAGACGCTACATCCATATCTGGGTCAATATCGTCATCAAGTTTATAGCGTTCATACTCTAAACGAAATTGAACGTTTGTTGTAAGTGCATATTCAATACCTGCACCGTAAAACGCATCACCACCATCTGTAGAAGCTGAAACAGAACCTACTGGTAAATCTTGTGTGTATTCTGCATCCCACTCAAGCCAACCGCCTTTTGCATACACAGAAAAACTCTCTGTAATAGGGTAGCCCAAGCGTGCGGCAAGCGATACGCCATCAATTTCAGCTTTGCTGTCCACATCACTTACTTCATCAAAGTTTTGATAAGCAAGCTCTAAGCTTAAATACTCGTTAAATTGTGCGCCAACGTAACCTTTTAGCATTTGTGCATCGTCGTCAAAGTCAGTGTCTTTGTCACTGTCTTCAAATTCAAAAGAATATTGACCGTAACCAACACCCGTGTAGATACGTGGAGAATCGAAATCAGCAATATCAGCCTTAGCTGCAGTATTAAAACCCAGTGTTACTAAAGCAAGTGTAGAAAGAGAAAGTGTTTTAATCATGAATTAGCTCCTTTAATAATAAAAATCAAATGCTTGAAAAAATAAGATGTAATTAAATCAAACGTCATCAAGGTAGGTGCAGTGAGCATGCCAATTATTAAAAACATAAAAAAACGGCCATAAAAACCTACTTTAGTATTGGTTTTTATGGCCGTTTGTATGATACGTGTACAGCAGTGAACTTTTATTAGTTGTTACTTTCTAAGCTCAATTGCATGTTTTACAAAAAGTGTGAGGTTTTTACAGGCACACTTTAGTTACTTATACCTTATGCAGTAAGTTTTCCGTCTCTATTGCAATTTCTTTCATTTTTATAGCGTAGTTTTCTAATTTTAAATCTTCTTCGGTAATCGCTTTAAAAGAAGGCACTGCTACTGGGTAACCGGTTTCATCCATAGCAATAAAGCTAATAACACAGTGGTTGGTTTCAACCATATTTTGTGTTTTGGGGTCGCCACAACGCACTTGAATAAATATTTGCATACTGGTTTTACCGGTATGCGCTATTTTAGCTTCCACTTCAACAATTTGGCCTACTAAAATAGGGCGTCTAAACTTCACCCCAGCAACAGATACGGTAACACAGTAATGGCCACTCCAGCCTGCAGCACATGCATAGCCAGCTTGGTCAATCCACTTCATGACGGCTCCACCATGCACTTTACCACCAAAATTTACATCAGTAGGCTCTGCTAAAAAACGAAAAACAACTTTTGACGACGGCATAACTAATTCTCTTTTATAAAAACTAGGGTAAGCATAGCGCAAAACAGGGGCACAAGCCCCTGCAAATTAGTGTAGGTTTATAATTTATATGTAAAAACCTACTTTTTATTAACAATAATAACTACATATTAGGATAATTTGGCCCGCCAGTCCCCTCCGGAGTTACCCAAGTAATATTTTGGCTCGGATCTTTAATATCGCAGGTTTTACAATGCACGCAGTTTTGCGAGTTAATCACAAACTCTTTAGTGCCAGCAATTTCTTGAATTTCATAAACCCCAGCAGGGCAATACCGCTGCGCTGGTTCATCAAATTTAACTAAGTTTACTGCAATTGGAATACTCGGATCTTTTAATTGCAAATGACACGGCTGTGACTCTTCGTGGTTAGTATTTGATAAAAATACCGACGACAACTTATCAAAACTGAGTTTACCATCGGGTTTTGGATACACTATTTTATCGGCATCCGCCGCATCAACTAAAGTATCGTGATCTGGGGTGTTATCTTTAAAGGTAAATGGCAAGCAACCATTAAAAATATTTTGATCTAGGGTGTTATATGCGCCACCAACAAACTTACCTAACTTGTGCATAACAGGGCCAAAGTTACGTGATTGCTGCAATTCTTTATAAGCCCAAGATTGCTCAAACGCGTCTTTAAACTCGCTTAAGTCGGTATTTGCTTGCTCATTTTCTAATGCTTTAAAAATAACTTCAGCTGCCACCATACCCGACTTCATTGCAGTATGATTACCTTTAATTTTTGCAAAGTTAAGCGTACCTGCATCGCAGCCTACCAATAACCCACCAGGAAAATGCATTTTTGGTAATGAGTGCAAGCCGCCTTTAGCAATAGCACGAGCACCATAAGCAACACGTTCGCCGCCTGCTAATACATTTTTAAACACAGGATGGTGTTTCATGCGCTGAAACTCATCAAACGGGCTTAAATGCGGGTTTGAGTAGTTGAGATCAACAATCAGTCCTACCACAACTTGGTTGTTTTCACAGTGGTACATAAATGCGCCGCCGTTAGTATCGCCTTGTAATGGCCAGCCTGTACCGTGTACTACTGTGCCTAATTGATGCTTACTTTCATCAATTTGCCAAATTTCTTTTAAGCCTAAGCCATAGTGCTGCGGTGATGACTCATCATCGAGGGCAAATTCATTAATGAGTTGTTTGCCCAAATGACCACGACAACCTTCGGCAAATACGGTGTATTTAGCGCGTAGCTCCATGCCAGGCATGTAACCATCTTTTTCGTTGCCGTCTTTATCAAGGCCCATATCGCCAGTAATAATGCCTTTTACTGTGTCGTCTTCAATAATAAGCGAATGCGCACTAAACCCAGGAAAAATCTCGACTCCCAGTGCTTCTGCTTGCTCAGCTAACCAGCGACAAACATTCCCCATAGAGACAATATAATTGCCATCATTATGAAAGGTTTTTGGTGTGGCAAAGTGCGGAATAGCGGTGGCTTTTTGTTCGTTGTTAAACCAGTAAATTTCATCCTTTGCTACTTTGGTGGTTACAGGGGCGTTGAGATCTTGCCAATTTGGCAGTAATTCATCCAGCGCTTTGGTTTCAAACACGGCACCAGAGAGTATATGAGCACCCACTTCTGAACCTTTTTCAACGACACAGATCATGCATTCTTGTTGTTTATTTTGCGCTTGTTGTGCCAGTTTTATTGCACATGCAAGACCCGCTGGGCCTGCACCTACAACAACTACATCAAATTCCATGGTTTCCCGGGTGATCATAAATACCTCTTATTCGAATGGTTAACGTACCCTATATTTAACTACACGTTAATGAAATACATAACCCATTTGATAGATGCTAATAAAAAGTTATGGGTTGTGAATGTTTAAAGGTTATTTTAGGTTGATGTTTACGTCAATAGACAGTAGTCTGATTTCATAAAATAAATAGGTTGACGTGCACGTCAGCTTGTAGGTTTAAATAACGATGGAGTCCATATGAAAGTTCTCGTACCAATAAAAAGAGTTATAGATTACAACGTAAAAGCGCGAGTTAAGTCAGACAAAACAGACGTTGATTTAACCAACGTAAAAATGGCGATGAACCCATTTTGCGAAATTGCAATTGAAGAAGCGATTCGCTTAAAAGAAGCGGGTACAGCAAGCGAAGTTATTGCCGTAACAATTGGCCCAAAAGCCTCGCAAGAACAGTTACGTACGGCATTAGCCCTAGGCGCCGACAAAGCCATTCACATCGAAACCGATGAAAAGTTAGAGTCGCTGCACATTGCTAAATTACTTGCAAAAATTGTAGAACAAGAAGCACCAGAATTAGTTATTTTAGGTAAGCAATCAATTGATTCAGACAATAACCAAACCGGCCAAATGCTAGCTGCATTGACCAAACGTGGCCAAGGTACGTTTGCTTCAAAAGTTGAAGTGGTTGATGGAAAAGTTAATGTTACCCGTGAAGTTGATGGCGGCTTACAAACAGTAGCGCTTAATTTACCGGCTATTGTAACTACCGATTTACGTTTAAACGAGCCACGTTATGCGTCGCTGCCAAATATAATGAAAGCAAAACGTAAACCGCTTGAGGTTATTGCAGCCGATACTTTGGGTGTTGATTTAACGGCCCGTGTGCAATTAATTAGCGTTGAAGAGCCAGCTAAACGTACTGCCGGTATTATAGTTGAGGACGTGGCGCAACTTGTAGAAAAATTAAAAACAGAGGCGAAGGTAATCTAAATGAAAACACTTGTAATAGCAGAGCACGATAACGGTGTATTAAAACCAGAAACCTCAAAAACAATTAACGCAGCAGCAAAACTTGGTTTTCCTATTGATGTGCTTATTGCGGGCGAAAACCTAGGTGTATTAAGCGAAGAAGTTGCGCTTATTAATGGCGTAGCCAGTGTACTGGTAGCAGATAACGCAGTATATGCACATCAATTAGCTGAAAGTATGGCAGATTTAGTGCTATCGCTTGCTGATTCTTATAGCCACATAGTGGTAAGTGCTACCACTACAGGTAAAAACTTTATGCCGCGCGTTGCAGCCTTGCTTGATGTTGCACAAATTTCAGAAATTATTGACGTTGTTGACGCAGAAACATTTAAGCGTCCTATTTATGCGGGCAACGCAATTGCCACGGTTAAGTCACTCGATAGCAAAAAAGTTATCACTGTACGTGCTAGTAGCTTCGACTTACAAACAGAGCAAGCAAGCGCGCCAATAACGGCAGTTAATACGGTATCCGATTCTGCGCTAAGCAGCTTTGTAAGCGATGAGCAAACTAAATCAGAGCGCCCAGAATTAACCGCAGCTACTGTGGTTATCTCAGGTGGTCGTGGTATGCAAAATGGCGAAAACTTTAGTTTATTACACGGAATAGCCGACAAGTTAGGCGCTGCTATTGGTGCTTCGCGCGCAGCAGTTGATGCAGGCTTTGTACCAAATGACATGCAAGTAGGGCAAACAGGTAAAATTGTAGCGCCAAACTTGTACATTGCAGTGGGTATTAGTGGTGCAATTCAGCATCTAGCCGGTATGAAAGACTCAAAAGTAATTGTCGCAATTAATAAAGACCCAGACGCACCTATTTTTCAGGTTGCAGACTACGGTTTAGTTGCCGATCTGTTTGATGTTTTACCACAGCTAGAGCAAGCTCTATAAGTTAATAACTAAAAATTATATTTATAGTTATAGTGATAAATTAAAAGCCGCAGTATCATTTTATGATGCTGCGGCTTTTGATTGTGCCTAATAAACCTAATAAACCTAAGATACTTATTCACTTAACCTGACTGGCCTATTGCAAGAAAATTCAACGCAGTTAGCGCTGAAAAATAGCTGCTTGAGATAAGTTTATTATCCGGATCTCAGGTTACTTAGGCATAAAAAAACCAGCCATCGGCTGGTTTTTACTATGGTACACAGTAAGCGTTAACGTATTAGTACGTTGCGCTGCCTTTAGTACGAGGGAAGGCGATAACGTCACGTACGTTGCCCATACCAGTAACATAAGCAACTAAACGCTCAAAACCTAAGCCAAAGCCTGAGTGCGGCACAGTACCGTATTTACGTAAATCGCGGTACCAGCTGTAGTCGTCTTTGTTTAAGCCCATTTCGTCTAAACGAGCATCGAGAATATCTAGGCGCTCTTCACGTTGTGAGCCACCAATGATCTCACCAATACCTGGCGCTACTATGTCCATTGCGGCAACGGTTTTACCGTCTTCGTTTTGGCGCATGTAAAACGCTTTAATATCGCGTGGGTAGTTTTTAATAACAACCGGTGCTTTAAAGTGTTCTTCTGCTAAGTAACGCTCGTGTTCAGACTGTAAATCTACGCCCCATTCAACAGCGTACTCAAACTTTTTACCACAGGCTTTTAATATTTCTACCGCTTCGGTGTAATCAACTTGTGCAAAGTCTTTTTCTACAAATTCTTCAAGGCGAGTAATGGCTGTTTTTTCTACACGTTGTGCAAAAAATTCCATGTCATCGCGGCGCTCTTCTAGTACGGCTTTAAACACATACTTCAACATCTGCTCTGCTAGTTTTGCAATATCTTCTAAATCAGCAAATGCTAATTCAGGTTCTACCATCCAAAACTCGGCAAGGTGGCGCGAAGTATTTGAGTTTTCTGCGCGGAAGGTTGGGCCAAACGTATAAATTTTTGACATTGCCGACGCGTAAGTTTCACCATTTAACTGGCCAGATACAGTAAGAAATGCTTCTTTACCAAAAAAATCTTCGCTGTAATCTACTTCGCCTTTATCGGTAAGCGGTAAGTTTTGCATATCAAGCGTTGATACGCGGAACATTTCACCTGCGCCTTCACAGTCACTTGCTGTGATAATAGGGGTGCTTATCCATAAAAAACCTTGCTCATGGTAAAAGCGATGAATAGCTTGAGCTAAACAGTTACGTACACGGGTTACGGCACCAATCATGTTAGTACGAGGGCGAAGGTGAGCGTGCTCACGTAAGTACTCAATACTATGACGCTTTGCAGCCATAGGGTACGAATCTGGGTTTTCTACCCAACCTAATACAGTAACCGAGTTAGCTTGAATCTCATAAGACTGACCTTGGCCAGCAGATTGCACTAAAACACCGGTAACCGACACAGAACAACCGGCTGTTAGGCTAGTGACTTCATCATAATTATTAAGTGAATTAGGAACTACCGCTTGAATAGGATCAAAACACGAACCGTCATGAACGGCTAAAAATGAAATTCCTGCTTTTGAATCGCGGCGAGTACGGATCCAGCCTTTTACTGTAACTTGGCTGTCTACCGATACCTTGCCTTTTAATAGCTCTGAAATCGCTAAATGGCTCATCTTCACTCCAATGATATAAGTTGCCTAACTATATAATTTAACTACGCACCACACGCTGGCAAAATTGCTCTTAAACGGCGCTGCACTTGAACCCTGTATCTTACCTAGTAAAGTAAGATAAAAAAACTATTGTGGGCAACTCTTTAAAAAATTTTATAAATGCGCTTTATTTTTATACAGTTTTAAGGCCTAAATGTGAGTATTGTTATTTGTTGCTCTTATGTTTACCCATTTTGTGGCATTATGAACATTCAGATATTTTTATATTAATCGTTTTACCATTACATACTAAAAAATGGATGCTATGAAACAAGTTTTTATTTTACGAGGACTACCAGGAAGCGGTAAGTCTTATTATGCGCAAAATCTTGCCGATGAACTCGCCGGTGCAGACGAAAGCCAATATGTTATTTGCTCAACCGATGATTATTTTATTAATGATCAAGGTGAATACCAATTTGATAAGTTTAAATTGCCGCAATACCATAATTTAAATTTAGCGCGCTTTATTAACGCTTTAGCACAAAATATCCCGTTGGTGATTGTAGATAACACCAATATTAAAAAATGGGAATTTATTGCCTATGCGCAAGCGGCAGTTGCTTTGGGTTATCAAGTAAAAGAAGTGATTGTGGGCGAAGTAAAAGACAAATCTATGCAGCATTTATATGCCAAGCGTAACAGCCATAACATTCCACTTAAAACTATTAGTAAAATGGCCTATATGTTTGAATGGTAATTTATACAGATTAAAAAAGCCCATGTTAATGGGCTTTTTAGTGTTGCATACTTTTATTATTGCGCGAGTTGTTTATAAACTGCTAGCGGGTGTGAGGTACTTAAAGATACATGTACAGCATCGCCGGGGTTTACCACTATTTCATGGCTAACGCGGCTGGTTACTACAGTTCCGCAGGCAAGCTTTATAGCACATAAGCGGCTGCCACCTTCAAAGCGCACCCAAATAACTTCGCCATTATTACCCACACTACTTTGCACTAGTAATACATCATCGGGGCGCAGCAGCACATCTACATCGCCACTATCGCAATCAACACCGTGGGCAGGGGCATTACCAATACTTGTGGTTGCTTGGCCTTGGCTAAACTGGCCGCTTATAAAGCTGGCTTCCCCTAAAAAGCGTGCCACAAATCGATTGTTAGGCATACTAAAACAGCGCTCTGGTGTATCTATTTGCTGAATTTTACCGCCTTGCAGTACACCCACACGATCGCCTACCGACAATGCTTCTTCTTGGTCGTGCGTTACCCAAATTGCAGGTACGCCCGCCGCTTTAAGCGCGTTGCGAATATCCCAGCGCAGCATGTCTTTAAGTGCGGCGTCTAAGTTAGAAAGCGGCTCATCTAATAATACAAAGTCGGGCTGGTGGGCAAGGGTGCGCGCAAGTGCTACGCGTTGTTTTTGCCCGCCTGAAAGCGTTGCTGGTTTTTTATTTCTAAACTCATCAAGGCCAAGTAACTTTATCCAATGCTCGCCTGGGCTGGTGTCTTTTAACCTAAAAAAAATATTTTGCTGCACGGTTAAATGCGGAAATAAAGCAAAATCTTGAAACACCATACCTACACTGCGTTTTTCCGCAGGCACAGTAATTTTAGGCGTTGCCCGCCATTTACCACTGTTTATTTCGCCTTCGCTTATAGGTATAAGGCCGGCTAATGCCTGCAAAATAGTACTTTTACCGCAGCCAGTAGGGCCTACAAGCATAAGAATTTCGTTATTACCTAATGATAGGTTTAAATCGCTTACTACACGGTTACTGCCATAATCTATAGACAACTGACTTACAGATAGCATTTGTTATTAAATCCTTAATGTTCGAGCTGGTTGCGTTTTTCGCCAGTGAGCATAATAGCTAACGCGCACGCAGAAATCACCACTAATAATAACCCCGGAATAGCAGCGCGGCCAAAATAGCCGGCTTCGTATACACGCCACAAATAAGTAGAGAGGGTTTCAAACCCCGTAGGGCCAAGTAATAAGGTGGCCTCTAGTTCACGCATCGACTCTAAAAACACTAATGCTGCACCGGCAATAATACCGCGCATAGTTAAGGGCAGTGTTATACGCATAAATGCTTCGCGTGGGCTGGCACCAAGTACCCGGGCCGATTTTACCAAGCTTGGATCTAAGTGCTCGGTGCTGGTACGTACTGAGCCTACAGCAAGGGGTAAAAAGCGCAGCGTATAAGCGATAATAAGCAACCCTAATGTTTGATACAAAAAGGGCAGTTGCAAGCCGCCATAAACAAGCGCTGTGCCCATTACTATGCCCGGAATACCAAAGCCAAAGTAAGTTACGCGCTCCATTACTTTACCTGCTTTACCGCTAAGAGCGGCATGAGCAACCGGAATGGCCACAATTACAGCTACTACAGCAGCAATTGCTGAGGCATATGTTGAGTTCCAAGCAATACTAAAATCAAAGCCGCTAAAACCATCCCGTGCCAGCCACAACGAAAATATAGCTAAAGGTAAGCCAATGGCTAATAGCAAAATAGGCGCAAAAGTTATAAACATAGCGCTTAACTGCCACTTTTTAGGGAATAAAATAAGTGGTCTGCCTTGGCGTTCAGTGGCGGTTTTTATTTGTGATTCAATCATTAATAAAAAGCCAACAATAACCATTAATTGCAACGAGAGCATAGCCGCACGGCCTAAAGCAAAGGCGTTGTATTCCACATAAATAACTCGGGTAAAGGTATCTAAGCGCATCATTGCCGGTGTACCAAAGTCAGATAAAGTATAAAGTGCAACAAGCAAAGAGCCCGCGGCAATACCATTAACTACGCGAGGTAATATTACTTTAAATACACTTTGTGTCATCGACATACCCAGTGTACGTGCAGCGTTTACCATACTGGCATCAAGGCTGAGTAAGGACGAGCGGGTGGTCATCATTACAAACGGAAATGTGTATAAGGTCATTACTATGGCTGCGCCGCTAAGGCCGTCCATTGAGGGCGTTGGAATGCCAAGCAGGTTATTTATTTCCCCCCCAGGGCCAAAAGCTGCATAAAGTGTAAACGCCCCTATATAACTAGGTATAGCTAAGGGAGCTGCAAATATAACCAGCCATAATTTTTTAAATGGCAAATGTACATAAGCGCTAATAAACGCCAGTGGCACGCCAATTAAAATAGAACCCAATACAGTTAACGCCATTAACGATAAGGTATTAGCTAAAATGTCGAGGTTATGGCTGTCAAATACTGAGCTTGTGTCGCTGGCAAGGGTAATTAACACATAAATAGGGGTAAGCGTAATGAGCGCTGCAAGCAGCGCCATTGGGTAGGATGCTGGTAGTCGCATTACAGTACGCCGCTACTGCGCATTAAATCGATAGTGGGGCGTAAATCGGCGAGCTGAGTTAAATCAATTTTAGGCGGCGAAATACTCGATAAAGACGGTATGCCCTGTGGCACACTAATGCCATTAACAAGTGGGATTTCGTAAGCTTCACTGGCTAAATAGCTTTGCACTTCGGTGCTTAGTAAATAACGCATAAAATTAGTTGCTAACGGATCGTCACTTAAAGCTAACACCCCTGAGGCATTGACCAAACAGCCCGCATCGTTTTGGGTAAAAGCTAAATCTAACTTAGCATCGGGCTTACCCGACTTTAACCTAAGTGTGTAATAGTGATTGGCAAAACCAATATCAACTTCACCGCGCTCAACGCCCATAACTACACCTAATTCACCGGCATAGGTTTTAGAGCGCTTTTTAATTTTTTTAAGCCACTTAGCGGTTTTGTCATCACCTTCTAAAATTCGCATTGCAGTTACAAACGACTGGAACGATGCATAAGCAGGGGCCCAACCAATACTTAAATCGCTGTCGGCAATTTCCATAATGCTGGTGGGAATTTGCTCTTTAGTTAAACGCGACGTGTTGTATGGCAAGGTACGAATACGGCCGGTTACCGGCGTCCATTCTTTATATCTAAATTGCGGTTGTAACTGAGCCGATAAATCACTTGGTATTGGCTGTGCAAGGCCAGCATCGGTAACTAAACCAATTGCGCCTGAGTCAACCGCCCAAAATAAGTCAGCACGGCGAACGCCTGCTTTTGCTTCAGCTACTATGGTATTTGCTAATGCAGCAGTTGGGCCTCGGCGTATACCGAGTTTAAGGTTTGGATTTTTCTTCTCGATAGCTTGTAATACGTTTTCGTATAAGCCACCTTCACCACGCCCTAAATAAAGCGTAAGCTCACCCTCTAGTTTAGGTAAGCTATCTACAGACACAGGGTTTGCTATATTGGCCGCTAGTGCGCGAGCAAGAGGCAGTGGTAATGCACCCACAGCCCCAAGCGCAACTAGGCCTTGTATAAAGGTCCTACGCTTCACTTAAAATACATCCTTACGTGTTTTTTCGGCTTTTTCGATCAGCGTTTTAGCGCGATCTAATTTTGTTTGCATGTCGCTTATTACATTACGTACTTCGTCTACGCTTTTGTTGCTAGAAATAGCAAGTGGCAGTGTTACGTTAAAGTCTTTCTCTAACACTTCAACTAAGTTAGCGTCTTGCGCTATTAGTGTGCCTTCTACGCCTTCAAATAAGTGTAGGTAAGTGTCGTGTACAATTTCGGTGGCTTCGTCGTTTAAACGCTCAGCAAATTTTGCAACAACACGATCGAGTCGGTGCTTAATTTCGTCGATAGTGGCACTTTGGGTCATTTCTTTGGATGCAGTTGTTGTTACATTTGCTAATAAACCCTGTTGCTGAAATTTTGCCGCTAATTTAACAGCGCCAAGGCCTTGCCATAGGGCATTGTTCATAGCTTGTTGTTGTTTACGAACTTCAGTTGCAGGCTGTTTGTTTTCGATAGCCATTTTTACACCGTAAATACCTTGCCAAATAGAAGCGTAAACAGGTACAAAATTAGTTTCTATGGCGCTGTGAAATTTAACCGACTCCCAATATTCAATAAGGTCATCTGTTTTTACCGCTTTAGCACCTTTAGTATCGTAGTCGCTTACCATAGTATCGACTTTACCAACCATCCACTCTACTTCTTCGGCGTAACTTTTAAGATTAGCCTGAAGGTGATTAACATGCTCGCCAATAGGGCCGTTTGCAAGTACCGGTTGCGTTATAAAAGCAGAGGCTAATAATAGGCTTACGCCTAACGCTTTAGCTGGTTTAAATAATAAGTTCATAAAAGAGTCCGAAAAGGTAACTGTAAATGATAGGTATTATCATATAGGTAAAGATCACTGAGATCAATACTCTTAAAGGTGAGTTAGAAGGCTGTTTGCTTATTAGGGCAAAGTGTGTACAACTTTTAACCCTAAAACTTTAATTTAGCGGTAAGTTTAAGCGTAATGCTTGCCTTTAATGGCGTTATAAATGGCATCACAAAGGGTTTTTATGCTGCTTTGGTCTGAAATATATGGCGGCATTAAATAAATGAGCTTACCAAAGGGGCGTATCCATACACCTTGTGCTACAAAATAAGCCTGAATTTTAGCCACATCAACATTGCCTGCTCCTGCGGTTAGCTCTACCACCCCAATAGCGCCTAAAGTGCGTACATCGGCTACGTCATCAAGCTCTTTGCATTTATTGAGTTGTTGCAGTTGGCTGTTTAGATTGGCAATGCGCTGCTGCCAGTTTTGCTCAAGCAGTAAATCTATACTGGCACAGGCCACAGCGCAGGCAAGCGGGTTGCCCATAAAAGTAGGGCCGTGCATTAATACACCGGCTTCGCCTTCGCTTATACCTGTGGCTATTTTGTCACTGGTAAGAGTGGCCGATAGGGTCATAGCGCCGCCAGTAAGTGCTTTGCCTATACACATTATATCGGGCTGAATATTAGCATGCTCTACGGCAAATAATTTACCGGTACGGCCAAAGCCTGTAGCTATTTCGTCGCATATAAGTAACACCTTATATTGCGTGCATAACTTGCGTACGCAGGCTAAGTACTCAGGGTGATAAAAGTTCATGCCACCAGCATTTTGTATAATTGGCTCAATAATAAATGCCGCTACGCTCTGGTGGTGCGCTTTAAAATACGCTTCAAGCTCGGTTGCCTCAGCTTGGTTAAACTCACTATTAAATTGGCTTACCGGGGCTGGTACAAAAATATGCTCGGGTAAAAAGCCGCTGTACAAACTGTGCATTGAATTAACTGGATCGCAAACGCTCATAGCGGCAAAGGTATCGCCATGATAGCCCTTGTAGGGGGTCATTAATTTTTGTTTGTTAGTAATGCCTTGGCTAAGCCAATACTGCAGTGCCATTTTTATAGCTACTTCAACACTTACCGAGCCGCTATCGGCTAAAAATACCTTAGTTAAGCTAGCAGGGGTAATGCTTACTAGCTTTTTACACAGCTCTACAGCGGGTTTATGGGTAAATCCGCCAAACATAATGTGGCTCATAGAGTTAATTTGCTCAATCATGGCGTTATTTAAAACTGGGTGGTTATAGCCATGTATAGCGCTCCACCATGAGGCCATGCCATCAATGAGTTGCTCGCCTGTTTCAAGCTCAATAATATTATGATTTGCGTGGGTAACAGGGTAAACCATTATAGGCTTGGTCATAGAGGTATAAGGGTGCCAAATATGCTGGCGATCAAAATTCAGGTCAATCGTATTCTTTTTAATCATATGTAAACTTAAGTGAGCTTGGGTTCGTTGACAATGGTACTTCAAGAAGTAGACTAAGCCAATATCACCGTTATGAAAAAAATAAAGAGAGTAGAAAACTATGGAACTTGCACCTGTTCGTCACAACTGGACCCACAGTGAAGTTAAAGCAATATTTGAAATGCCATTTAACGATTTACTATTTAAAGCCGCATCGGTTCATCGTGCTAATTTCAACCCAAATGAAGTGCAAATTTCTACTTTATTATCGATTAAAACCGGTGCCTGCCCAGAAGATTGTAAATATTGCCCGCAGTCTGGGCATTACCGAACCGATTTAGAACGCGAACGCCTAATCGAGGTAGAAAAAGTAGTAGAACAAGCGCGTTTAGCCAAGCAAAAAGGCGCAACTCGTTTTTGTATGGGTGCCGCGTGGTCAGATCCAAAAGACAGAGACATGCCGTATATTTCGCAAATGGTTAAAGAAGTAAAAGAACTTGGCCTAGAAACCTGTATGACCCTAGGCATGCTTAATAACGAAAAAGCCCATGAACTACGCAATGCTGGGCTTGACTACTACAACCATAACCTTGACACCTCGCCTGAGTATTACGAGCAAATTATATCTACCCGAACTTTTCAAGACCGCCTAGATACCATAGGCAATGTACGCGACGCGGGTATGAAAGTATGTTCGGGCGGTATTGTAGGTATGGGCGAGCAAGCAGCCGATCGCTATGGCTTATTAATGCAACTGGCCAACTTAGATCAACAACCAGAAAGCGTACCCATTAATATGCTGGTTAAAGTTAAAGGCACACCGCTTGAAAACGTAGATGACTTAGATCATTTTGAGTTTATACGCACAATTGCAACCGCGCGCATTATGATGCCGCACAGCTATGTGCGTTTGTCGGCAGGGCGCAACGCCATGAACGAGCAAATGCAGTCAATGTGCTTTTTTGCAGGTGCTAACTCTATATTTTATGGGGACAAACTGCTTACCACCGAAAACCCAGATGCTGATGCCGATATGGCCTTAATTAAAAAATTAGGGATGAATCCAGAAACTCGTCACGACTATTCAGATGAAGCCGTAGCCGCGTCGCTTTCATCGCAAGTGGCCGACAAAGCAACGTCTAAGTTATTTTACGAAGCATAACCATAATTATAACTAAGTAATAACTAAGCTATAACTAAGCCTAGGTAAACACAGCCAAATGTCATTTGAATTTATAAATACGCATCTGCAAGCTCGCTTGCACGATGCGCTACTGCGTAAACGCCACCAAGTACAGCATGCTACGGCGCGCAAAATTACTATTAATAACAAAACCTATCTTAATTTTGCCAGTAACGACTACTTAGGCTTTGGCGATAACGCAATTGCTTTAAATGAATTACCGGCATTAGGGAGTCACAGCTCAGCGTTAGTTACCGGTTATCAAGTTCAGCAACACGCACTAGAGCAGTATTTATGCGCACAGTTAGGTTACGAAGCCGCTATGCTGTTTAGCTCGGGCTTTAGTGCTAATAGCAGTGTAATAAAAGCGCTGTTTCAAGATAAAACCGTAGCGCAGCACAGTGCTGTTTTTCAAGATAAGCTTAATCATGCCAGCCTAATAGACGGCGCACTGCATGCTAACGCCGCTTTAATCCGTTTTAATCATAACGACATGAACCATTTACGCGCCCGCTTAGAAAAATCAACAGCCAAACATAAGCTAATTATAAGCGAAGGTGTATTTTCGATGGATGGCGACAAAGCGCCACTTAGCGAGCTACTGGCGTTAGCCAAACAGCACAATGCTTGGCTAATGATAGACGACGCTCATGGTTTTGGCGTATTAGGTAAAACCGGATTAGGCAGCTGCGAGGCGCTTAATACCGAGCAACTACCTGAGTTACTGGTTATTACTTTTGGCAAAGCGGTAGCCAGTAGCGGCGCGTGTGTATTAGGCAGTAAACATTTTATTGATTACATGCTGCAATTTAATCGCGATTACACTTACTCCACGGCTATGTCGCCGCTTATTGCAGGGCTTACTCTTGCACGTATTAAAGCGATTAAAACCGCAGATGATAAACGCGCTAAATTAAAGGCAAATATTAGCTACTTTAAGCAACTTGCTAAACAACATAATATTGCCGTAATGGAGTCAAGTACCGCTATTCAGCCCATTGTTTTAGGCTGCGCCGAGCACACCTTAAACGTGGCTAGTAAACTTAAAGAATACGGTGTTTGGCTTACTGCTATTCGCCCGCCAACCGTTGCTCATAACACCGCACGTTTGCGAATTACACTCAGCGCAGCGCATACAAAGCACGACATTAACCATTTAGTTAATAGCTTAGTAGGTGCATTAGTATGATTGCTCAAACATTTTTAAATGCTGCTTCTATAACTACACAGCCATTAAATACAGAGCCAAATAGGCAGCCGTTAAATATACAATCATTATCAGCAGGGCCTATATTATTACCAAGCTGTAGCCTTAAAAAAGGGGCGCAGAGTAAATTTTCAAAAGCAGCCAGCAGTTATAACCACCATGCTAATGTGCAAAAACAAGCCGCAGATGATTTATTTAAACTTATAAAAGCGAATGCAAATAGCAGTAATAAAGCCAAACTGTGTATCGACTTAGGCGCAGGGCCATTAGTTAATACACATACTTTGCAAACATTATTTGGCAGCGTTATTGCCATGGATCTTAGTTTAAACATGCTACAAAGCAGCGCACTAAATACGCCACGGCTATGCGCCGATATGGATAATCTACCGCTGCAAGCCAATAGTATTGATATTATTTACAGTAACTTTGCAGTGCAATGGTCGGCCGATTTTGCTCAATTATTAAAATCGCTTTATACTGCGCTCAAACCAGGCGGGCAAGCCTATATTAGCTGCGTTATTGAAGGCTCGCTTAACGAGATAAAAACCGCATTTAGCGCACTTGATAACAACAGCCATATAAATACCTTTAATAGCGAACAGTATATAAACCAATCAGTCCAAAAGTCTGGGTTTACTATTAATACAATACAAAAAGCCCTGTATAGCGATGAGTTTACATCGCCATTAAATGCCATTCGCTCTATTAAGGCCATAGGTGCTACAGCGCAAAATCACAGTAATACGCGCAGAGGCTTGTTAACTAAGCACGCTTTGCAGCAGGTATGCAGCGCATATCCGCTTAAAAATAATAAAGCGCACGTGTCGTATCACGTTATGCTATTAGCACTTTGCAAAAAAACAGTTAAATAAAAACCAGTTAAATAAAACAGCAAAGGTAAATAACGCCATGAAAGAATTTTTTATTACCGGCACCGACACCGACGCCGGAAAAACCCACGTTACCAGTTTATTACTAAAGCTACTTGCCCAACATAAAAAGCAAGCAATTGGTTTTAAACCGCTCGCGTCTGGCTGCGAAATGGCGTTTGATCAGCTAGTAAATGCCGATGCACTAATATTAATGGAAAGCGCAACGGTAAGTGCCAAGTACGATATAATTAATCCGTTTGCCTTTGCACCTGCTATTGCCCCGCACATAGCCGCCGAGCAAGCAGGGGTTACTATTACTGCAGATAAGCTAAGCAGCGCGTATAAAAACGTAAAACAGCAAGGTGCCGATTATATACTTACCGAAGGTGCTGGTGGCTGGGCGCTGCCTATAAGCAACACAGATTATTTATACAATTGGGTTAAAGCAGAGCAACTGCCGGTAATATTGGTAGTAGGTATAAAGTTAGGCTGCTTAAATCATGCGCTACTTACGGCTGCACATATGCAAAGTATGGGTATAAATTGCATTGGCTGGATTGCAAATCAGGTTGAGCCAAACATGGACGAGTACCAAGCTAATCTTGATTCACTTAAATTACGTTTACCCTTCCCTATACTGGCAATAAGCCCATACAGTGAGCAAACCCCTAAATTACAAATATATAAAACATTGCTAGAAAATTTCGCACTAAACACATAAAAAACACTTGTTTTACGACATAGTTTGTCACAGAATAGCGCTGACGTTGTGACATACTGTGTCATAACGCAGTGATTGCTTTTAATCAATTTAGTGCCAAACGCACTAAACATATTAATAGTACCGCAATCGATATTATTTTTTGAGGACAAGTATGAAACGTGTTTTTTTATTTTTACTAACAAACCTCGCGGTTATGTTGGTATTAGGTGTAGTGCTTTCAATAGTGATGAGTGTATTTGGACTAAGCAACCGTAGCTTAGGCGGTATGCTAATGATTGCCACTGTGTTTGGTTTTGGTGGCTCGTTTATTTCGTTATTTATGTCGAAATGGATGGCTAAAAAATCAACCGGCGCACATGTTATTACCCAACCACGTAACGAAACCGAACATTGGCTAGTAACTACGGTTGCAGCACAAGCGCAAAAAGCCGGCATTAAAATGCCAGAAGTGGCCATTTACGACAGCCCAGAAATGAACGCATTTGCCACCGGCCCAAGTAAAAACAACTCACTAGTGGCAGTAAGCACAGGTTTATTACACAGCATGAGCCAAGATCAAGCCGAAGCCGTACTTGCCCACGAAGTATCGCATATTGCTAATGGCGACATGGTAACGCTTACACTTATACAAGGCGTGGTAAACACCTTTGTTATATTTGCCGCTAAAGTGCTAGCAGGCATAGTAGATAACTTTATAAACAGTAACAACGATGAACAAGAGGGCGGCAACAGCTGGACCTACTTCCTGTTCGATATGTTGTTTCAAGTAATTTTTGGCATTTTAGCCAGCGTTATAGTGGCTTATTACAGCCGCCAACGTGAGTTTGCTGCCGACAGCGGCGCTGCCAAACTAGTAGGCGCAGACAAAATGCGTTCAGCCCTTGAGCGATTAAAGCAAAATCATCCTTCGCAACTAGAAGGCTCAATGATGGCGTTTGGTATTGCCAGTGGTAAAGGTATGGCTGAGTTGTTTTCGTCGCACCCACCGCTTGACGCCCGTATAGACGCACTGCGTAAATAATGTTTTAGCGCAAAGTTATTGCATATATACCAAGCCAGCTTAACCGCTGGCTTTTTTGTGGCTAAATTACATGCTAAGTTGGTTGCTCATATGTTTAACCAAACCAGAGTTTATACATGAAACTATTAAGCACCACTTTTGTATTTGCGTTACTTTTTGTGTTTTTTCCGGCTAAAGCAACAAACGGCCTAATAACACTACAAAGCCAGCAAAGCGCCAAAGCCACTATGAATAAGTTTGAGCTACTGGCTAAAAATAAAGGACTGACAATTTTTGCACGTATTGATCACGCCGCAGGGGCTAAAAAAGTAGGGCAGCAGCTTGGCTATACCGAAGTTATTATATTTGGTAATCCACAAGGCGGTACTCCTTTAATGCAGTGCGCGCAAACAATGGGGATTGATTTACCGCTTAAAGCACTTGTTTGGCAAGACGCCAATGCAAAAGTATGGTTAAGCTACAACAATCCTAGCTATTTAGTTAAGCGCCATGGTGCAGGGCAATGCGCTGTTGCTACAAAGCTTGCCAATGTACTTGCAGAGCTTGCTGCACAGGCACTGCAGCCCTGAGCTTAATTAACAATCCTAAAAAAGTAATTTAAACAACGAGGGAATATAGATGAAGTTTTTAGTATTTTTAGGCACAGTACGCAATAGCACACCACCTAAACCGGCAAGGCTTGGCGAGCGCGTAGCTCAAGCATGTATGGCGTGTTTGCAAAGCCAATTTAGTACACACGAAATAGAGCTAATCGACGCGCTAGATTACCCGCTCGAACCAGTATTTAAACCACACTTTGCTTATCCCAAAAGTAAAGCTCCCGAGCAGCTAAATACCCTAGCCGATAAAATTGCCGCAGCCGATGGCTACATTATGGTCAGCCCAGAGTACAACCATTCTATGAGCCCAGCATTAGCCAACTTATTAAACCATTTTGGCAGCTCACTGTTTTCGTACAAACCCAGCGCAATTGTTACTTATTCTGCTGGGCAATGGGGTGGTATGCGCGCCGCAATGGGTATGCGTAACTTTTTAAGTGAATTAGGCTGTTTACCCGTATCAGCAATGATCCATGTACCAAAAGCGCAAGAGGTAATGGCTGAAAATGGCTCGTTCAATGAGCAAAGTGAACAAGACACTTGGTTTAATTACTTCTCACGTACATTTACCCAATTAGCCTGGTGGGCAGAGGCTGCTCAACAGCAAAAACTAACTCAAAATCCAACTGAAGTATTAAGCAGCTTTACTAAAGATCCCTCACAGCGAAACGCTCCTAAATAAACTAAGTTTAATTAACAGCGCCTGCAAACAGTAAAGCCAGCTTAGCTGCTGGCTTTATAATTTAAAACATACATACGCCCTAGTTATTACTGAGACATAATAATTTCGGTAATGCCCTCGGCCGAGAGTATTTCTATCCAATAACCATCGGGGTCTTTAATAAACGCCAAACCTTTCATCGAGCCATCGTCTGGTTTTTTTACAAACTCTACATCGTATTTTGCAAAACGTTCGCACGCGGCGTATACATCGGGTACGCTAATACCAATATGGCCAAAGCCTTTAGGCTCTTCGTTACCACTTACATAGCCTGCAAAGCTATCGTCGTTTTCTGTGCCCCAATTATGGGTAAGCTCAATTAGTGCAGGGCGGCGAAACACCCATTCAGCTTTGGTTTTATCATCGCCCTCAGGCAGTTGTTGCTCGTAACCTAAAAAGTACAGGGTAAACTTCATACCAGGAAAGTCATATTTACCCAACAACTTCATACCTAATACGTTTTCATAAAATGCTAATGACGGTTTTGGGTCTTTAATTCGCAGCATAGTTTGCTGCATTACATAACCTTCGGTCGCTTTAGTAACTTGCTCTGGAGATTCGTTATAGCTAGACATAAGATGATCCTTACTAAAAATTTAAAGCACAACAGACTTATTAAGTATTTCTAGCGCCATCATAATCAACAGCACCGCAAATTAAAACCACCCTATGTAATTCATTCGTTATTCAATCACTATTCAATAATTAGTTAATTAAAATACCGCCAAGTAATGGCTATAAAGTAGTTTAATTTTAAAATTACTTAAAATAAGTTTACCGACCACTTTTAGAAACGTATAGTTTGCATAAGTAACACATAAAAAATAACTAATAAAAAGTATAAAAATCAGGAACACCAATGAACAAAGGATTGTTAACGTCGTGGAACGACAACCGAGGCTATGGTTTTATTAAATCTAGCAGTGTTGCACACGACACCTTTATACACATATCTTCGCTTAAACACATGAGCCGCAAACCCAAAGTAGGCGACACTATCTATTTTGAGGTAGCTACTGATCCCAATGGTAAAAGCAAAGCCGTAAACTGCCGCATTGAAGGCGTAATTGAAAGCAAAGTAGAAAACAAACTAGAAAAAACAGCTGCTTTTAATACACCTTTTAAAATGAGTAAAGCAAAAAAGAAGTCGAGCACTTTAGCTAACCTTGTTGCGCTGGTAATTATATTAAGCATAGGTTTTAGCGCATACAATAGGTACTTCGCAAACACTCATGCAGGCAATAAAAACAACCCCCCCCCGTTATTACCAATGCCGACTCGTGTGAGCATCAGTTAGGGTTAAGTAATTCTTTAAAGAAAAGCACGAGTATTGAGACGCTATTGTTTAATGAATTATTTTGGTGCGGCCGATACCATTTCTCAACACGGTTCAGGAAAATGATTAGTGTAATTATTGGATAATGAAATATAAACTGTTTTGAGGTATTTCAAACTACCAAAAGGAGCTGGTTAGTTTAATCATCACCTAATTTATATCATATATGTAGGATTCAAAAATGAAAGAAAATACGGAACTGTCAATTAAAGGAGAAAGTATACAAAGCCTTTATGGATCATATTTAAAAGGAACATTCCTAGTAAATAGAAGGTATCAACGTAAGCTAGTATGGACTGTTGAAGAGAAAAGATCATTCATTGACTCAATTTTAAGTGGCTATCCAGTCCCTTTAATATTGCTAGCAGAAGTAACTACAGAAAAAGGCCGAAAACTAGAAATAATAGATGGTATGCAAAGAATGAATGCAATAATGTCATTTATTGATCAAGAGTTTGATGTTGATGGTAAGTACTTTAACTTAGACACTATGGCTGATACTAAATTTCTTATGGATGATGGAGCAATAAGCCAGAAAGATACACCATTAGAGCGTTCAGTTTGCGCAGAAATTGTTAGATATCAAATACCACTATCTGTTTTTCAGGAGTCTGGTGACAGCCATATAGATGAAGTTTTCCGTAGGTTAAACTCTGGGGGTAGGCATTTATCTAAGCAAGAGTTAAGACAAGCTGGTGCTATAAGTAAATTTGCATCAATTGTAAGAAAATTATCAAGCAATATCCGCGGTGACTCAAGTCCTACTGATATATTAGATCTTAATTCTATGAAAAATATAAGTATTACTAATAGAAGCTTAGATTATGGAATTTCAGTTGAAGATATTTTTTGGGTGAAAAATAATATTATAACTAAAGAAGCATTAAGACAGTCTCAGGATGAAGAAGTTATTGCAGATATAGTAGCTTGGGTATCAATGGATAAAGGACTCCGCTCTAGTTCTGATATCTTGAATCAACTATATGGCTTTTCTATATTAAGCTCCAGTGAGAACTCATTATCGACATCAGTTGAGCTTCAAATACAAAAATTAAACGAAGAGAATGTGATAAATAATGTGCAGTATGTATTTGATGAATTAATAAAGCTAATCGCTGAATCAGGCCAAACTTTTAACGCACTTTTATTTAAAAATCAGCAAGCTAAAATTTCCCGTTATTTTCAGATAGTATTTTATTCTTTTTATAAATTGCTTATTGAAGAAGAGATGCAGATTGCGAAGAAAAATGAATTGATTAAATTGTTAGATAAAGCGGGTGATAAAATTATATCACTTGCTGCCGGAGGAGGTAATTGGTCTGCAAAAGAAAAGCAAACACAGTCTGATGCTCTGTATGGCGTAATTAGTGGCTGTTTTATAAAGTCTCATGATAAAGATCCTGCTAGATCTCATTGGGTTACGCGTTTTGAAAATATTCTGATGCAATCCTCAACGGAACAAACCTTGTATGATTTTAAAGTAGGACTACATGCGTTAACTGATAGAAATAATAAGTTTAATCAAAAAGCTTTTTCGAAGGTTATTAAAACACTAACAGGGATGGCCAACACCTTTCCTGGTGCAACGGGTTATTGCTTAATAGGTGTTGCTGATACTAAAGCCACAGCTAATCAATTTAAAACCCTATACGATAAGGATTATATTTCTTATTCTTCTTTTTACATTACAGGTGTTAAGGAAGAAGCTGAAAAATATCATGGTGATTTGGATAAATATTTCACAAAATTAGTTAATTTAATAAAGTCTGAGCCAATAAGCGAAAGAGATAAGGATTATTTGTCTAGAAATATTTCAACTATACGGTACTTTGATAAAGATATTATTATTTTGAAAATTGAGTCAGATACTAAACCTTCGATTTATGATGGTAAATACTTCGTCCGCCATGGTAGTAATGTAGACGAGGTTGAACCTGAAAATTTTGGTCAATTATTTCTACGTTTTAATCAGTAATTTCACTATAAATTAAAAGTAATCAAACTGACTTCCCTCATTAATTCTTTAATTAAATTGTGAGGGACACATAAAATATTTGCGTGTCCTGTTTAATTTTTGCTGTTTTATAAACTATTTTTCTAGGTGAAATGAGTTTAATTGAAGCAAACACAAAGAATAAAATTATAATGACACCCACGCTAATCACTTTGAAAAACTAGGGCGGGTGTCAATGCTATTCACTTGATTTCGCTACGCGTATCATTATGCGTATTTAGGGCTTAAAATCTGATTTGTAAAGATTGAAATCTAAAATGAGACCAATCACTTAACGCTGTAATAGTTTGTTTTGTCGGAGGGGCAACATAAATTAAACCTGCAATGGCAATAACCGACGCCAACGTAATTAATTTATTATCGAAGTCAGCTATTTTTAGAGCGGTTCCGAAAGAGCGTTTAATTGTTACATTACTTAAATCTACGCTGTAAATTTCGTCCAGCAATAAATGAATTAATCCTCCGAGTAAAATAAACCCACCCGCTAACCAGGCAAAGGTGGCTGCTTGTGGGGTTGATTGATCATTCAGTTCCCATGTTACTTGTGTTGTTAATAGCGCGCATAGCAGTATAAATAGTAAAGAGTGGCAACTGCCTCTATGTACTGTGATCCATTCAAAAAGTGGTCTAATAATATATTTCATAAATCCGTACACCAATAACGGCACTACAATTAACTCGATAAAAGTAAGCGCGCAATTAAACCCACATACCAATATTAATGCTACCTATGCATAATTTACTCAGCATATTAACCTGAGGTAATTATGAATAAACAGCAAAAAATAAAACACTGGCAAGGCATTTTTGAGCAGCAAAAATCGAGTGGTTTAGCCATCATTCAATTTTGTCGTGATAACAACATTAACGCATCGACTTTCTATGTTTGGCGTAAACGCCTTTCTGACGAAACGATAAGGGTTAAAAAGCAACAGGTGATCCCGTTTGTTATTCATGAGCAAGCCTTTACACACCCTTCAATCATTAAACTCACCACACCAAACGGCTATCAAATAGACTTCGAGTCGACATTAGCGCACCAAGCACTCGCCAAATTATTGAGCGTACTGTGACACCTTGCACCCACCAAGTTTACTTGGTCACGGGATTCACCGACATGCGAAAATCAATCAATGGGTTAAGTATTATTGTCAGCGATACCCTATCTCTCGATCCTTTAAGCCAAGCGTGGTTCGTTTTTTGTAATAAACAACGCGATAAATTAAAAATTTTGTTTTGGGATACCAATGGTTTTTGGCTTTATTATCGTCGCTTAGAGCAAGGACGATTTCAATGGCCAAATCATGCTCAAGCACACGTAGCCATGGGGATTGAACAACGGCAGTTACAATGGTTATTATCTGGCTTACCGGTAAATAATAAAACCCGCCACTCAACTTTATCAGGGTTATCAGTGATATAAATTAACCAGATCGTTTTTTTTACTTGAACGATCTTTCCCATGTGTCATGCTATTAAAATGCCAGACACTATTCTCATCACCGAACTACAAAATCAGCTTGCACTTATGCAGGCTAAGCTTGATGGCTTAGAAAAAGATAAAATTTCACTGCAAGAAGATAAGGTTGAAATGCAATCGCGGATTGACCACTTGCTTGCTGAGCTTAAGTTAAGTAAATCCCAAAAATACGGTAAAAAAAGTGAAAAAGCCCCGCGAGGTACCTTCAACGAAGCGGAGCAGCATAAAACGACTGAGCCGCCTAAACACCATAAGAAAGGTAAACAAATACTGGCTGAGCACTTTGAACGAGAAGAAGTTGAGCACACCTTAACCGAGTTAACGTGTCAGTGTTGCGGTGAACAACTACATCAATGTGGTAGTGAAGACAGCGAGCAAGTGAAGATTATTCCGGCGAAAGTCAGTGTCATTAAGCACAAACAATTTAAATATGCTTGCAGACATTGCGAGCATGAACAATTGGCCAGTAAAATAATCACCGCGCCTAAACCCAAGCAGCCTATTCCTGGCAGCATTGCGAGTCCAGAAGCGTTATCGGCGGTTGTTACGGGCAAATACTGCGATGCCTTACCGCTTTATCGTTTCGTTGACATACTGGGCCGTGGCGGCCTTGAACTATCGCGCGGAACATTAGCTAATTGGTGTATTAAAGCGGGCCTGCTAATCAGCCCCTTAGTGGCAGCCATGCAACGTCACTTGCTTAGTGAGCATAGTTTATGTGCCGATGAAACCCGTACACAAGTGTTAGATGAAGGTGACAACCCTAGCAGCAATTCCTACATGTGGGTTTATCGCAGCAATGAGGTCAGCCGTGAGCCTGTCGTGATTTACGATTACCAAGCAGGTCGAAGTCGCGCTTGCGCAAAAGAATTTCTTGCCGGTTATCAAGGCTATTTACAGTGCGACGGTTACCGTGTTTATGACGGTATTGAAGGCATTACCCCTGTTGGTTGCTGGGCACACGCTAGACGCAAATATAACGATGCCTTAAAAGCAGAGTCGAAAAACAAAGGTCGAGCGCATAAAGCCATCAGCTTTATCAGCCAATTATATAAACTGGAAACCCACGCTAAAAACAAACAGTTATCTCCTCAAGCGCGGTATCAGTTACGACAAGAAAAAGCCTTACCCATATTAATGCACTTTAAAGCGTGGCTTGATGAAGCCGAAGGTAAAGTAACGGCGGGGAGTTATATTGGCAAAGCGATAAAATACACGCTTAATCAATGGCCGAAATTAATGCGGTATAGTGAAGATGGCGAACTAGGGATTGATAATAATATTACTGAGCGAGATATTCGGCCGTTTACCACTGGTAGAAAAAACTGGTTATTCTCAAAGTCAATTAATGGTGCCCAAGCAAGCGCCACACTCTATAGTATTGTGATGACCTGCCGTGCCAATGACATCAATCCTTATTACTACTTTGTGCATTTATTTAAAACGTTGCCGAATCGAGATGAGGGTGATGATGATTTTACCGAGCTAATGCCGTGGAATGTGCAGCTAGACTTCGATTATAGCTAAGCGCACTGCTTAAATGCGCGCTTACCGATAAAACTAATTTTAATAATTAGCTCAGTGGTTATGTAATGCAGTACCAGTAATACAGCGCTCAGTGCAAATAAGTTAAAAACAGTGTCGAGTGATGTGGAGTTATCTGAATCTATGTCTGGTAATAAACCGCCGATTGAGCCTAAAAACCATAACCAGAGCGCGCCCTTTAAATCAATATGTTCTGCAGATAATAAGGTGGCTGAGGCTAAGCCTGTGATAATTAAAGCAGTATTAAGATGAGTATTGAAGTTTGCCATTGTGTCTCTTGATGGGGAAATAGGAGGGCATTCTAACAATTATGTTATTTAAGACAAATAAAGGGACAGGCATAAAATAATTAACAGTGCCGTAAATTAATCCACTTGTATTTTCTAAGCCATTTTCCTAGATGGATTAGGAATATGGATGATTTTATACCAGGCTATTTGCTAATAAGCTAAATTTAACTAGGACGTTAGGGAAGTAAAATGAGTTTAATTGAAGCAAGCACAAAGGAATTTGGCAATATTACGGTGTTTTTACATAGCCTAGGCTCATTTTGCTATCGTATTGAGTGGTATAGCAAAATGACAGGTGCCTCAATTAGTTTAGCGCGTATTAAAAAGGGTAAATATATAGTCATTCGAAAATGGGCAGCTATACGGGGTTTAACTGATGTGTCTACAGAGTTTGATAGAGCTAATCAAGCATTTATCCATTTATTAAATAATGTTGACGTGGTTAAAGGTAAAGACGATTTGATAGTTGCAGCTAAGCAGCACTGCGTAAACTTATTTGCAAAGTCGGAAGGGTTAAAACCAATTAGCAAACCTAGTTTGCCAAAGCCACGATTACAAGGCGCTATAGGCAAGCAAGTGGTGGTAAAATCAAGGCTTGGCAACAGCCAAATAGCACAAGGTATGCTACTGCAGCTAATAGGTAACCAAGCTGAAATACAAGTTAATCCCGAACATATAGAAGCAGGCCAATTAAGGCAAAAGTTTTATACTAAACAAGTTTTTATTTGCTAAGCAATTTACAAATTAAGCAATGTGCTAACTAATCAAAGTAAAAAGGAAGCTTTACCTTAATGGTAAAGCCATTTTTTACACACACTTCAAAAGTTCCGCCCAATGCCATTGCGCGCTCTTCAATAAAAGCTAAACCATAATTACCCGAGTTGTTAGCAGGTGTTGCTAAACTGCCATTATCACTAATGGTTAGTGTAATAAAATTATTATCGGTTACGAGTTCTATATGCATTTTGCTGGCATTACTATGCTTAACACAGTTAGTTACAGCTTCTTGGCATATTCGATAAATAGCTATTTCATGATCTTTTGACAGGGCTTTATGAATTTTAAAGTCGGCCTGAAAATTAATTTTTGCCTTATGCAGTAAACTTTTTAGTCGCCCGGCTGTTATTGCCTTATTTAAGCCAAGTTCGTCTAATTCGCGTGGGCGAAGGTAATGCATTAATTGGTATACCGAATCGTACATGGTATTGGCATTCGTTTTTAAGCTTTTAACAAACGACTGAGTATCTTTATTACTCATGTGGGACAAAATAGATAAGTCAGTTTTTAAAGCAGTGAGATTTTGACCCAACTCGTCGTGTAACTCTTGAGAAAGATGTTTTCGCTCATTTTCTTGTACGCTAACCATTTTAGCCGCAAGGTGTGTGTTTTTAGTTAACTGCTTTCTGAGTTCTAGGTTCGTTTTATATAACTCATTATTTTTACGTTTTAGTTCAGTAATTGCAGCGCCTAAAACCATACTGGTAATTGCATTTGCTAAAATGAATAACTGGCTTATATAAGTGTTTTCAGGGGCATGAGTAAAGCTTGCCTCGAGTATAATTAAGCTATTAATTAACGTGGCACTGGTTACAGCGCCCAAAGAGCCAAACCTATACGAAAACCAAATAATGGGTAATAACGAGGCGAGCCTTAGTAGCGGGTAGGTGTCGGGGCGTAGTGCATATACAAAAATTACAATTAATAAAAGGCACAATAAAGCAGCCCCTAAATGCATCATTTTTAGTAATAGCGATTTATTTAATTTATGCCTCACGCTAAAAATTAGCATCATTAGCGGAGTGACTAATAGTGTGCCGGTAATATCCCCAAGGCACATATTTAACTGGTACTGTAATAATTCTGTAGCAACCAGTATATTGGTAAATTCAAACGCACTAGCAAATACAAACCATTTAATAGATGTACTAGCAACAGCCAGTAATATTAACGAAAGTATACCTTGGCTATCGTTAATACTGGGCGGCCAACGGCTGTTTTTTAAAATATAAATAAGCGCAATAAAGCAAAGCTCCTGCCAAAAACCATGAAATAAATTAAAATCCCATTGTGCAAGAGCTAAAACTTCATTATTAAAAGCACCCACAAAGGCAGCGAGAAGACGAGATGTTACCCATAAAGTTAGCCAATACTTTGTAGGTAAAAGTAAAAAGAAGGCAATTTTAATGCCCGCAGGAATAAAAATTGCGCTGCTTTCGGGGACTGTTTCTAGATTTTTGCTGAGCCAAAAAGCTGCAGCAAATATAACAAAATAAACAAGCCCAACAAGTAACTGCTTGGTTACTTGTTTAAAAGCTGTAGTAATAAAAAAACTAAACGAGGGGGATAGGCTAAGTAAGCTCATCTAGTTGTATTACTCCTACATCTATTGCAATTTTTAACAGCTCGAATGAAGTTGTAACGTTAAGCTTAGTGTATATATTTGCCTTATGGACATGAGCAGTTTTAGGCATTATTCCTAATGCTTGTGCTACTTGCTTGGCATTAAGCCCCTTAGAAAATAATGGTAAGGCCTCTATTTCTCGATTTGTTAGTAGCGTAAGTGCGCTACTTTCTGTGGTTAGGGCAAAGTTTACGTCTTCGCTTATATAGCGCTTACCCAAAGCTACAGACTTAACCGCATCTATTAATTCTTCAGAAGCCGAGCGTTTTGACACATAACCTAACGCGCCAAGTCGCAAAGCGTTACTCACATAGGGTTCATGGTCATGCATGGAGGCAACAATGGTTTTAATGTTAGGAAAATGCTCAAAAAGGTAAGATAAAAAAGTAAGCCCGGTTTCTTTTCCGTTAAGCGATATATCCACTATAAATATATCGGGTTGTTCTAGTTCAACCGCAAGCTTTGCTTCATTTACGCTGCAAGCTTCTATTATTACTTTCCAATCTGGCTGTAATTCGAGTAGCTTTTTAAAGCTATCTCTTACTAGTTGATGATCTTCTATGATACCAATGTGCATTTATATCTCCCTTTAAAATTATTATACATGGTAATAGGTAAGTATTGGCTAGGAAAAAATCTTAGAAAGGGTAATTAGGTAGAAAAATAAAGGGACAGGCATAAAATAATTTACAGTGCCTAAATTTTTGAATACTTCACGATCTTACTAAAAATAAGCTGTGGAATTTAATGTCAGCTAGCTTAATCTCTAGAAGATTTATAGTTTGGGCTGGTGGTTATTTGAAAGTCTATGCTTGCTCTTAGATGGATAAGTCTATTTATAAGCTCCTTGTTTGTAAAGTTATTTCAGGACGGGTCAGTGAGCAACAAAAAAGCCTAGCATGTTAACGCTAGGCTTTTTGTTATTTATTTATAAGAATTAAACTTTAAATCTATGCACTGGTTTTATTACGAATCAATTTGTAGTTTAAGAATTCAGTAATACCAAGGGTACCAAGTTCACGACCGAAGCCTGAGCGCTTAACACCGCCAAAAGGGGTGTTGGCTTCAGTACCAGAAGGTGCGTTTATGGTCACCATGCCGACTTCTAACTGATCAGCAATCTCAGCTGCCAATTCTGAGTCTTTAGTCTGGATTGACGCACCAAGACCAAATGGAACATCGTTGGCAATTTTGATCGCATCAGCGATATCACGAGCTTTATAAATAACAGCAACAGGACCAAATAGTTCTTCGCTATAAACAGCCATTGAGTTATCGACATTGGTAAGTACTGCTGGAGCAAACCAAGCGCCTGGCTTGTCTTTGACAATGCCGCCTTCAATTAGAACGGTGGCACCAGCTTTTATTGCTTCATCTAACTGCTTTTGTAAATTGACTGCAGCGCTTTTTGAGGACATCGGTCCGATAAAGGTTGTTTGATCTAATGGATCAGACAACGTCATCTCACGAACCGCATCGGCAAAGCCTTGTACAAACTTATCATAAACGGCTTCAACGACAATTAGGCGCTTAGCGGCGTTACAAGCTTGTCCTGTATTGCCAAAGCGGCCGGTGATGGCATCTGCTACTGCTTGCTCAATATCAGCATCTGCTGCAACGATAAAGGCATCTGAACCGCCAAGCTCTAAAACGACCTTTTTAAGGGCGCCGCCTGCTATTTTAGCAACTGCTTGTCCTGCACGCTCAGAACCTGTTAATGAGATGCCTTGTATTCTGCTGTCTTCGATGATAGTTGCGGCTTGATCATTGGTAGCAAATACATTGTTATATACGCCATCTGGTAAACCGGCATCTTTAAGAATTTCGACAATTACTTCTGCCGTTTTAGGGCACTGCGGGGCATGCTTTAAAATAATTGTATTGCCTGCCATAAAGTTAGGTGCTGCAAAGCGTGCTACTTGATAATGCGGATAGTTCCACGGCATAATTCCTAACAATGCGCCTACTGGCAGTTTCTCTACAAAAGCTGAGCCTTCGGCTACATTGATTTGGTTATGTGCTAATAGCTGTTCTGCGTTGTCTGCATAATAGCGATATATTTCAGCGACTAGAGCGAGCTCTCCTTTACCTTGGGCTACAGGCTTGCCCATTTCTACAGCGATCATGTTTGCCAGCTCATCTTGACGCTCAATATAGATATCTGCAATTTTGTGCAGAAGTGCGCTGCGCTCGCTAAGAGAGATGTTACGCCATTCTTTATAGGCATCATCAGCTTTTGTGATGGCTTGCTGAATATCTTGTTCATTTGCAGTAGGGTAGCTGGCTTCAACTTTGCCAGTTGCTGGATTGGTTACTTTATATTCGCTCATAAATATTCCTTGGATTAAAAGTTCATTTATAGTGACTCACTGAGTACAACTATTATTTATACAACTGCAACATGTAAGCGTACATCAATACTAAATGTTGCATTAGAGTAAGGACAGGTTAGATGAGATTTTGTGATTGCACATTGTTAATACGTGATACTTCAACAGACAGATCTATATATATTAAGTTATAGCTATTATCGGCTTTCATACCAAGACCGACTTGAGCAGATGTATTGAAGCTGTAATTGGTAATTTTAACTGTTGTGCTGCCATGTTCAGGGCGCGCTATCGAAACACGCTGCATAACCCATTACAAACAGCTGTTCTGGATTAAAACCCTTTTTATCTGGTTCTTGAAAGAACACCAAATCAAAAACTTAGTGAAACATTGTCAAGACTTGTATGCCCAAACTGATCACCGGCTGCTATTGCCTAAGCTGTGTAATACTTTCATTTTGTGATGCGATCATTATAAGGGACAGCTTAATAATTCGTTATAATAGTCCTACAAATGTGTTGCCTAATCCTATAAAAATTTGTACTGTCAATCAGGTTCTAAAAATAAGTAAAATATGATGCAGAAAACAAACATTGAGCAACTACTTAGATTAATCCCTAAGAACCAAACCATCGAATCAGATATTCCAGACTTAGTATTTCATTGTGCCGACAGGCCAGAAAAAATAATCGGTTACGTCCTAGAGCCTAGTATATGTATTGTTTTACAAGGCGAGCGCGAGGTTTACTTAGGAACAGATTGTGTAAAGTTTGACAATACTAACCTGATGTTTTGTCCAGTAGACGCTCCATTGAACATACATATTAAACAGGCTTCGTTAGACAATCCTGTTGTTGTATTATCTATGAAATTAAATTTGCTAATGATTCGCGACGTTCTGGCTAAAATACCACCTAAAAAACATATAGACGAGGGTTATTTTGGAATCAAATGGCAATTAGATGACTCTATCATGCCATCGTTTGATCGATTGATAGAGTTACTTAATTATCCAAATGATATTGAATTTCTATCTCCTTTAATACAGCAAGAAATTTATTATCGATTACTATCAGGAAAACAAGGCGATAAGCTGCGCCAACTGGTAACGAATGGCAGCCATATTCATCGTATTGCTCAAGCAGTCGATTGGCTGAAAGCACATCTAGATGAACCTTTGGTTATTGCAGACTTGGCAAGCCGCTGCGGTATGAGTGTTTCAGGGTTTCACCAACACTTTAAGAAAATTACTCAGTTGAGTCCGCTACAGTATCAAAAAAACTTACGATTAATGGAGGCGCGACGGCTGATTAAAATCAATGACGCGCAAATATCATACATTGCCTTGCAAGTAGGATATGAAAGCCCTAGCCAGTTTAGCCGAGAATATAAACGACTGTTTGGCATCAGTCCAAATAATGACTTGGATTAAAGCATCGCAACAGCAGTCTTCCAGATGGTCACAAAGCAGATATAAAGGGACAGGCATAAAATAATTAACAGTGCCGTAAATTAAACCCTGATATTTTCTAAGCCATTTTCCTAGGTGGGTTAGGAATATGAATGATTCTATACCCCAGGCTATTTGCTAATAAACTCATTTTAACTAGGAAAATAAAGGGACAGGCATAAAGCAATTAACAGGTTTATGCCTGTCCTTTAATAATCATGTCCTTTACTAATCAAAACTTTATTTTTACTAAATTAAAACGGCTTATTTTTAGCCGCTATTTCTTTTAAAATCTTTTATAACTAAAGCGCTTCAAAAATAGCAGCTATACCTTGTCCGCCACCAATACACATAGTGACCAAGCCGTATTTACCGTTAATGCGTTTCAGTTCGTACAGGCATTTGGTTGATAAAATAGCACCGGTTGCGCCAACAGGGTGGCCAAGTGCTATAGCTCCGCCATTGGGGTTTACTCTATGCTCAGGAAAGTTTAACTCATTGCCTACGCATAATGCCTGTGCGGCAAAGGCTTCGTTTGATTCTATTACGTCCATGTCATCAATAGTTAATCCAGTTTTGTCAAACACCTGTTGCACAGCAGGAATAGGCCCTGTGCCCATTAATGAAGGCTCAACACCTGCTCTGGCATAACCGACTAGGCGACCGAGTGGTTTTAAGCCTTGTTCATTGGCCTTTTGCTCCGACATAAGCACTAACATGGCTGCGCCATCATTAATACCTGATGAGGTAGCTGCGGTGACTGTACCATTTTGTTTAAAGTATGGTTTTAAGGTGGCGAGTTTTTCGACCGTTGTGTCAGCACGAACATGCTCGTCAGTATCAAAAATTTGATTACCGTTACGAGATTTAATTTCGATGGGCATTATTTGCTGTTTAAAATAGCCTGCGGTAATGGCTTTAGCCGCTTTATGATGGCTTTGTGCTGCGTAAGCGTCTTGTTGCTTGCGGCTAATGCTATATTTTTCTGCAATGTTTTCAGCGGTAACGCCCATAGGGGTGTTGTCCCATGGGTCTTGTAATGTGGTAGTTAGCTCATCAACTACTGTACTATCACCCATTTTTTGGCCCCAACGATTACTTGCTAGAGTGTAGCCTGAGCTACTCATGCTTTCTGCTCCGCCTGCTAATGCTGCGTTTACATCACCTAATTGAATTTGTTGTGCTGCTTGTATAATGGCTTCTAAACCCGAACCACACAAGCGGTTGAGTGTTACCGCGTGACTGCTAATTGGTAACCCTGCATCTAGCCCAATTACTCGCGACAAATACGCGTCTTTAGGACCGTTATGTATCACTTTACCTACCACACATGAACCAACTTGCTTTGGTGAAATATTGGCTCTGGCTAATGCTTCTTTGGCGCACATAGTGCCTAACTGAGCGGGAGTGAAGTTTTTAAGGCTGCCACCAAAGCCACCGATAGCAGTGCGTACTGAGCTTAATATTACTACGCTATTGTTATTAAATTTTGTCATTGTGTTCTCTTTATTATTATTTTTTGCTTGTATCCACTTTATTCTAAATGATATTAAAAGAGCAAAAGGATAAAGGTTGACTTTAATTCATCAAAACATAATTTTAAAATAAACTAAAGCTGCAGGCGTTGAGTTGATATATAACTTTGTTAATCATTTTATGTTTTTGCTTTAAAGAGATTTAAAAAGAGGATTTAAAAGATTTAAAAGGACAGGCACAAAGTATTTGCAAAACTCACATTAGCTACTACTGTTATTATATCCAGTGGTTATTGGTTTTGTATTTTATGACACGCGCAAGAAAAAATCTCATTGATTTGGCATCAACATCTTATTATCACTTAATAGCTAGATGCGTTAGGCGAGCTTTTTTGTGTGGTGATGATAAATACACAGGTAAAAACTTTGATCACCGCAGAGAGTGGCTAGTAGAGCGTATAAAGTTGTTAAGTAGTGTGTTTGCCATAGAGATTGCAGCTTACGCAATTATGAGTAATCACTATCACTTAGTTGTAAATGTTAATAGAAAGCAGGCACTAGATTGGGCAGATAGTGAAGTAATTGAACGCTGGTATAGGCTTTATAATGGCCACGCTTTGGTGGATAGTTACTTAAAAGGCGAGCCGTTAGATAATGCGAGTTTAGTTTGCTTTAATGAAATTATAGCTAAATGGCGAGAAAGACTTTACGACATAAGCTGGTATATGAAAAACCTAAATGAATACATTGCCCGTGAAGCAAATAAGGAAGATAGCTGCACAGGTAAGTACTGGGAAGGGCGCTATAAATCACAAGCATTATTAGATGAAACCGCATTGCTTAGTTGCATGGCCTATGTCGATTTAAATCCTATTAGAGCAAACATGGCCGGTACGTTAGAAGACAGTGATTTTACTTCTATTCAAGAACGTATAGCGCAATTGACAGCCTTTACTAAAAATACGGTTCAAACAAATAACCCCTCAAAGCAAAAAGATAGTGTTCAAGATCAAAGTCAACCAAGTCAGCTAAAGCCATTTTGCGCTAACAACATAAAACACACTATACCTTTTGCGTTACTAGATTACCTAGAATTAGTAGATTGGAGTGGTCGTCAAATTTCTCCAAACAAAAAAGGATATATAAATAAAGCAATTCCTAAAGTGCTAGTTACTCTGAATATAGAAGAAGCACAATGGCTTGAATCGATTCAACGATTTAGGCATAAATATTCAAACTTTGCAGGGAGTAAACAACGATTAAAGCAGCAAGCCGCGAATAACGATGTTAAATGGTACAAAGGTGCAGGGTGAGCGCCACACCTTCAGCGATAACTTAAACAACAACTTTAACAAACCACCTTTGAAACTAACTTTACCTGCCTGATATCCCTACTAAACATATATCTACTAATAACTTAAATTATATAAACTAATAGAGCGTAGAAGTGAGAGGGAATTAGTAAATAACGATGACGAACTTTGAGGTTAAATAAACCAGGTAATATGTGCCTGTCCCATTTTAATCCCTTTTTAATATGCCTGTCTCATTTTTAATAATAAATAACTTCATGCCAATATTGCAATAAACACCGTTTATGGTATAAGACTGCCAGCTTTAGTTTACTCAATATAGTATGGATAATAGCAAGGGTGAACAAGCCAATTTAATCTATTGAATTTTTTGAACTTTTATCGAAAAACGGCGCCCAGTATTATCTTTAATATAAAGCCGCTTTGCAGCAACAGCACTTAACCAAACACACCGAATTTATTTTAGCCTACGGCTACACCTTAAATCATACGTACCGCACGAATGCTTGTATGAGCACGTACCTGGGTATTTAGTATTAATTACACGCCGCTGGTGATGATCACGCTAGGCATGTCATTTTGTAAGTTAATTAATTCTAATCACACGGATATGGCCGTAAATTTGTGTAACCAGTTTATAAGCTACAGCACCTTATAAACGTCAATGCTTTAAACGTAATCCAACAAAAGCGGCATTACCTCACATGCCAAGCTTTGCAAACAGCCTATAAGTACTAAGCACTAGTTACTGCTTTAGGCTGCAATTCAATTTTAGTTATGTAATTAACAAGGTTAACAATGAACACCAATTTTAAAGAGCGTAAGCTTACTTATTTATCTGCTTGTTTAGTTTTCTTATTTACCAGCCAAACAAGCTCAGCCTTTGAGCAACCACCGCTATTTAATCAGGCTAATACAGCTATAGAGAGGGTTGCAGTGATAGGCTCGCGCCATGTATACAGCAGTAACTTTACGCCTTTAGAAACACCACAAGCTGAGCAAACAATCGATTTAGCAACGCTTGAAAATGCTGGCGCATGGGATTTAAACCAAGCATTGGATCTATCTGCTTCGGTTGCTAGGCAAAATAACTTTGGTGGCCTGTTAAATAATTTTGCTTTACGTGGTTTTACAGGAGATGAAAACCTCTCGAGTAACTACTTAGTTAATGGCTTTAATATAGGCTGGGGCTTGGGTGGTACGCGAGATCTGTCAAGTATTGCCTCGGTTGAGGTGCAAAAAGGGCCGCGTGCTGCGTTATTTGGCCGGGGAGAACCTGGCGGAGTGGTTAACTTAATAACTAAACGGCCAACATTTGATACCGCAGGCGAACTAAAACTTGCTGTTGCAAGTGAGGATACCTATAGGGCTGATATAGATTACACCACTGGGGTTTCTGATGATGTTGCAATTAGACTGATCGGTTTTTATGAAGATTCAAATAGCTTTAGAGGCACCATTAAAAAAACCAAACAAGGCGTTAGCCCATCAGTAGCTTGGTATATTAACGACAATAGTGAACTGATTTACGAACTTGAATTCAGTAAGCAAACAATACCTTTTGATAGAGGAGTGTTAGCAATAAATGGTGAGCTTGGGGTTATTCCTGCAAACCGATTTTTAGGTGAGCCGGGTGATGGCCCTATTACAGCACAAGTAGTTGGCCATCAGCTTGAACTTAAGCATGATATTAATGACGACTGGAGTGTATTAATTGCTGCTAATTACCGCGATACTAAGTTAACCGGTTTTGCCACTGAAACTGGTTTTGCAGGTGTAGTGAATGATGAGGTTAATCGCTTTAGGCGTTATCGAGATTACAGTGCAAACTATAAGGTTTTACGCGGCGAAGTTACTGGCGATATTAATTTTGCAGGGTTTGAGCATCGTTTAACTATAGGGGCTGATACCGATAAATTTGAAAACGATCAGTTTTTACTACAGGTAAAGGGCGATCAATATATTAATGTATATAACCCAGAGTATGGTGCTTATGCGCTACCTGCACCCACCACTCATACTGATCGTATTGAAATTCAGCAATCATTGGGCGTATTTATACAAGATCAAATAAGTTTAACCAATAAGCTAGATATACGTCTTGGCGCGCGTTTAGACGATTTTAAGCAAACACTTAATAATCGTTTAACTAATACAGGGTATAAACAAACAGAATCGCGTATTAGTCCGCAATTAGGGGCTGTGTATGCGGTGTCTGACTTTATATCGGCTTATGCGGCTTATGGTGAAAACTTTCGTCCGCTTTCGGGTACCGACGCCCAGGGAAACGGCTTTAAACCAAACCAAACAACTTCAAAGGAAGTAGGCGTTAAGGTTAGTTTAAATAACGGTGCGCTGGTGGGCACCTTAGCCTTATTTAAAGTTGAGCAACAAAATATGTTGGTTGTAGACGATCCAACAGCATTTACCAGTGCCGCTATTGGGGAGGCGCAAAGTAAAGGGTTTGAAATTGATATAAATGGTCAACTAACGAATAACTTAAACCTGTGGGCGTCTTATGCTTATGTTGATGCAACAACCAAAAATTCATTTTACGATAGCAACTTTGGCCTAAATATAGCTGCAGGCAGCTCGCTGTTAAATATTCCTCAGCATCAATTGAGTTTACAGTTGGTAAAGTCGACAGAAGTGAATGGAAAAGCACTAAAATTGGGTGGTGGTTTACTTTATGTGGGAGATCGAAATGGCTTTTTTGGTACCGACTTTACACTGCCAAGTTATATAACTGCTCGGGCATTTATGCGTTACGCCGTATCAGACTCAATAACGCTAACAGGGGAGCTAGATAACTTATTTAATGAAACTTATTATATCAGCTCATTTTCAGACGCTTGGGTGCATCCAGGCACGCCTCGTAGTGTTAGATTTTCTGCCTCGTTTAAGTTTTAATACCTTACACGTATTTTAAAAACGTATAACAGGCTGGTTAATATAAGCAGCCTGTTAGTTAATCTAGTATTGAGTAAGGTATTTAATTGTGGGTACTTTAGTGGCTTGCTTTATCGCCCCAAATTTCTTCTAGGCGGTTGTCGCGCCCACAACGCCAGCGATAGGTATTGTAGCGAATAGGATTGTTTTTATAATAATCTTGATGGTAACTTTCATCGCCTTTAATTGGGTAAAAAGTACTGGTGTTTAGTATAGGGGTAACCACGGTTTTATTTGGGAACTGTTTGCTCACTGCTTGTTTAGATTGCACTGCTAATTTGCGCTCTTGCTCGTTAGCTACAAAAATAGCGCTTAAGTAACTTGGCCCTTTATCGCAAAATTGGCCTTTAGCATCAAAGGGATCAATGTTTACCCAGTAATGCTAGAGTATAGCTTTATAGCTAACTATTGCAGGATCGTAAGTAATTTCTACAGCTTCATAATGACCACGATGATTGCCGTTAATGGCTAGTGTATTAACCTCCTTATTCAGAGCTTATTTTATTTATACTTTATATTATTAGATTTAATGGACAAAGTTATGAGTAAAAAGAACACATCATACTTTGTTGTGGGTGAGTATAGTTTAGCAATAGCGCTAATCTTTATGTTTTCTTTATCATAAGTAAAGGGCGGGGCTTACCGCATAGCGATGCTCCGTTTTAGTTACCAGTAATTATATAGTGCTCTGTTTATAGTAAGGCTATTTTTTGGGTAAGTTGCCTTAACATAGCATCGGCATTGGGAGATTGCTCGTTTAACCCGCTAATTAAAGTCATAAAGTAGCAGTCAATCATTACGCTTGCTTTTACGTCATCAATTTGAGTTTGCTGCTGAAATAATAACTGTTTAAATAGGCTTACTTGCTCACTAAAAAAGGTTGCTTGCCAAATAACATTACTGATAAGTATTTTACTAAATTCACTGTTTTCACAATAAAAATAATACAGGGGATGTGCATAATGACGCAGCTTTAATCTAGGAGAGTGTTGTTTATCGGATGCGCGAGCTTGATTAATTATAGCGGTAATTTGTTGCTGCATTCCGGCAATTAATAAGTCTATTTTATTTTCGAAATGACTAAATACAGTGCCCACAGCCACACCAGCAGCTGTTGCAATTTCTCGGGTTGAGGTATGCTCGTAACCTTGTAATAAAAATAACTCCCAAGCAGATACTAAAATTTTATTACGTGTTCTCTGTTTTTTATCCATTATATTTGTGTATTGCTCTCTACTAGTTTTATTAAGTAATGTTTGTAAGTGCAAAATAAGTGTTTATAAAACTGCATTAAAAACAATTGAGTACCCTATTTTAAGCTTGCAAATGCTTATTGACTATTCGCTACTTACTAAATTAAGTAAATAGTAATTGAGTGCGCTCACTTTTATTGTGAGCATGCTCAATTAATAATCTGCATTGTTATTATTATAGCAAACATGTATTTGTTCATTCTACAGGTTCTAGTTTGCTTATCTAACTCTCAAGTTAGAGTTTATTGTCTTATTTAAGCGCATTAAAATAAACCAGTAGCTTGGTTATAAGCGATAATACTCACTCGCGTAAATGCTATAAAAATTAGCTCAGTGTAATACTTAGGATATGTTGTTTAATAGCTGCATTTTAACTAAAATAACTTTATTTATAATGGTTGGTGTGTTGTAAGCCAATTATTTTTAAAGTTTTTGAAGATGCTGATGCTGAGCTTGGTGTTAATGTATACAGTGAAGATGATGCATTTTAACTTTTATAATCTCGCAGATTTAATTAATAACCAAAAGGCTGCTTTTTATCAAAGCAGCCTTTTGGTTATTAATGTAAGCTAAAAAGTCGTTATTTATTTTGCTGCTCTCTTGCTAATTGGTTTGGCAATAACTGCTCTATAATTTCGCGAGCGGGAAGGGTGTAGCGCGTGCCGTCAAACATCACCGAAGTGAACTCGTTAATATTAGTAATCCCCGTTAGGGTCCAACCTTCGCCGCGCTCAGGGCAATAAACCGTGGTAGTGGGCTGTATTACTTTAAAATCGTCACTCATGGCTAATTACTCTCAATATATTGCTTGTTAATGCAGTATGGTAAGTTAATAATACTGTTATATAAAGTGCTATTTATTGCTTAATAGCTATTTTTACAAATACTGAATTTAAGTAGTAGGTAGCTCAAAAATTTATAATTTTGGTAATTGCATGTTTAAAACAATAACACTACCGCGAGTTACCTTGCGTTTAATAACTCACAAACATGGCGCAGCTTTGTTTGGCATTTTAAATCATCCTTTAGTGTCTCAATATAACGATTACCAAACACCGCTTAGCCAGCAACAGGTTAAGCAATTAATACAAAACGATATTAGCGGCTATTACGAAGGGGGTGTATTGCGCTTAGCAATTGAGCATAACAGCAATGGCCAATTGTTAGGCTCTTGTGGTTTATACAAAATAAATACAGACAAGCAAACTGCTTTTATAGGTTTTGAGCTACACCCAGATTTCTGGCAACAAGGAATTATGCAAGAAGTGCTTTTAGGTTTTATGGCAGTAATGCCTGCATTACAATTAAAACATTTGTATGCTGAGGTGAGTACACACAACCAACGTTCACACGCTTTGCTAATAAAGCTAGGATTTACGCTAAAGTGTGGTGTACAAAATAGTGATAACAGTTCACTTTGGTATAAATTATTATAGAGTTAACGTGCTACAATAGCCTGTTTAAATCTAAACGTTACTTCCGTAATTACTGTAATTATTTATAATTAAACACAGTAAAGAACACATCATACTTGCTATGGGGGAGTAATACCTTAGCAAAGGTGTTAAATTTATAGAGTAGCAGGGCAGTAGTAAATGCTAAGCGCAGATATTTATTTCAAATTACAATATCTGAGATCCTGACGACTTATCCGGTTCACTTAAATTGCACATTTGAGTTCGGCGTGTTTAACCTTTATGGTGGCTTTGGTCCGCTCTTATACAACCTACTATATGCAAGTGCACGTAACGTTATTTGAAATGACAGCTACAGAGCAAATTGATATAGCGTTTTCAAGGCCATTACTAAGAAGCACAATTAGCAATGAATTTATTAGCCATACGGTCTATCCAGATAAGCTAGTTGCTCTTGTTAATCAAGGCCATAAATGTGAAAGTAAATAAGTCGGGTTTTCGCCAAATAGTGTTAGCAAACCTAGGCATATGCAAACATTAGTAACCGAGATTGTAATGTTTAGGAGTGGGGTGATAGGACTGTATTGTGCACAAGAAATTTTACAGTGAGGATGTCATTTTATAACGCTAGAGAATGTAAGTACGCAAAGTCCACTACAAATTCAATTTAAAAAATGACGTAAGTACAACATTTGTAAATATAGTTTTAAGCGCCAAAATAGACATTCAAAGCAGCATGGCTGAGTGATGCTATAAACTTAAAACCAATAAAAAAGGCCTTGTTATGCTCTATAACAAGGCCTTTATAAAACTATGTTAGGCTTTAAAGTATATACCTAAAACCAATTGTGATGCCGTCATCTTCCGATTGTTCCATAAGTGCTTGTTGTTCTTTATTAGCACTTTCAAAGTCACCAAAATCTTTACGTGCTTCTATGTAAAGCTGGGTATTGTCGTCAAGTAAGTAATGAACACCAAAAACGGCAAATTGACGCTTAAATACATCGTTAGGATCGGCGTTAAAGTTAGGTTGAATTACGTAATCGTCGCCAGCATCAAAAAGGTTGTATGCAATAAATGGTCTAAAGTCATTATCGAAACGGTAAGATACAAATGTTTCTATACCAACTGCTTCTTTAATTAAGCGACCCAAATTGTCGGTATCATGGTTTTCGTTTTTATTAATGTTAGCGGCAGCGTATAAACCTGGTGCGTTAATGTTACCCCAAATAATACCAGCGCCATAAATTATATCTTCTACTGAGCGAGTTGTGCCATCGCCAAAGTGTAAGTCAAACTCACCGCGGTTAATGCCGGCAGTTAACGTAAGCATATTGGTTACGTTATAAGTTACTGCGCCACCAAAAGTGTAATTAAACTCTACTTTTTGTGCTGTCGCATCGCCAGCTTCCCATTTTGTTTGGCACTGTGCTTCTGTAATATTGCTTACATCACAAGTGTAAAACTCACTGTTTTTTAGCTGCGTTTGTACGCTAAATTCAAAGTCGTTGTAAGTATTGCGATATTGCAGCGTTTTATCACCGCGACCGGTACCATTTACTGCGCCATCGTCTTTATTATATGTGTAAACACCTGCTGCGTTACCATCCCACACATAGCTGTAGTTGGTGGCGTAAACAACATCGAACCACGAACCCCATTGTTTACCAATGGTAATTTGACCATATTTATCATGCGATAAGCCGGCATAACCTAAGCGGTTATATAAAAACTCATCTTGAATAGATTCAAAACGGTTATTATAAACAATATCACTGTTACCAACAGGGTTTACACCCCATTCAATTAAGGCCAGTGCTTCCCAATCATTTTTTAATTGGCGTTTAAAAGCAAAGTTAATACGCGAGGCACCATTTACTATTTCAGTTTGGTTTTGGGTATTGATCGCACGAACGTCAATATAACCACCAATAGAGACAGCATTTTTATCGTCTTTATAAACTTCTACTGCTGATACAGCTGGAGCCGCTAAAATACTTACGCTTAGTAGAGTTGCTAACTTGTTATTTATCATTTGTTGCCTTGTGTAAATTTGATGCTTTTTTATTGGGGTATATCTGTGGGATTGAAGACTAACAAAGCAATAATATGCTCAAAAGTGAAAAATAATCACCCGCAATAAACAAAATAAATGGCAAATATTCACCAAGCGTTAATTTTGTTTTTGTGGTGTTGCTTTTTTTAATGCTTTGAGTTGCTGGGTAGTTGTTTGGTATTAGAAATTAAAAAAATAAAGGTGAGTTTTTTTCAAGTTGGCTAAAAGCTAAAAAGTGAAGGGTAGTGCAAAAGCTCTAAGTGGCTTTTATATCATCAATATATACAAAAATATTTTTAATAAAAACTAAATGCGACAAACAAGCTAACAAACAGGTTAAACAGTTGTATTAAATAATTTTGCAGGTGTTAACAACGGCGAATGAAATTCAGTCAGCAAAAATTTATTAATTAAATACGCACCAGCAGCAATATCAATTGCTGACTGATGTTGTTTTTGGATACAAATATAAGGAGGTGCTAACTTTTCAAAATTGAAATTTGTTTAATTATGCGGCAATTTAATCGCTTTGTAAGGTGCGTTACCTAGTGTGCGTTAAGTAATATTTTACAACTTAATTATAGTTATTAAAGCAGGCTCTTATTTGCGTATTTAGCCTTTAAACTTTCATAGAAAAAACGATGAATTTGGTTTAAACTGCGCGCAATTAAAATACATCATGTCTCCCTTGGAGGGTAGCGCTATTATTAGTACAGCTAACATCACCATGCAATTTGGTGCTAAACCATTATTTGAAAACATCTCAGCAAAATTTGGCGACGGCAACCGTTACGGTTTGATCGGTGCTAATGGTTGCGGTAAATCAACATTTATGAAAATTCTAAGTGGTGAGCTTGAGCCGTCTTCGGGTAACGTTAGCACTGATCCAAATGAACGAGTTGCTAAACTAAACCAAGACCAGTTTGCGTACGAAGAGTATTCTGTAATTGATACTGTGATCATGGGTCACAAGCAGTTATGGGAAATTAAACAAGAACGCGACCGCATTTACTCTTTAGCTGAAATGAGCGAAGCGGATGGCATGAAAGTAGCAGATTTGGAAACTGAATTTGCCGAAATGGACGGTTACTCTGCAGAATCTAAAGCGGGTGAGTTGTTATTAGGTGTAGGTATTGCTACTGAGCAACACTATGGCCCTATGTCAGAAATTGCGCCAGGTTTTAAATTGCGTGTACTTTTAGCACAGGTACTGTTTTCAGATCCTGAAATAATGCTACTCGATGAACCTACTAATAACTTGGATATTTATACAATCAAGTGGTTAGAAGATGTATTGAACCAACGCGATTGCACCATGATAATAATATCGCATGACCGCCACTTTTTAAACTCGGTTTGTACCCACATGGCCGATATTGATTACGGTGAGCTGCGTATTTATTCAGGTAACTACGACGAATACATGTTTGCTGCAACGCAAGCACGTGAGCGTCTGTTAAGTGAAAACGCCAAAAAGAAAAACCAAATTGCTGAACTTCAACAATTTGTATCACGTTTTTCTGCTAATGCGTCAAAAGCTAAGCAAGCAACGTCGCGTGCTAAACGTATCGACAAAATTCAGTTAGATGAAGTTAAAGCGTCATCACGTCAAACGCCATTTATTCGTTTCGATCAAGAAAAACAATTATTCCGTAATGCGTTAGAAATGACTAACCTTAGCCAAGGTTTTGGCGACAACACTTTGTTCTCTGGCCTTGAAGGTTTAGTAGAAGTAGGTGAACGCATTGCTATTATTGGCGAAAACGGTGTAGGTAAAACAACACTGTTAAATACCTTTGCTGGGCGTTTAGCGCCTAAGTCGGGTGAGTTTAAGTGGTCTGAAAATGCCAATATTGGTTATTACGCGCAAGATCATGCAGATGAATTTGCCACCGGTATGAACTTATTTGAGTGGATGGAGCAATGGCAGCAAGAAGGCGACGACGAGCAAGTGGTGCGCAGCTTTTTAGGCCGTATGTTGTTCTCTCAAAACGATATTAAAAAGTCGGTTAAAGTAATATCGGGTGGTGAGCAAGGCCGTATGTTATTTGGTAAAATTATGATGCATAAACCAAATATATTACTAATGGATGAGCCAACCAACCACATGGATATGGAATCTATTGAAGCACTTAACTTAGCACTTGAAGCCTACGAAGGTACTTTATTGTTTGTGTCTCACGATCGCCAATTTGTATCATCGGTTGCTACGCGTATCTGGGAAGTTAAAGACGGTAAGGTTATTGACTTTAGAGGTACCTACGCTGAGTACCTAGCAAGTAAAGAGGCGTAAATAGCGCTTTACTGCTAACTTTAAAAAGCCATGTTTAACATGGCTTTTTTTGTTTTTGTTAGTCGCAATTTAATGACTTTTGGGTATAATACCCGCCATAAAAGCGGACATAAGTCCGCTAGTTAAAATAGTATATTACTGAGGAGTATTTATGAAAGTTGGCATTATTATGGGTTCTAAATCAGATTGGCCAACCATGGAACATGCGGCGCTCATGCTAGAAAAATTTGGCATTGAGTACGAAACAAAAGTAGTTTCTGCCCACCGAACTCCTCAACTCCTTGCTGATTACGCAAGCTCAGCAAGTGACCGTGGTATTAAAGTTATAATTGCAGGCGCAGGCGGCGCGGCCCATTTGCCGGGTATGGCAGCTGCATTTACCTCATTACCAGTACTTGGTGTGCCAGTTAAATCAAAAGCGCTTAATGGTATTGATTCGCTACTTTCTATTTGCCAAATGCCTAAAGGTGTTGCGGTAGGGACATTAGCTATTGGTGAGCCTGGCGCTGCAAATGCAGGTTTACTTGCAGCGCAAATTTTAGGGTGTCAAAACCCTGAAATATTCGCAAAAATTGAAGCGTTTCGTAAAGAACAAACCGACACTATTTTAGCTAACCCTAATCCTGCAGAGTAATAATGACTATTTTAATTTTAGGTGCAGGGCAATTAGCACGCATGATGAGCCTTGCTGGCGCGCCACTTAATTTGAACGTGGTTGCGTACGATGTAGGCAGCCAAAAAATTGTGCACCCACTCACAGGCGAAGTTTACTCAACCACATTAGAGCAAGCCATAGCAAACGCAGATGCAATTACTGCTGAGTTTGAGCATATACCTGACGATGTATTAACACTTTGTTGTAATAGCAATAAGTTTTATCCGGGTAAAGCGGCCATTAAAACTGGTGGCGATCGCCAAATCGAAAAAGCACTACTAGATAAAACAGCTGTAGCGTGCGCACCGTATCAACTTATTACTGAAAAAGCGCACCTTGAGCTTGCGGTTAAAAACCTAGGTAAACCTTTAGTTATTAAAACCTGTCAAGCAGGCTACGATGGTAAAGGCCAATGGCGATTAAAGTCTGACGATCAAATTGATGAAATTTGGGCTCAAATGTCTGATTTTATTGCCTCAGGCACAGCACATGCACCTCATACTATTATTGCTGAAAAAATGATTCCGTTCGATCGTGAAGTATCTATTATTGGTGCACGCGATAAACACGGTAATGTTGCAATTTATCCGTTAACCGAAAACCAGCACACCAATGGTGTGTTAACCTTATCGGTAGCAGGTTTAAATAATAGCCATGTAGAGCAGCAAGCTATTGATGCCTTTACTAAATTAGCGAATGAGCTTAATTATGTGGGTGTATTGGCAATTGAGTTTTTTGACGTTAAAGGCACTTTACTGGTAAACGAAATTGCCCCGCGTGTACACAACTCAGGCCACTGGACACAGCAAGGTTGCCATTGCTCGCAGTTTGAAAACCATATGCGTGCGGTTGCAGGGCTGCCTCTGGGTAATACTGAGCTTAAACACGCCACTGCGATGATAAATGTGCTTGGCCAAGCCAGTATTCCTACTGCAGTTTTAGAAGTGACTGATGTAACTAGTCATTGGTACGGTAAAACAGTAAAACCAGGGCGTAAAATGGGTCATATTAATGTCTCAGCTCAAAGTCTACATCAACTAGGTGAACGCTTAGCTGAACTTAGCGAGTGTTTACCAGAAAAAGCCTACCCAGGTATTTTAGCCACGAGTACATCTTTGATACTCAACTAAAAATAAGCAATAAATTGGGACATCTCAATTTATTGCTTAACGCCAAAGGCTACACCTATGTTTAACCCTAAATACCGCAATGTTGTGTTTGCATTTTTAATGGCACTATTAATGTCGGGCTTTATGTCTTTTGTGATCTCATTATTTAACGTGGGAATGGTCGATAATATTATAACTATATGGCTCAAAGCATGGGTATTTGCATTTTCTATCGCATTTCCTACAGTTATTCTAGTTGCACCTTTAGTACACAAGTTAACTGATAAAATAATTCGAGCGTAATACAGCATGCCATTAACACTCAAAAAGCCATTGTTTTTAATTCTTTTAGCATTATGTATCACTCCTTTTATTGGCGCTGGTAGTGCACTGGTAATAGGCGCTGCTTTTGCTATGACATTAGGTAATCCGTTTGCCGAGCTTTCGCAAAAAGCCAGTAAGTGGATGTTAAAAGCAGCGGTGGTCGGGCTTGGTTTTGCCGTTGACTTTAATCAGGTAATTGAAGTGGGTAGCAGCTCTTTAGTGCTCACTATTGTGAGTATTACCGCAATAATTGGCTTAGGTGAAATACTTACCCAAGTATTTAAACTTAACCGCAATACCGGCGTATTAATTTCATTTGGCACTGCTATTTGTGGTGGCAGTGCTATTGCAGCTATGGCACCGGTAATTAAAGCAAAAGATCATGAAGTGGCTGTGGCACTTGGCGTAGTATTTATGCTCAATGGCGTGGGCTTACTGTTGTTTCCGGCCATTGGCCATTATTTTAATTTAACCGAGCAGCAATTTGGCATGTGGGCTGCTTTAGCTATTCACGATACCAGCAGTGTTGTAGGTGCATCCGCTACTTATGGCGCTGTGGCACTAAGCATTGCCACCACAGTAAAATTAACCCGCGCTATGTGGATCATTCCTTATACTGCGCTTGCTGGGGTGTTTTTACGCTCAGATGAAAAAGCCAGTATTCCACTATTTATTGTTGGCTTTGTACTCGCCGCACTTATTAATACTTATTTGCCACAGTTTTCACCTGTATGGAGTGTTATTAATATAGTTGCTAAACAATTGCTTATAGTTACATTATTTTTAATTGGTAGTGGCCTATCATTAGCAATACTAAAACAAGCCGGACTTAAGCCCTTTATAATGGCAATTTTATTATGGATAGTGGTAAGTAGTGTTATTTTATTTTTAATTTTAGATGGGTTGATATAATGAAAGGTAATTTAAGTAGTATTACTTTGGGTAGTACGTTGTTTTGTTTACTGCTAAGCAACTACGTTGCAGCGGCGCAACTGCGTGTTGCCACCTTTAATGTAAGTATGGATGCAACTAACTATACACCAAGAAAAACCCCTGTAAAAAGCGATTCTTTGGTTAGCGCGCTTAAAGCAGAGCATTCACAAATTAAAAATATTGCCGAAATAATTCAACGTGTTCGCCCCGATATAATACTATTAAACGAGTTTGATTATGTGCCAAAAGAGCAGGGTATAGCGTACTTTAAAAGCCATTATTTAAACGTGAGTCAAAATAATCAAGCGGCAATAGACTATCCTTATTTTTATATTGCGCCGGTTAATACCGGTTTAGCCACTGAGTTTGATTTAGATAACGACGGTAAAAAAATAGGAATAATGGGCGACGCTCACGGTTTTGGTTTTTTTGAAGGCCATTACGGTATGGCCGTTTTATCTCGTTATCCAATCGATTTAGATAAAGTACGAACGCTGCAAACTTTTAAATATAAAGATATGCCTAATGCGCAAATGCCTATTGATCCAACCACAGGCAAAAACTGGTATAACGAGCAAGAATGGCAAAACATTCGTTTGAGCTCAAAATCTTTTTGGGATTTACCCATATCAGTTAATAATAAAACGGTACATATACTTGCATCGCACCCAACCCCACCGGTTTTTGATGGCTTAGAGGACAGAAACGGCAAGCGTAACCATGATGAAGTAAGGTTAGTTGCAGACTACATTAATAATGCCGATTATATTTATGACGATAAAGGTAAAAAAGGCGGTTTAAATGCTCAGTCTCGCTTTGTTATTTTAGGTGACTTAAATGCCGCCCCTGAGGGTGATAAACAGCGAACTATAACTACAGATCAGCTACTTAAGCATCCGCTTGTAAACGCCAGTTTTATACCGAAAAGTGCTGGCGCAAAAGAGCAATATCCACAGCACAGCCATGCTAAAAATTACAGTGCAAGTTGGCAAGCACGGGTTGACTATGTTTTGCCATCGCATTATGGGTTAAAAATTATTGATGGTGGGGTATTTTGGCCAACTAAAAATAGCCAGCTATACCGCTTAATTAAAGACAGAAATGCGTCGAGTGATCATCGACTAGTTTGGCTAGATTTACGCTTAGAATAAGCAACCTAACTCAGTTACACCGGCGTTTGTCTTAAAAAATTGCAATCACCAAAGTGCTTCTGCTTAAATACGGCTTAATTATAATTACCGTTAAGAAGCACTATGATTTTTAATATCTCATCGTCCAAAACATTAATAGCACTGGCTGTTGCCTCAAGTGTTTTTTTAGCAGGGTGTCAAGCAACTGCATCATCTTCAACAGCTACGCAAAATAATGTAACAACGTCTCCTGTTGCTGCCGTTGTTAATACCCCCGCCGATATGGGCTCTACTAAAATAACGTTAGAGCAAGCTATGGCCCATCCCGATTGGCTTGGACGTCAACCAGAGCGCGCATTTTGGGGCAGTGATTCTGCTACCATTATTTATGCACGTAAAGAGCAAGGTAATGAGTTACGTAACTTATTTAGCCAATCAATTACAAGCCAAAGCGCAGAGCAAGTAGCACTTAATAAACTGCACACTGTAGGTGCAAATAAAGCTGTTTATTCAAAAAATAAAGCCCTGCAAGCCTATGTATTTGAGGGAAATATATTTGTAAAAAGCGTTACAACAGGTGCAATTCAACAAGTAACGCATACCTCTAGCACTGAATCTAAGCCACAATTTTTAAATGATGGCAGCTTAGCTTATCGTCAAGGTAATACATTTTTTAAAGTTGACTTAAGCTCAGGCTTAACCACTGAAATTGCTAATTTAAAACTGGCAGATAAGCCCCAGGGCATTACAGAGCCAAGCAGTTATATTGCTAAAGAGCAGCATAAACTTATTGATTACATAGCGCTAACGCATAAAAACAATAAAGATAAACAAGCACGCAAAGCACAGCTTAAGCAGCAAAATAGCTCAATTGCTAATACTGAGTTTTATTTAGGCAAAGGTAATAGTGTAAAAGACGTGCAGTTATCGCCAAATGGTGATGCTTTATTAGTGGTAGTGCAAGAGCAAAGAGATTGGCGCGATGATAGCGATATAATGCCAAATTATATTACCGATGATGCCCGCATTGAACCTAAAAAAGCGCGCCGCCGAGTAGCTGACGAAAAGTCGCAAACCTCAGAGCTGGTATACATTAATTTAAACGATAAAAGTCAAAATACCTTAAGCTTTGATACCCTACCGGGCTTTGATGAAGACGTATTGGCAGCGGTTAAAAAAGAAAACTATGCCCGTGATGGTAAAACGTATAAGTCTAAAAAAGCGCCGCGTGGTATAAATTAAATTAGCGATTGGGGCTGGGATCAAAGCCCTATAATTTGGAACGACGACGGCTCAAACGTAGCAATAATGCTAGAAGCGTGGGATAACAAAGATCGCTGGTTAGCAACCGTCGATTTTAAAAATAATAAGTTAGTGTCGCAACATCGTTTACATGACGACGCTTGGATAGCCTATGCTTTTAACGATTTTGGCTGGCTACACAACTCTAACACCTTATATTATTTATCAGAGCAGTCGGGTTACAGTCAGCTTTATAAAAAGCCGTTAAATGGTAAAGCAACAGCGCTAACAACAGGTAAGTTTGAAGTATCTAACCTTACGCTTACCGACGATAACAGTGCTATTTATTATAAAGCTAACGTTGAACACCCAGGCCTATACGAAATTTACCGTGTAAATCCACTAACCGGTAAAAACGAGCAAGTAACCGACCTTAACGGTATGACCGACTATACACTTAGCCCTGATCAAACCAAGCTGCTGTTAAAGCACTCAACAATTATGTTACCAACTGAGTTGTATGTGGCTGATGCAAAAGCAAACACACAGGTTACCCGGTTAACACATACGGTTTCGGATGAGTTTTTAGCTAAAAAGCTAACAACCCCTAAAATAATTGCAGTGCCATCTAGCCATACTGATCAACCTATTTACGCAAAAGTGTACTATCCGGCTGATTATGTAGAGGGCGAAGTGGGTAAAAAGCGTAAAGCGGTTATTTTTAACCACGGTGCAGGTTACTTACAAAACTCGCACTTGGGCTGGTCTGGGTATTTTCGTGAGTTTATGTTTCATTCGTTATTAGCTGACGAAGGTTATGTAGTAATGGATATGGATTACCGCGCATCTAAAGGCTATGGACGTGATTGGCGTACGGCAATTTATCGTCAAATGGGTACACCCGAAACCCAAGATTTAGCTGATGGGGTTAAATGGATGGCAGAAAATGCCAACGTAAATACGCAAGCTGTAGGCACGTATGGTGGCTCTTATGGCGGCTTTATGACCTTTATGGCGTTATTTACCGCGCCCGAATTGTTTCAAGCGGGTGCTGCACTTCGCCCCGTTACAGATTGGGCTCATTATAATGCGCCGTACACAGCAAATATATTAAACCATCCGGATGTTGATCCAATTGCGTATGAGCGCAGTTCGCCTATTTACTATGCTGAGGGTTTAAACAAACGCTTATTAATTAATGCGCCTATGGTTGACGACAACGTGTTTTTTCAAGATACGGTTAGATTAGTACAGCGTTTAATTGAGCTTGAAAAAGAAAACTTTGAAACGGCTATTTTTCCGGTAGAGCCGCACGGTTTTGTGCAGCCATCGAGCTGGTTAGATGAATATCGCCGTATTTATAAACTGTTTAAAGAAACCCTGTAACGATTAATAACAAGTTACACCTAAAACGCCACTTTTAAGTGGCGTTTTTTTATATTTAGTTTTTGTTTTTAATATAGTTAACTAATAAAGGTGCGGCTAACAAAGTACCACCAATAGCACCAATTAAGTGCGCGTCAATTGCAACGGTTGAGTTTATAAGCTTACCAATATCGGCATTAGGGCCATTTAGCTGCTCAAATATTATTTTAAGCCACACCCCAATAAACAATAAATAGCCCGACTTAAGCTCAAGTGTTGTATCTTTAACTGCGCCCCAAATAATAACGCCATGTAACAGTGCGCTTAGCCCAGTGTAAATATAAATACTGGGGCAAAACCAGTAAACACCTAAGCCGCACCACAGAGCCAATAAGCTAATATTAATAGCGTAGCGTTTAGGCGACGTATGTTCGCCATGTAGTAACCAAATTAAAATAATACCGCCGCAGTTTAGCGCCAAATGTGCCCAGTTAGCATGAACAAATTGGCTGCTAAAAACTCGCCACAATTCGCCCTGATTAACTAAATCGCGATTAAATTCGAGTAAGTCATTTAAATCAAAAGTAGCAAAAGTAACGCTTAGCAGCATTAAAAATAAAGGAGGGAGTAAATAACGAGGTTGCACTGGTAAATTAAGCATTTAATTGTAATTTTTAGTATTAATTTTTGCATATTGTGCCTGTTTAACTTTAAGATGCCAATTAACTCCTGATAATTTAGGTTATTTACTCTTTATGAACTTTAAACATCACACATTACTTGCTATTACATTATGTGCAACGTCTTTTCCTTTATTTGCACAACCCCTTACTCAAATTGAAACGCGCGAGCCAGAAGCCGCAACCGGCTTAGTACATAAACAAGCCGTGAGCGGCAATAATTATATGGTGGTTGCAGCTAACCCGTATGCATCTCGTGCTGGGCAGCAAATATTAGCGCAAGGCGGCAGCGCTGTTGATGCTGCAATAGCAACGCAACTGGTACTGACTTTAGTAGAACCACAATCTTCAGGTATTGGTGGCGGCACCTTTATGCTGTACTACAACAAAGTAAACAACAAATTAACCAGTTTTGATGGCCGTGAAACTGCACCAGAAAACGCCGACGAAACATTGTTTTTAGATAAGCATGGCAAAGCCGTGAAGTGGATTGAAGCCATAGTAGGTGGACGCTCAGTAGGTGTGCCAGGGGTTTTACATGCCTTTGCTAACGCACATAAACAATACGGTAAACTACCTTGGGCTGATTTATTTAAACCAGCCATTGAGCTTGCAGAGCAAGGCTTTGAGGTTTCGCCGCGATTACACGGTTTACTGCAGCGCCAATTAAACCCTGGCGTAATGAGCATGCCAGTAATTAACGACTACTTTTTCCCAAACGGTAAATTAATTGCGATAGGTAGCATCAAAAAAAACCAGCCATTAGCTAATTTATACAAAGAGATTGCTAGTAATGGTATTGATGCATTTTATAAGGGCGCTAATGCCAAACAAATGGTTAATGCGGTACAGCACTCTAAAATAGCGCCTGGCAAATTAAATGAGCAAGATCTGGCTAATTACACTAGCAAAGAGCGCGAGGCGGTATGTATTGAGTATCGTGTTTATAATGTATGTTCTATGGCACCACCCAGTAGCGGCGGGGTAGCTGTGCTGCAAATGCTTGGCTTATTAGAGCATAAAAACATGGGCGCACTGCCAGTAAATGGTGAGCAAGCACTGCATTACTTTAGCCAAGCATCAAGAATTGCGTTTGCCGATAGGGATGTTTACATGGGCGATCCCGATTTTACCCAAGTACCTACCAAGGAATTATTAAATAAAGACTATATAGCCACACGTGCAAAACTAATTACCGAGCAAGATATAACAGCCGTTGCTGGTAACCCAGTTGATTACTTAAGTTATGCCAAAGACGACTCGTTCGAATTGCCATCAACCAGCCATGTGTCGATTGTAGATAGCCAAGGCAATGCAGTGTCTATGACCAGTTCAATCGAAATGGCTTTTGGCTCAACGGTAATGGTAAATGGTTTTATTTTAAATAATCAGCTGACTGACTTTTCATTATCGCCGCGTAAAAACGGCCAGCTTGTAGCAAACCGAGTTGAAGCTGGCAAGCGCCCGCGCAGCTCTATGTCGCCAGTAATGGTATTTAATAAAGATGGAAGTTTACGTTTGGTTGTCGGATCTCCTGGCGGAAGCCGTATTATTAGTTACGTTGCACAAGTGGTAATTGGCGTGCTTGATTGGGATTTATCTGTTCAAGAAGCAATTAATCTACCACGTACTACTAATCGTAACGACTACACTAGCCTTGAAAAAGGCACTGCGCTTGAAGCATTAGCGCCAGCACTTAGCAAGCGTGGTCATAATGTTAGAATTTTAGATTTAAACTCTGGTTTACATGCAGTTGAAGTAAAAAACAACACATTAATAGGCGGCGCCGATCCTCGCCGTGAAGGGGTGGCTTTGTCTGATTTAACTGATAAAAGTGCCACTTTAAAATTCTAAATTATGTATAATACAAATGCGCTAAGCTAGTGTTTAAAATTAGCGCATTTATATATTCTCAATGGTCTGACAAGGTTAAATAGCATTGCAATTTAGCCTTTAACACCGATAATGACAGATCATAACTTAAGACTAAGTAAAGCTTGGAAATATGACTACAAATACCGATCCAAATTATCTTTATATTCATCATTCTGGCCCCGGCCTTCTTGAAACTCCATTACTCAATAAAGGCAGTGCATTTAGCCAAAAAGAACGCGAAAACTTTAATATTGCGGGTTTACTGCCTCCTCGTTATGAAACAATCGAAGAGCAGGTAGAGCGTTGTTACCAGCAGTATTCTAGTTTTACCGACAATCTTAATAAGCATATTTATTTACGTGCAATTCAAGATAATAACGAAACACTTTATTATCGTTTAGTGCGTGATCATATTGAAGAAATGATGCCAATAATTTACACCCCAACAGTGGGTGATGCCTGTGAAAAATTCTCAGATATATATCGCAGCGCACGTGGATTATTTATTTCATATGAAAATCGTTTTCAAATAGACGACATTTTACGCAATGCCACCAAAGGTAAAGTAAAAGTAATTGTGGTAACCGATGGTGAACGCATTTTAGGCTTAGGTGACCAAGGTATTGGTGGCATGGGTATTCCTATTGGTAAGCTATCTTTGTATACCGCATGTGGTGGCATTAGCCCTGCGTATACATTACCGGTAATGCTAGATGTGGGTACAAATAACGAGAAGCTATTAAACGATCCTATGTATATGGGTGCGCGTCATAAGCGTATTACTCAAGATGAGTACGATGAGTTTTTAGACTTATTTATTAAAGCAATCAAGCGTCGCTGGCCAAATGTATTATTACAGTTTGAAGACTTTGCTCAGCCAAATGCGATGCCACTGCTGAAACGTTACCGTAATGAAATTTGTAGTTTTAATGACGACATTCAAGGCACAGCTGCAGTAACTGTTGGCTCATTGCTTGCTGCGTGTAGAGTTAAAAACGAACGCCTAGCAGATCAAAAAGTAGTGTTTGTTGGTGCTGGCTCTGCGGGTTGTGGTATTGCTGAACAAATTGTAAGCCAAATGGTTTTTGAAGGTATTAGCGAAGCGCAAGCACGCAGCCAGGTATTTATGGTTGACCGCTTTGGTTTGTTATCGGAGGGTATGGAAGGTCTACGCGACTTTCAGCAAGTTTTAGCGCAACCACAAGCTCGTTTGAGTGAATGGACGTACAGCGGCGAATTTGCGTCATTACTTGATGTAATGCATTGCTCTAAACCCGATATTTTAATTGGTGTTTCGGGCCAACCTGGTTTATTTACCGAACAAGTAATACGCGCTATGTATTCAGGTTGTGAACAACCTATTATTTTCCCATTAAGTAACCCGTCAAAACAGGTAGAAGCACAGCCAATAGATATTATTAACTGGACCGAAGGTAAAGCACTTGTTGCTACAGGTAGCCCATTTGCCCCAGTTGAATATAATGGTGAGCTTTTCCCAATTCCGCAGTGTAACAACAGTTATATTTTCCCGGGAATTGGTTTAGGGGTTATAGCTGCAAAAGCAACGCGTATTACAGATGCTATGTTAAGTGTTTCTAGCGAAATGCTGGCTGAATCATCGCCGCGTGCAAATACTGGCAAAGGTAGTTTATTACCGGCACTTACAGAAATTGAAACCCTAAGTAAACGTATTGCATTTGCTGTAGGCAAAAAAGCGATTGAAGAGGGCGTTGCTCTTGATATTTCTGATGACGCACTATGGGCTGCTATCGATAAAAACTACTGGTTACCTAAGTACCGTAACTATAAGCGCAGTAGCATTTAAAGCTGCAACTTAGTATTTAGTAATAATTAAAAAACAGGCTACGGCCTGTTTTTTGTACTTGTTCATCTGTAATTAACCACTTAAAGTGTTTAATAAGCTTAATATATAGCAAGCTGTAAATACTTTTTGTATTAAATTAGTGACCAATAAAGGATTGCGAATTTAATAAAGTTAGTAATATAACCAGTTGTTACGGTTAATATAAAAGGATTCACTTATGAAAACGTTTACTTTATTTTTAGGTGCAGCACTGAGCTTTAATGCATTTGCTGCGGCCACACCCGATACACCGCATATTTATGTTAAAGGTGAGGCAACAATTACCACCATGCCAGACCATGTATTATTAAATGTTGGCATTACCGAAATAGATAAAGATTTAATTGCTGCAAAAAATAAAACCGATATAACCATGGCTAAGGCAATAAAATTAGTAACAGCATTAGGTGTAAGTGATGCAGATATTAATGCCGGGCAAATATCAATAAACCGAGAAAGCCAATATAATCGTGAAAGCGGTGAGCAACAATTTAAAGGTTTTAGGGTTAGCAGATCTTTAACGGTTAAGCTTAATGCCATTAATAAATATCCCGAGTTACTACAAAACTTAGTAAACAATGGTATTAACGAAATTAACCATACGCGTTTTTTAGCAAGCAATTACGATGAACTCTACAAAAAAGCGCAAAAACTGGCTATAAAAGATACTCGCGATGCAGCTAAAGAATTTAGCAGTGAGTTTGGCGTAGAGTTAAAAGGCTTATATAGCGCATCTATGCAGCCATTAAATGTGCAATCGGCCCCTTATATGCGCGCCGAAAAAGTGATGCTCTCAGATAGTACACCGAGTAATTATGTACCCGATGCCTATCATGCAGGTGAAATCATTATAACTGCATCTAGTTATGCAGTTTATTATATAGATTAAGTTTATAACTTACTGGCGCTTAAAACGTGCCAGTAATGTATCACCTTGTTGCTTACTAATACGGGCAATTGATTTAAGCATATTATTAATTTCCTGCCTGTCGTACTCATTCGTTACGTGCTCGTTAATGTCATCAACAATAGCATTTAAATAATTAAATAAACTTTCCCTCGCCGCTGAATTTTCGTGAGCAACAAATAAAATATTTTTAAATGCTTCTAACACATTAGTCATTACGTACGCATCGCCTTTAGCGTAATTACGTAGCGGGGTAAAATTATCATGCAGTAATTCATCAAAGCGGGTTTCGTGTATATATAATAATGGCGTATCTTTGCTGTGTTTAAAGCTGTAATTAATATCACTTATTGAAAGTCGTTTAATTAATAAAATACTTAACATATCAATGGCTTTAACTGCTGTACCCGGATCGTTTATGCCTGGGCTCATCGCTTTAACGGCTATTTCTGATATTTGCGTTAAACCATAACGGTAATGGTCGCTAATATACTCTTCTATATAAAAAATAAAACAGCTTAAAATTTTATCAATTAACTCATCATTACTTGAAATATCTTTATTACACTTTAAAAATGGATAACCTTTAACTGTAAAATAACCTTGTTTAACAGTGATATAAAGCTCAATTTCTTCTGCAGATAATAAGGCGCAAAGCTTATCGGTGTGCACTCCTTTGTAGTAGCCTTCAGTTTGACTATTTATAGAATGCCAATCAGTAAAGTCGGGAAGATTTTTAAGCGGCGCTTCTTGCTGACTTTTAATAATGGTTTTAATTTCATTTTTTGTTTGGCTAAATAAACCATTTAAAACATTATCTACTTGAATAGCGCGAGATATAGAGTGAATAAAAAATACGAATAGCCCTAACGAAATCAAACCAAAAATAAGCGCAAATAATACCCCAAGTGCCGGTATAGCCATGGCGCCATTCTCGAGTTTATTAATATTTATGAGCATAATTACTGAGTAAATAATACTGCCTAAATAAAAACCTAATACCAGTTGGTGAGATTTCCGGGTTATTAATCCAGGTACTACACGCGGCGATAAACTGGCACTGGCTGAGTTTAATACCACCATTACCATTGAAAAACTAAACACAGTTAACGAAATAATACTGCCGGCTAAGGTACTTAAAACAGTTCGCGCATTTTCGGCGCTATCTACTAATACTACAGATATAAACGACTTTAGCTTTTCAATAATGGGCATATATTCAACCGACATCGTAATAACCGCAAAGGTTAAAAATGCAATTGAAAGTAAAGAAGGGTAAAAGCCAATACTATTTATCATTTCTCGATAACTGTCGGCTACTTTGCGAGGTACAAACATAAAATCCTTATGCTTTATTGTATAAGAGTATTATTAATACTTTAGCATAGTTGTAAACTAAACTTCTGATAATGAAGGTTAACTTGTGTGTTATTATTGCCAAAAATATTAGGATAATACTGTGATCATTTCAACATACGCTGCATTACTTGCATTTTACTATATTTACTTAAGCTTTAACGTAATAAACGTGCGCAGGGCAGCGCAAATATCACTTGGTGAAGGCGAAAATCCACAGTTGCAACGGACAATTCGTGCCCATGGTAATTTTATGGAATATGTACCGTTTGCTATTATTTTGCTTTTTTTAGCAGAATATCAGGGGTTAGCGAGTCATTATTGCCATGCACTTGGTGCAATGCTACTTATAGGCCGCGTTTTTCATAATTTTGGCATAGTAGAAAAAAACCTAAAGTACCGCCAAATTGGTGTTATAGCTACATTTTTAACTATGCTTATAAGTGCTTTAGTTATTTTATTAACCCGCTTTAGTTAAATTTAATTATGAATAACAAAATATTTATTATTGGTTTACCGCGTACAGGCACTACAAGTGTTTGCCATGCTTTTTTAGAGTTTGGTATACCAACAGCGCATACTGCTTACACAAACAATTGTTTTGATAACGCCCATGCAATTGCCGATACGCCAATTTTTAATGATTATAAAGCCCTCGATAAGTATTATCCGGATGCAAAATTTATTTATTTAGAGCGTGAGCTTAACGTATGGCTACCATCAATAAAGCAATTATTATTACGTATGCATACTAATTTAACACGCACTGATGGGGGCTTTAATATTCATCTAAAGCATTGTTATTTAAATATATTTAGTAATTTAACAATTGATAATATAAACGATGATAGTTACTTAACGCATTGTTATAACACGCATATCAATGACGCTAAAAATTATTTTAAACACCAAGAGCAACGCTTTTTATCAATAAATATAGCAAAACCGCAAAGCTACAAAATGCTCTGTGATTTTTTAGCGATTAAAAGTAATAAAACAGATTTTGAAAAAATGAATATGGGCGGCAAAGTTACTGCCTGGAACGATATAAAACATCCGCTAAAAGTTGAATCAACAGCAAAAGGGCGCATAGATAAACTGTTACGCTACAAGGTTTAACTTTACAGGCTTAGGAGCATGATTTTTTACCTAATATACGCTAAAATCTGCGCATTATTTTACACCTTGTTATAAGTAGTACAGAGCATGTTTGAATTAAAATACCACACTCCATTTGAATGGACCGAAGTTGTACTTGATGACTTCGATACTTTTTTACAAGACCACGCCGCAGCCGAAAAAAAAGCATCGGGCATGGCCATGTCTATGCTGTCGCATTACCCCGATAAACGTAAACTGGTTACAGCTATGGCAGACTTAGCACTTGAAGAAATGATTCATTTTAAAGAAGTGCTGAAAATTTTAATTTCACGTGATGTAAATTTAGGTGACGACAAAAAAGACCCTTATATAAAACAAATACGTGCTTTATTTAGACACGGCCGCGACGGTTTTTTAATGGATCGATTATTAGTCGGTGGGGTTATTGAGGCGAGAGGGCACGAACGTTTTTCACTAGTGGCGCAAGCGTTACCAGAGGGCAAAGAAAAAGAGTTTTACATTGCGATTGCCGAATCAGAAGAAAAACATAAAAACTTATTTGTAGAACTAGCGTATGAGTATTTTGATAAAGAAGAAGTAGACATACGCCTAGAAGAGCTACTAATAGCGGAAGCTAAAATTTGTGAAAGCATTCCGTTTACTGCGGCACTGCATTAATTTAAGCTGTTAATGCCATACTCTAAAAGCGCTAAATTTATATTAGGCGCTTTTTTGTTTGTAACAATTACGCATAATTTAATAATTATTATGTTTGGACAAAGCTGATGATTAATATATTTTCAAAATATAAAGTAATACCAACAACAGCAGGTATTCTATTTATGCTATCATCCACACCGGTTGCTGCATCATTAGCGTGTAGTGATTTGTCTGGCTGTGAAAAAAAATTTTGCGAGATAGAAAGCCAGCTTGCCATAGCTAAGGAACATGGTAATAAGTACAAGATTGAAGGGTTGAAAAAAGCATTACATGCAGAAAAAGCTAATTGCAGCGAAAAAGTATTGAAAGAAGATTTAATAGAAAAAATAAACGATGCTAACAATGATATTGCTGAATATGAAGAAGATCTGCTAGATGCTAAACAAGCAGGTAAAAGTGATAAAGTTAGTAAGTATCAAAAAAAGATTACAGCAGAAAAGCTTAAACTAAAACATCTGAAAGATGAGCTTGGCAAAATTAATTAAATCACCAGTGGCTACTTGTTGTTAACGCTTTAGGTTATCGTTAACAGCGAGTGTACTGCGAATATTATCGGATTAACCATCATATTTAATTACATTATTACGCAACAATAACTATATACAGTGCAGGGCACTTCAATCTTTAAACTAGCCTAATTAAAATACACTTAAAAAGTCATACTACAAATAGCAATCAAACATTATGGGGAAGCGCGTTTCCATTACTCTGTTTTATACCAGCTGTCTTTCAACAACTTAGAAGTTCATAGTTAAAACCACTATCAGCAGGGAGTTTTAGTTAAATAACCAAGCGCATTACTGTGATAAACATAATCACACCACAATTTAACATAATTTAAATGACTAATAATTAAACCAAATATAACTAAAACTGAAAATTAAAACCCTACATAATAGGCTATTTAAAGCACCTGCTTATAAAACGAACTAAACCAACTGATTTATTACTGTTAATAGCGTTATTTTGCAAAACTAGCTATGTAAATACAGGTAAAACCCATGTGTGTAACAGTGATAAACCAGATCTTTTTGAGGTTTATTTATAAAAAACTATTACAACTGATGGCAAAGTATAAGCATATGGTATATCAATTCAAATATTATGGCCGGATTGTTACTCATAAAGAGTAATAAAACAGCATGGGATTGAAATAGAAATGTTAGTTAGCTATTGGAATAGAAGATAAAATAAAGCGATTAACTAGGTTAAAGACTTAAGCTTATTTATAGGCGTTAATTATGTAGTAAGTTATGGCGCAAATTTAATTGAATTATCACTTAGTTAAAATCACAGTAAGGCTGCTAGTAAATTTATAGAATAAGTTAAGCAAGGATATGCATATAGAGATTTATAAGTAACGTGTAGGTATGAAATAGTAGCTGAATATTACCTAAGTTAAATTGGTAATTTATGCATAGCTAAAAGAAAGAAATGCTTTAAGGGGCCTGATTCATTAAGCTAGATAAGATAATAATTCAACATAAGTGTTTATATACAAAGAGTATAAGAAGCCACATAAGTAGTAAGCAGCAAAATTCCGTTATTTGAATTGAAAATATAGCAAAGGCATAACAATATACTTGCAGACTGGTTAGTTATAGATAGGTGCGCTTTATAAACAAGGAGAACTTTAACCGCTAAATTATCAGCGGGCTTGTTTTATACAAATACATGTTTAAATAACAAACTTGCTTTATAGGGCTCATGTAAGTAAAGCATCCATATTTAAAGTTATGTATTCGTAGTAGTAGGAAAGCAGCTGTATTGAATTTACTTAAAAACGTAAAATACACTTAATGTAAGCCGCCGCAGAATTTTAGAAAAATAAACGCTAGATTTTAGAATAAATAAATTATGTTAAATAGGGTGGTTTTTAGTTTAGTTTTAGTTATGTGTGGTGGAATTTAAACAATGTTCAAAGAGGGTTTAAACGTTGTTTAAACCCTTTTTGCATTATTCGAAGTATGATTTACGAGCGAGAATAAACTGCAAGCCAAACTGTTTAAACTCTGCTTCATCTGCCAGCTCTACAACTTGCTCACCAGTCGCTGTTTCAGCATTGAACTTAATAGGGAAGAATTGTCCTTGCGCGTCAAATTCGGTAGCTAAATCAAATGCGGACTTCAGAGCAGATAGCCCGTTTTGGTTAGTTTCATTTAGCGATACGTTAACGCCTTTTATTTCTATACCCACCATTTTAGATAGCTTTCTTTGATACGGCGCAAGCACATGCTCAACCGTTCTAACTTCGGGGCGTAATGACTCAATAGGTAGTGGCTTTGGCTCAGCCTCAATTACGGTACCCTCGTCATTCGCTATTGGCTCAGGTAAGTTAGCGTTGTGCTCGTTTACTTCGTTAAGCTCAACCAAGTAATCAAAGTATTCTTGAGCCCAATTCCACTGCTCGCCTAAGCTTACTAGTACAGCAAATTTAGTTATGACCTCAGTGGGCTTGCCGAGCGAAATTAACCGTTCAATATCTTGCTCAGTTTTTGTGTCTGGACGTTGTAGTAATTGCGGTAAACCTTGCTCGTCTAAAACGGGGGTCTGTTCCTCATCTAAAACGATGAAATCGACTATCTTATTTATCATTTTTTATCCACCCTATTGGTTCAACTATACGTGCTGTGCCATAAACAACGGTGTTGCCGTTATCATCGGTACGTGTTGATTGGTTATCTACGATGTTAATCTTCCCATCATCACCCCAATCAGTACCATCATGCTTAAGCTCTGTGTAGGCGTAGTTAATAAACCCTTGTTGGTTTTCAACTACGTTATAGTTAAGTGCTTTAAACGCGGAGCTATTGTTACTTGGGGCTATCAAGGGTGCTGGTGCATGCTCCATAAGGCTATTAATATCAATAAAACCATTAATAGGGAAGATTGCACACCGCAACCACGGAACCTCTACAGCCTTATTTTTAGTCACTGTCGAGGTACCTATTTCCCCTATAAGGGAGTACATTAGTCCATTCCCTGCCCGTGTGTCATGTGTGTCTCCGAACATAATACTTCCCACTCCCGACATCCCCCCCTCAACCATACTATTAAGACTACCCTCAGTCATCCTTGAGGGTGTTGTGTAGTTGAGTACCAGAATAGAACTAGCGGGTAGGCTTGGGAACGACGCCGAATTATTTGTGGTATCAAAAACAGCTAGACTCGAAATCGTGTGTATAGACCAGTCATTGCCCTTATTCTCAGTTCTACGTACTGGTAACCAGGCAATAACCTTTCTTAGCATACCACGGGGTATACTGTACCCATTAGGAAGTATAGGGTTCCAAGACCCAAGCCAGCCGTGTTTTAAACCCTCACAAAGAATAATCTCCGAGGGTGAACCTATAACTTCTGTGGCTGTATAGTCCCCGGACAAGGAAAAACCTCTCTCACTAGCCACTATTAAATAGTAACCTCCAGAAATAACAGGGGGATTTTCCCAACTCGTTCCTTCTGGGGAGTTAAGATAGGTATCTGAACCGTTATAGATTGAACGACCAAGAGGGAATGTTGTACCTGCAGAGTCTACAATATAACTATTTTTATGTGTATTAACATAAATATTAAGTTTATGTACCTCTGGGAATGCTTGGCCACTTATTATGATATTCTTGTTCGTAGATACCTTAGCATTAAGAGTAGTTTTATGAATTTTTATAAACTTCGCGGCCTCTCTACCTCTATAGACTCCGGCTTTAATTTTTAAATCCCCCTCGGAAAAATCCTGTTTAGTTAATCCCCAAGCAGAGTAGCGCATATCACGGCACACACCACCTTGACCGCTGGCATAGATAGCATCGTAGAAACGGCCATCGGGTCGTCCAGAAAAAGCCGATATTATCCGGCCATCGGCCGTATCTAATCCTAAAGCCCCTAGTACCCCCGAGAAGCAGGTGCTTTTACTTCTAATATTCGAGGCAATATCTCGATGATACCAGGGCCGATGTCCAAGGTTTGTTGCGCTTCTAAAAGTCCCCGCCCCCATAGGGTTAAAGCTTGGATGATACGCACCTTGATTAAGCCTACTCACAGTGCCACAGACTAGGAAATAGCACACCCCATTAGCGGAAGATGAGAAAGGAGCGTTGTTGGAATTTACGCCCGTCTCCGCAGAGGGACTGGCGTTACTAGCGAGTGGCCCCCAGTACCTATAGGATGATGTAGGTGGACTATAAGTATATGCCGTATCCAGTGCCCCATGGCTTCCTATGTATGTTGGGACAGGATTTGCAAACTGCAAGCCACCAGTAGGAGACTCTAAGTTCAACCAATCACCATTTCCCGCACCAGCAAAGCTTCGTCCGCGAATACACCACTGATAAAACTTACCTGTTACATCATCAAAATAAATATTATTTAATGGATCACGGGCTATTTTAATGCGTGTAGTTTCACTAGCTGCTTGCCAGTTAACTCCTTTTCCTCGGCTTTCTATGTCTCCTTCGTACCAAGAAAAATACATAGCTGGGCGTTTTGTGTCATTGGAAGTTGAGACACCATTAATAGTTGTGGCCAGGGATTGTATTAACCCATACTGGTATACAAAAGGATCTTCATCAGTTAATTCACGTAGAAAAGCTTCAAACCCCCACATATCCACACGTTCTGTAACTACTTTATTAGTCTCAGTTTCACTTGAAAAAGCTATACCCGAGGTAGCATGAGTAACGGATAATCCCGTGGCGCTATCATAAGTACGATCTCCTTTCTCCGCCGGGGGGAATTTCACAATGTTGCCAATGTTAACTTGTAAACTACTTAGGCGGTCTATTTTTGTAATTACCCCAGCAATATTAATGCTGGGGGTGTTACTTTTACTGAGTCCCGAACCTAAACTCGTCCCTTCGGTAACGCCCAGGTTTAACCCATCAAGGTAACTGCCGCTTGAGACACTACCAGAGTACATTCCTTCATTTATAGTCTCATATGAACTACTATCAAGACGCTTACCAAAATGCACAAAGCCACTGGCAGCAAACATTTCATTATTCTGTTTACGTTTAGCTTCAAACTCAACTTTACGCATCGCCCAAGGGTAGGGGTGTAGGGCATCGTTTTCAATTTGCATTTGCTTAAGTGTTTTTATTGATTGACTAACACCCGCAGCATCTACAAAAGCAACAGTGCCTGTTTTTGTTTGCCAATCTTGCATCGCTTGGGTGTTGTCATTTAAGAGGCGGTTAGCTGTTTGTAGAGCTTTTACCGTGTCTTTAAACTGAACTGTGGTAGGAATAACAATCGCAGGTTGGTTGCTTTGATTACTGTTCCCCCATGCTTTTAGTAATTCAATAACATGCTTGCCCGAACTATCAACATAGGTGCGGTTTATTTCCATGGGGGTAAATGTGCCGACATGTATAAAGTCGCCCTTACTAACACCCTCGGGGCTTTCATTACTATTAACAACGACATTTTTCTGTCCGTTATTAATGCTTACTTGGTTGGCTGTGTATGCGGCCATATTTTAATCCTCTTGTAATAGTTGTTTGTTATTCGCTCACAGCGAGTGATAAAAATTGGCCAACACCAGGTGCTGCATAAAAATCATTTACTTGGGCACGAACGCGATACTTTTGATATCCAGAGCCTGGCGTATGGGAAAACGTGAACGCTTTAGCGCTTATCGATGATGCGTAATAAGGCACGTTTGGTGTGTGGTTTGGCGTACCATAACCCTCACTTTCAAAAGCCCCATTTCGACAGCTATAAGTTCCAGAAAAAGAATGTGAACTAACTACATACCAGGAGTTACCATTCCAGCGCTCAAGATATACAGTACCGTTGGTAGGTTTAAACTGTTGTGCTGCAGGGCATTGCACGGATGTAGGATCGCCGTGCAAAGGGCCTTCTTTATAGCGTCTATGCTGATAACTCACTGCAAAATAAATAAGATTACCGTTCGATGTAAACTCTATTTCTCTCGATGGGGTGTTAACTAAATGTCCGGTGCTAACACTACTTTCCAGCGCGCCTGCTATAAACGAGCCCTTTTGAAAAGAGTTGCCATAAACATCTTTCCACTCTGTAGCATTAGCGCGCGTTAGATTATTTAAATCGGGGAGACCATTTCTCATGATCTTTGGGCCAAACCAATAAAACAAGTTTTCAGGTCCAAAGCCGCTGGCTAGCTCTATTTTCATAAAGTTTTGACCAATCAGGTCAATGCGAGGCGATTCTATACGGGTGCCCGCACGTAACACTTTACCGTCTAATGTATCTTCTATAATTGCGCTACCATGAACGTATAGCGTGTAGTTTTGCCATGCTGATCCTGTATATCGTTTGGTTGTTTGAACACTTGGATTGCTAGACTTATAAATAGTTACACGGTCATGAAGAACGGGGGCGCTTGGAAGTGAGGCATTTGCTGTTGAGTCTGACCATGCGCCTGTTGAGGTCCCAACCTGAACTTCAACCGATCCGCGTGCGCCTGAGTCGCCTTTAATACTATCACCCTTGTCGCCTTTTACTATATATTCACTGGGTTCTGACCAACCCGTTTTAGGCCAGCTATTAGTACCGTTATCTTTATATCGAGTTGTTGACACATAGGTTTTTTTACCGGCCTCAAAGTAGGGGGCATCCTGCCATCCACTGGGCAAGGCTTCGCTAGAGCCATTGAATGTCCCTCCTGCAGGTTTAGCGGGTTTGCTGGTTGCTGATTTATAAATCAGGCTAACAAAATCACCATTTTTCCCATCGAAATAATCTGTGCCTTTAATCGGGGTGTATCCGTCTACTCCATCAGCAATAACAACGCTGTTACCCGCGCCATCCGTGACTGTATGCGTTCCGTTGCCATTGTCCGTAACCGTAGGTATTGGGGCATCATCGCCATTCAAACCATCTTTAATAGTTACCGCTTTACTACCATTGCTAATGGTGTAGGAACCATCTGGGTTAGTAGTAATTGTGGGTGTATCTCCTTTATCACCTTTTGCACCATCTTGTGCTTTTATATCATCTAAGCTTTCTACAGTATGGCCATCACCTAGCACCATACGGCCCTTAAATGTATGCACCGGATTAGCCGGATCGGTATTATCCACGTAAGACGTTGCTACAAAGGTATTACCCACCATGAAGCCCTGGCGAATAACATCACCCACCAAATCTAAGTTTCCGGTTTCACCATCGTTATAGCCAACAACACCCACCGCACGACCATTGTTATCTAATTGCCAGCCTCCACGGGCAACAAGCTCACCATCCACAGTCTTAAATACTTGGCGCAGCTCTTTAATACTTGCGCTATTTTCACCGTCGGTAATTTGCATATTGGCAATAAACTCAGCAAGTGGCCCATTTACCCATGAACCACCGCTAGCAACACATTGCACCGCATCATTCTCAGCGCTTATATTGCCATTCATATCAACACAATAACCCACAGCAGTGCGGGTGTATTCTTGTGCTGTTGCTATTGCAGTATTTTTTGCATTCTCGGTATCTGTATTTATTTTTGAGGTAAGCGTTTGCGAAAGCGTTGTAAATGCTTGATTCTGGCTAGCAAAAGTTTCGGCTACTTCGTCAAAGCTGCTAACTGTATCAGCAACAAACGATTCAAACTCTTGGTCACGCACCGTATTTGCTTCATCAATGGTGGCAATCGCTGTGGTAACGTCACTAAATCTCGCTACCGTATCTTCAAACTGTGCCTTATAACGCTCATCACGTATTACGCTGGCTTGCTTTTCATTTGCAAAAGCTTCGCTTACTAGTTGAACACTCGACTGGTTCTTGTTGTATATTGCCGCCAGTTCAAGGGTACTTTTAGAAACAGACTCCAGCTCATTGGTATTTGCTTTTAGTTCATTTTGAGCTAAAGCTAACTGCACCCCGTTCTTTGCAAACTCATTATTTTTTATGATCTGGTTCGCAGCCATAATAATATCGCTGAGGTTTTTTGACTCCGAGTCTATTTCTAAACCCTTCATCTGTATAATATTCTGGTCTACCGTACCTTTTAAGGCATCTAATTTTTGGTTAACACTTACAAACTTTGCGGTTACGCTATCGTCACCACCATCCCCAGCAATAAAGGATGTTATCTGGTTCTGTATGTATGCTTCAGCACCATTAATAAACTGTTGAGCATTATTGGCTTTTTCAAGCGTTCCCGCGTCATTGAAGGCTTGTAGCGTGGCGCTAACTCTATACGTAGTGTTAAAGGTATCTAGTATTTCATTAACGCTAGATTGTGTTTGATAACCTAAAGCATTCACCCACGTTGTCGTTGCGTACTGGGCCATAATACCCGTACCCGCATTAATATCATTCTCTAAACTAGATGTGCGAACTGTAATATCATTAAGCGCTAAATCATTAGCGCCACGTTTACCCACTTCAATAAAATCAATATCACACTCACCTAAATTAAAGGCGAGGGCGGTTATTAACCCTGTGTAACCTTCGGTGCCAGTCGCATCAACTTGCAGCGTTTGCCACTCGTTATTTGCAGGAGCCGGTATATTAATTATAGCGTCAGCACTATTAAAACTAATTTGTCCTAACCATTGTTTATCTAAGTGTAAGCGTACACGTAACCTAAACATTGGGTTTTCATCGGCTAAGTAACTTACTACAGGGGCTGTAATTTGTCCTAGAGCCGTAATGTAGCCTTGTATATTGTGGCTTTGAACTCCTGTAAACCCTTCATTGTTACTATTAAATTGCCAGCTATAAGCAGGGCTTAACGCTTCAATAGCCCCAGCTATTTCACTCTGCATTTCACTAAACGTAGCGCGTTGTGTAATTTGCCCAGCTTGCACAATAAGCTCAGCTTCGGCTTGGCTTATACGTTTATCGCTTTGAGTTATACGGTTTGCTTGTATAGCAACGCTGGCATTCACCCCATTAATTTTTAAAGTAGCCTCGTTAAACGCATTCTCAGTATGAGCAAAAGCACGATTAACAATTGTTCCACTATCACGATCAAAATAGACAGCCGCATCTATTAAACGCTCATTACCTAATTGGCGCTGCTCATACTCCTGCCGCCAATTAGTGTAATTTGCAGATAAGTCAAACACACCTTTTTCAATATCAACACGGGCTTGTTTTTCAAGGTTTAACTCACTTACTGTTTGGGCTATTACATCGGGTAAATTGTTCTCGGTTTCAGGGCGCAAGCGATCAACTTGCGTGTTCATGTCGTCAATAAGTGTTTGTGCGTCCTCACTTAATTGAGTTAATTCAACACCATTTATAAACTCGGTTAAATCTACAAGTGTGGTACTTGCAATAACATCTACCCAGGCGCTAGCACCCAAATGGTTAACGCTGCGCACTCTAAATTTATACTCAGTTTCACTTTTTAGGCCAATACGGTTGTATATTTGCGCCAACACACGCTCACCGCTTTGTGGACTTTCTGTGGTACCTAAGAATTCCCACTCAAACGCAGTGCCAATACCTGCTGTAGCTATGTCAGCAGTTAGCGTTATTTGGTTGTAATCTGCAGTTACATAAACGGTAGGTAAAGTCGGGGTAAGTACACTAAATTGCACAGCTACAAGTAAGGAGCGTTGTCCAAATATGTTTTTTGCACTAATACGTGCGGTGTATTCACCTAGTTGTAAATTTGGAATCGTTACTTGGGTGTAGGTAACAGAGGTTTTAAACACCTGCTCATCAGCCACAGTATTAATAAACTCAATATCATATTCATTAACAGCAAGCGGCGCAGGGTGGTTCCATTTAATAATGCCATTGCCGTCACCATCAATCGTAACCCGTACATCAAAAATAGGTTGTGGCTTACCCACTAAATAGTCACTATTTGGTGTTAAATCTTGCGCACCAGGTACTAAATTATCAGCCCATAAATCAGGGCCGTCTTCAACGCACATCAATGTCACGCCGCCATCTAATCTAAAGCGGCGCTCAACTACACGGTATACTTTATTGTTTATCGACTCACTCGGTAGGTTTAAATACACCGTACGGCCAACAGCTGCAGCCAACCCCTTATGCTTAAGCGGCAGTTCAATTTCACCTAACCGGGTTTGTTCTAAATGTATTGTTGCCAGGCGCTGGGCCGTCGTGCCACTGCGCACAAACGGTAACGTAATTGACTTTTCTAATATCTGATTATCAATAGCTTGATACCCAGCAGACACAACAGGCGGGGCATCTGTGCGGTCGTAATTTTGCATTGGATCGGTAAACGTCGCTCTCACAACATTCGCACGATCGCGTAAATCAGCATGCCACTTTATTTTAATGTTGCCATGCACATCATCAGCATTAATAGTGTATGTAGGATTGCCATACCAAGCCCCAACACGTACATACCACTGGCCCATTTGCCTAAAAATCTTGCCCGCAAAACATCCCTCTAATTGGTTTAATACATCAAGCGGTTTCGAGCTAAAGGTAAAGCTACCATTCGTGGTATAGCGTTTTTCGGTTGTTAGTTTACCTGCAGCATCTTTAAACTCAGCATCTTCGTCACATACGTTTATTGCAGCTATCCACCAGCCCAGCGGTAAACGGTCAAACGGCACTTCATGCGCACCGTAAAATCGAACGTAGTGCAGGGCGCATAGCACAGCATTTTGGCTCCAAGCCCACGTAGTTTCATCATCAGGGTTTTGAGTCGTATCGCGCGGATCCCACACCCGTGCACCACGAATTAAAAACTCGGTTTCACTAATACCATCTTCAAATACTTCGCGGTTGTTTTCCAGCTCTATAAAAATATGTGCTTGGTCAATGCCTATATGCTCATTTGTCCAACCGGCCATCTTAGCCACAGCTTTAGTATTAGCCGTTGTATGGCGGCCATCACTTAACTCATAATCCCAGCTTTCGCCTGGATAATCAGTAATGGGTTTATCAGCTATATAAATTTCTTCAAGCGCGTCAATAGGGGCACCATTTATAAGCACCACCATTTGCACAAACTTTTTTTCACCACGTTCAACTTCCGCCTGGTGCGCAATAACACCACCAACACGGTCGCGGCCAAACGTAATGCGTCGGGGCTGATCAATACCTTTTTGTAAGCCTTTAGCCAGTGTCGCTAAATCTTCTTCTGGTAAATCAGGCGTAAGCGAATCCCAGAGCGCTCCCACTGTTTTATTAAAAACACTGCGCCCTAGGCCAAAAATATCACCCCCAGTATCAACTACAACATCAACAACCTTAGACATCGCGAGGCTCCAACGGGTACACCGCCTTTACGGCATCCATAGGTAGAGTAACTAACCCTTTATCACCTACACATACCACAGCGTTAACAGTCACAATGCCGCCCACATATTCATTATTAAATTCAACTAATGCAATGTCGCCACGGCGTGCGTAAGCAATCGGTACTTCAGGGTTTAAACGGTCTTTAAATACACTTTGAACATCGTTTAAATCGCGTTTAAACAATTGTTTAAATGCCCCCGTTTTTGAGCGATAAGCGCCTCTAAAGTCAGCTGCAACATCATTGCCCGTTGCAAACAACACCCAATCTGCAATCAATAAGCAACAATCATTTTTACCCCATTTAAAAGGTTCACAGTTACGCTGAGTAACAAAAGCAGCAAGTTTAGCGTTGGCGTTCATGTCGATTATCCCCTATGTATTTACCCGGTTGTGTGTCACGTAGCTTTTGTTTGTTTGCCGTTGTTTGCTCACTAAAAAACTTATCGCCCGGGTGCAGCGCTTTTTGGGTTGCATCGTTCCAGCGTTGGTGTAATCGTGCATCTTTCCAACGCTCGCTTTCACCCGCTATGCTCAATTGAATTTGCGACACGTCACCACGTTCAACATCGCACGCAACAATGTAGCCGCTTTCAAGTATTTGGCTTTGGCTAACGCGGTAATGCTCATCAACAGTTACAAGGTAAATTTCGCAGCCCAGGCTAATAGGGTCATTTTCGGCAACCTCAGCTAAAACAGCTTGGTCTTGAGTGTGTAAAGTTAAACGAATACGGGCACTGTCATTTTTATCGCTGGCCGGTATTTCGCTTACCGTGCCTAACATACCTACGCCATGCCAAGTACGGTTTTTAAAGCGGCGCTCACCAACACCTGTATGCAGTAAAACATCACCACTTTTAAAGGCTAAGCGCACAAAGTAGCGGGCACGGCCGCTATTAGCTAAATCAGCAAGTAAAGCAGCATTTAAGCTTTCCATTAAAACGCCTCCCGGCCTTTAATTTTCCAGCTGGTAACAATGCCTTTTTTATATTGAGCACTCGCAAGCCCTTGCTTATTATCTGCAAGTCTAAATAAGCCAGCGGGTTGCTTAAACGTAATTAGGGTATTGTCTGCAGGTATTCTGCGAACAGGAGATTCAAAATTAACCGTTGCTTGGCCAATCGAATTACTTACCAAGTCAGCCGTTAATATTTTAAGCTCAGTGCTTTGCCCAACGCCAACTTGCATGCGTTCGCCAGCAACCAGCAAGATTTTGTTAGCGGGTAAGCCATCGATATTTAATATGTTGCCATCTTGGTTTGCACCACGTACAAAGCCAGTAAAGTCTTTATCTAGCTGCTCACGGCGATAATCAATTAAGGTAAATGTACCCACTTGGCCGCGAAGGCTGGCAATAAAACCATCAAGCGCCAACGCATCGCGCTCAGGCACATTGGCAAGTTCAATTTCAAACTCCCAATAAGCACCTTCTAAGTCGTAAATTTCAGTGGCATTGTTAGCTTTATTTAAATGAGTTTGGCTATTAGGCACTAACGTAAAGTTAGATAACTTAGGCCGTTTTGGGAGTGGAAGAGGTTGCATCGTTACCAGGTTTCAAGATTAAACACTGGTAACGAGTATAAAACTTAAGGGGTAACTCTTTGGCTGGAAAGGGGTTTACATGGGTATCAGAGGTTAAAGCTCTCGAAGAACAGTATCTAATCCTTCTGGAATATTAAGGTACCCAGCATCACTTAATAAAAAAATAATTTCTATATCAAAGTGTAATTCTAGCTCTTCGATATAGATATGCGAAAAGGCTATTGATACCCTATCTATCCTACCAAGTAAACGTTCAAGGGTGTTAACTCTTCTCTTAAATATATTCGAATTAATTAATATTTGCCCGATCATAACAGTAAAAATATGGCTTCTGTGTTCATCAATTTCAAATAAATGTGCTAATAAGCATTGTTTATTATGAGTAATAGAGAGCTTTAAGTAGTCTTTAATAGCATCATCTGTGTTGAACGTTTCATTATATATATACTTTGATATATTCATCGTCATTTGCTTAACGTCAGGCTCTACTACACGTACTTGATCCATTACTTTTATATAACAATCTTCTAAAAGGTTGTTATTATGCAAAGCAGCCAGAAACCTAGGTAAGATATACATTAAATCTCTTTCGCTTAAAACGGATACAAAGTTCTTATCAAGTTCATTTATTCTTCTAGAAAAAATATCTAGATCATCTTTTCGTTTTTGAGTTTGAAGTTGTTTTTCATGAATTGAGCGATTACTTTTTAATTCTCTACGTTGTAATGAAAGCTCATTACTCTGGATTTCAAGAGCTTCTTTAGTATCTCGCCAAGTCCAATACAGCAGTAAAATTGTAATAAATAAAAATATAGGCGAAAGAAGGTTATTAAAGTAAGTTGCCGTATTAATCCAGTCAGTTATTGTTGCACTAAAGTCAAAACCAAAGCGGTAAAAAAACAAACCTAACGATATTACTGAACTGATAGTTGCAATTACGATAGCGATAATTGCCCCATAGTTTTTTTTGCTTTTTCTATATCTCACAAACATTCCCTCGTTTAAAAACTCCTTTTTACACTAATGTCAGTATCTTAACAACTAAGCAGCACCGCGTACTGCTCTAATAATCGAGCCGTTTTCTTGTATATTAGCTACCACAACACCCACTACTTGGCGTGCTATGTCTTGGCCAACTGCTTGCGAGTTTTGCTCATTAGTTGAGCCTTGCACCGTAATTTGGTTGGTAATACTAATACTAACCCCGCCAGAACCAGCATCATTAGCAGCGCCGCCACCATTATAACGTCGTGCCATTTGGCTAATTTCGGTATTTTGTTTCGGGCTTAATACACGCTCACCACGCTGCAGTACATAAGTGGATTCGTTAGGTACATAGTCTAAACCACCGTGCGCAATACCCGCTGGTTGCTGTGCTTTTATTTGTCGTACTTGCTGTAAGCCGCTCATAACAGCACCCGCAGCTGCTACACCACCCAGCACAGGGCCAATAATAGGAATAGACGCAAGTGAGGTAAATGCAGCAGTGGCACCTTGGTATGTATTAATTACCGCTTGCGCTATAGCAAATGCTTTATACGCTTTAAAGGCTGTTTTACTTTGTCCTGCCATAGTTTTAAATGTGGCAGCACCTAAACCAACAATAGCACTCGCTTTTTCTGTTTCGGTTTGTTTTTCAAAGTTAGCAAATGCTAAAACATTGCTTTGCAGTGCTCCTGTATGGCGGGTTTTAATTTGCATTAACCGCTCTTGATGAGCTGCCTCGTCAGCCTCGCGCTGGCTGTAATAACCGTTAGCTGCATTAAGTTCTGTCTGTCGTTCCAAATCCTTAATTTGGCTATCAGCATTGTATTCAAGTTCGCCCGCATCATCATTAGCCGCCAAGCCAATTTGTGCTCGGCGTTTTGCATCAACTCTGGCTTGTTGCCTAGCTTGCTCAACACTCAGTTCGTTGTTGTAAGCAGCCAGCGCTTCACGCCCAGCAAAACCTTTAACTACGGCAATACGGTTTTCTAAATCACGTTGTAAGTCATTTTTACGCTTTTCTTCTGCTTGGTTTTGTATCCGCGTTTTATCAGCTTCGCGCTTAACAGCTATACTTTTTAAGTCATCACTGTACTTAATATCAAGCTGCTTTAAAATTTCATCGTATTTAGCTTTATTACCAGCATCGTTGCTACGAGCGGTGATCACCATTTGCTTACGTTTATCGTAGCTGTCTTTTAAACGAGCTTCCTCAGCCATTAAGCTCACTTCTAAGCGCTTAATGTTGTCTGGTAGCACAGAGCTTGTTACTACTGGTTTAGGCTTTTCACTCTCTTTAATAGCAAGTACTTGTTGCAGTGCCACCACTTCATTTTTTAAGTCAGTAACACGCTTTTCAGCAGCTTCCACATCCGAAAATTTACCTTTTAAAAAAGGGTTATTAAATCGGTCTCTTGCTTCATCGGCTAGCTGTATTGCGCCTTTAATCCGCCCCTGAGCCATTAGCAATAAGCCTTGTGCTTGGCTACCAGTTAAGTTGGCATATGGGTTTAAATCTTTACTTGCTTCTTTAAGTTTATTAACTGAGTCGGTAGCGTCATCGCCTTGGCTTGCAAAGTAAGCAAGACCAATTCCAGCTGTGACAAGTAGGCCAACAGGCCCGCCTAGTAGCCCCATAACAGCACTAAGCCCACGAGCTGCAAGGGTCGCTCTACGAGCAATAGGTCCATACGCGCTGGTTGTAGCGTTCACTGCCCCTTGTGTTGCGGCTACTTGCATATTAGCTGCAGCTAACTTATTAACTCCAGCTGCTCTAGTGCCATCAGTATGCGCCATTGCTAGCTGCCTTTTTGCAGCGGCCTGATCAGCTAATGCTCTTTGGTGCTCTGCAATAGCAGTCGCTTTTGCTTGTTTTGCCAAGGCTGCATCAGCAATTAACGCCTTACTTTTTGCGGCAACATTGGCAATATAGCCTTTAGAGCTTGCGGCTAACCCAGCAACTAAATGCCCTGTTAAAACGGCAGCCAATCCACTTGTTGCCATCATTAAACTATCTACGGCGCCTTCGTTCTCACGTAAATAAGCCATAGTGTCGGTAATACTATCTACCACACTGGTCACAGCAAAATTTACTGGCTCTTCGTATTTGCGTATTAAGCGCTGGTATTCGTTACCCATTTCAGCAAAGCTGGCGTTTATTTTACCTTCGGTGGCCTCAGCTGCACCGGCGTAATCATCCAGGGCTTTAATTAAGTAGGTTTTAAACATTTGGCTAGTAACTTGACCGGCATTAACCATTTGCCTAAAACTACCGGCAGCGCCACCCGTGGCTTTATCTAGTTTTTGCATTAAGCCTGGCAATGGCTCAGTTACTTGGTTTAACTCTTCTGCGCGTAACGTGCCGGCAGTCATGCCCTGAGTCATACCAAATAAACTCTGGCTTAACTGTACGTTACTCGCACCTGTTTTTGCCGCCGCATTAGCCATGCCCTCTAAAATGGCTTTACCTTGGGTTTGGCTTACAACGCCGGCATCTTGTAGAGTTAAAATTTTACTGTAGGAGTCGGCAAGGGTGGTGTAACCGGTGTTTAATCTATCCGAGGCAGCAAACAAGTACGCTTGTACTTGCGCATATTCTTGCGCCGAGCTGGTTAAGCCTCTTATACGCTGATCTAACATTTGGGCAGCGCCCGTATCGCGCACAAACATAGTGGCGGTGCCAATGCCCACAAGCGTAGTAAGGGTTGCACCAATTTGCCCGTAGGCGCTATTCATTAATCCCAGCTGGCGGGTCATAGCGCCTTGCTGTTGCATAGTGCGGGCTTGGCTTGCGCCTAATTGCTGGTTAGCAGCAACTTGTCGCTGTACCGCTTGCTGAATGCGGTTTAGTTCGTTTACGTTTTGGCGCGCACCGGTGGTAACTGCTTTACCGTCATAACTTAAGCGTAACGCCAAATTCAGTTTGTTGCTCATCGGGTCGCCTTATTATGTTTATTATGGTGCGCTCTAATGTTTGTAGTTTTTCAAAATCATTAGGGGTTAACGTTATATTTGCATAGCGCCAAGCTATATCTGCCCGGGCATAATCTAGGGCTATTTCTACCCCTTCGTTATCACGCTGCCACTGGCTGCTCGCAGTTGTAAGTGCAATTACAGCACAGTGGTTTTGCGGCAATACAAATAATGTATCTTCTTTTGTAAGCGGTGCTTTAGGTGCACCAAAATGGGCTTCGTCGTCATCTAGTATTTTACTTGATGCTGCTAGGTCGCCCAAAAACCACCTAGCAACATCGGCTAGTTTTTTTCGTGTATACGGTACTGCGCATTAATACACTCAACACTTAAGCGGGCGGTTATGCCGCTGTACGCCAGCAGTTCTTCAAGCGTGTCGTTTGCAAAAGGTACGTCTTTGCCGTCATCAACAAAGCCATCCCAGCTAATAAGCAGTTCACGTACAATTTCACCATCATTAGCGCCTTGCTTTTCAGTCAGCAGTTTTAGCTCGCTTTCAGTCACTAGCTTTATGTGTGCGGTAAACTTAAATAGCACACCACCAAACTCAAAATTAAGGGGGGCTTTTACCACCGCAGTTTTTAAGTCATTTAGTAATTTTAATTTCATTGCAAACTCACTTATATTCTTTAGTTAGTCTTAAAGCTTCGTCTTTAGCAGCGTTAAGAGTATTAAATTTCAACATGCCATTGCTGTCTTTACAGTAACTTGGCGCTTTCCCTTTTCTTTTTACTACGACGGTATAAAATTCAACTTCACCAGTATTTATATTGGTCATGTTCATTGCTTGAAATCGCATAAGCATTACTCAAAAACAATCGTTAGTTCGTCATAGCCTGTGCCACTGGGTACTAGTTTGCCGTCAAATTCGTAACCGGTTAATTCCGAGTCCAAGCTAGTGTATTTGGGCCACGGCATTTGGTAACGCCCAATAATGGTTACTTTTTTACCTACGGCTGTGCCATGGGTAAACTCAAACGTTTGCACTTTGCCCACGTCTTTCCATGGATCAAAGTTTGTTAGCTCATCGGCGCTTAGTGTAAAGTTAGCGCTGCTTTCATGCCCGGTAATCATAATTTCTTCGTGGTTAATGGCACGGTCAAACACCACGTTATTACCCAAATCAACTGTTAACTTATGCAGCGTGCGTTGGGTGTCACTTAGTTTAAAGTCAGAGCTGTTACTTACGCCTAGCACTTCGGGGCGTACCCAACGATCCCAATCAACACTTGGCGGGGCACTGCTTGCAACCGGCGGACTAAACAAACCTTTAAACTGCCAGTTAAGCATGGGCTTGCCTTTTTCAAGTGCAAAGCTCACATTGCCTTTCATTTGTGTAATGTTATGGGTGTTTTTACCAAAGCGTAACGTGCACTTAGCAGCCACTGCCGCACCTTTAGTAAAGGTAACGCTACTAACATCAGACACTTGCACCATGCCACAGGCAAGCAGAAGTGGCGCATATGCTGGTGCTGTACCCGCTGTACCACTCATTGCCAGCGGTGTTTTAAAGTTTAGGCTTACATGCTCGCCATAAAAGGTTTCCATGCTTGCACCGCTGTAGCTCGTTTCTAACTCGTCTTTTTCGCTTTCGCTCTCTGGCGTAAACTCCACGTCACTGGCATATATTGCATGTAGGCCAGTTAGCGTCGTACCAGCTGCATCTGCTAAAATGAGTTTGTCTTTAAATCGCCACGTGCTCATGCCGTAACCTCCACTTTAATTAGCTCACCGCTCTTTAAATCAAAAGCGCCGGCTAGCTCATCTCTGTTACCTTTAGCATTTGCCAAAGTTTGGTTAACGTTTTGTGCAATTGTCATCGCTCGCGACATTTTAGGCTTTATGTTAACGTCAGCCTTTTGTTCAGCGGGTTTTGTTAATTGCGGCTCTGTTTTTTTGCTCATGGCATTGCCCTCACAGCTACGGTATGTATGCCAGTTACACTAAACTGACACTGATAAATTAAATTATTTGTTTTCTTGCTAAGCTCAATCGTGCGGCCTTTATCAAGTTTTATTGCATCCCACCCCGCATACTGGCACCCAGCCACGGCGGTTTTAATATCACTTCGCAATTGTTTAATTTGCTCATCAGTGGTGGCATTCCCTGCAGAGCAGGGGATCACAATCATCACCGCAAACACATCTTTAACCTGGTACTCATCAAGCCCAGGCACTTCATTGGTATTGATATTGTCATCGGCCAGTGGCAATACAAACAGCTGGGCACTGTGTACTGCATGTTCACGCACGTAGTTAAAGTCGCTTGCAAAGCCAACGGTTGCATTAAGCACAGTGTTGCTTAGCAAGGTTTCTATGTTGTTTAAATCAAAGTTAAATGCCATTTAAATGCTCTTTAAATACTGTTTAAACTTAACCAAGGGGCTGTTTAAATTAACCAATCAGTAATGATGTCGTTAATTTCAGTCTCTTGCACAGCAGCAATACCCAGTATTGTCCGTGCGGGTAAGGTCACGCTTTTATTACGGCCGGTCTTACCGCCAAAATGGTGTATGGCTGCGTACTTTTCACCTAAGCCATGCTCAAGCGTATTACCATTTACGTTATGCGTAACAGAGCCTGCCAGGTTACGCTCATCAGTAAGCGTTAAACCACCACGGTCTTTGGCCGCTTGCGACTGCTCCCACTTACGGCCTTCGGGTGTTACTTCACGTAAAAATCGAGTGGTGACGTCCATGTCTAAAAATGCACCAATGTCGTCCAGTACATCAGCTGGTTCACCGCTTGTGTTTGCAATTTGGGTTAAGCGGGGCAGTGCATTACCCGTTATATTTATAAATACACCCGCCAATTTAATAGCCTGGCCAGTTAAATTGAGTGCCCGCAACTCTCGTGCGCATCCCTGTTCTTGTGGCTGCGGGCCCGTCTTCCTTAATTTGGATCACGCCTTTACTAACCTTGTCTAGCATCGCCATAGCACTGCTTTTAAGGTTTTTAAGGTGTTCGTCTGCAATGTTAGGGGCAAGTTCACAATGCATTAAATCATTAGCTATGCCCGGTAATAACGATCCATCAATGTCGCGTTGGTTTAGCTCAAACCGCGCTACATACCCTGCAATAACTGAATTTACATTTTTTTGCGCTTGGTTATACCAAGCATTAATCTGCGCTTGTAACTCACTATACGTTTCACTTAAAAGTGCGGCTTCTACATCGTCACGAGTAGGGCGACTGCCCGCCACCGCAAACTTAGCCGTAGCAAATTGCAACAGCACATTAATGCCAACTTTGTCGATAACTGCTTGAACTGTCGTAAACATACACACCTCAGTTAGTAAAAAAAGGCCCCAAAAAAACAAAAAAAGAGGCCTTTTAACTAGGGAACAATGAAAAATTAAATCTAGCGTTAGCCAGGCGTTAATACGTTGGTAAGTAAAATACCGCAATCTTTTGCAATAACTTGCTCTTGTACAGCTTCGCCTACCATAATTTCAACACCACCGTTTAAACCAGCAGCAACATCACGATTGCCCGATGTACGCGAGCCATAACGGGCGGTTAGCGCAAAGGTCATACGGTTATTGTTAAACGACGCAAGCGGATCGTGGTAAGTAAACGACAAGCTATCTTTCCACACACGTTGCAGATCAAGTGCCTGGCCTTTTTTAGCTGTGTTCAGTCGCGCTTGGCCTACGGTTATATAATCAAGCTCAAGTACTTCTTTAATATAACTCCATGGCACTAGGCCTTGATCACCACTAGTACCGTTAAACGCTTTTAGTAACTTAGGGTGGGTACGCAGCTTAGTGGCCACACTTTGCGATAGCGTCATGGCATTCGGGCGCATAAGTGGTGCATCAAGCATGTCTAAAAAGAACGGCAAAATATCCAGTGTTGCATCATCTAAACGCTTTTGTCCGCCCGCCGCTAATGATTGAGTGCTACCAAAGTTAGCAGCTTTGTTGTACATATTAGCAACGCGTATTTCACGATTAAGCAATACCAAATCAGTTAAACTTTCAGCAGCATGTAAACGCGGGTTATAGTTTGCTGGCGCATTCGTAACATCGTCATTTGGCACAACATCTGCTAAGCCAAAATCAACAACTGAGCCTGTTCTATCTTCAACACTAAACTCAACTTGATTAGGAGACGATTTACGGCCAATTTTATCGTCTACAACGGTAAATTTTTCGCCTTTTTTATACTCGGTCCATTTGTAGTTACGTAACCCAACCGGTGAATAAGGTGCAAGTGTATCTGCAACCAAGGCTTTATTTTTGTAAGCAATGGCAATCGCCGTTTGCTCAACATCAGGGGTAAATGGCATACCATTACTCATGACAAATCCTTATTATATATATTTAAGTTAACCCAGCTGCGCTATGCAGTTGGAATAGTCGCTATTACTTGTGGCGCTAAAAATATGTCACCAATTACACCCACGTCACCGTCTTCCATGGCCCAGCCTGCAATATGTATTTGTGTCGCACCCACACTAGTCGCTAAGTCAAATGCCACTGCCTTACCGTCTGCGTCTGCAATAATTAAATCACCCGCTTCAATTACACCACCAAATTCAACCGGCGCACTTTGAGTCATAACCACATCTATTCGTAAATGATCGTCTGTACCTTGCTCAGTTACGCCGGCATACGCTGCGCTTGCATCTACCGCACTTGCTACAGCAAAGTCAGCCACTGGCGATACAACAACCAAGCGGTTAGCAGCAATAGTAGCTGTTGCCGCAAAGTTTTTAATAAATCCTGGATTTGCCATAGTCTTATGCCTTTTTAATTTGGTCCAGCGCAGCGGTAATGCTAATAGTCACGCCTTTACTAGATTGTGATTGTTGATAATCAAGCGCCTTAGCTGCCAGTGTTTCTGCACTATCGTCAGTTACTTCGCCGTTTTTATCGTCTTTATTAAACTCGCTTGTTAAGCCAGTTTGCTCTGGTAAACCTTTTAAAAACCCTTCAAACCAGGTCGCAGGTTTAAGCTCTTGGTTTTTACCGTCGCTGGCTGCAAATTCAAACGTGGCATCGCCATCATTTAACTTGGCCATAAACTCAGCCACACCATCGGTATTCGTTAAACGCGGCGCTTTACCACCGTTTACTTCGGTATTAATAAAGGTGCTGGCCGCGGCAACACGCTGCGCGTATTCCAACTTAGCGTTTTTAGCGTTCGCTGCATCAATTTGGTCTTGCAGCGCCTTTCTCTCTTTTTCATCCATTGCATTGTCCTCATGGGTGGGTGGGGTGGCGTTGCTATTTATATCGGTATTAATAGCATCATCGCCTTTATTAAATTCTGTATTGTCGCTATTGGCTTTAGCACGCTCATGCTCAGCAATAATGGTTTCTTCTTTTAACCATTCACCTTCGTAATTAGGCACAACTTTATCTGCTGCTTCACTACCAAAGCGGTCAGTTATAAAGCCACGTAAATTACTCATAAGGCGGGTAAGGGTGTTTGATGTGTGCAGCGATATGTTGTCAATATCGCCTGCAGCAAATTCTAGGGTAAGGGTGTCGGCATCATCGGCTTGGTTAAACTGCCAGGCAAGGCCTTCAACAGCAGGGGGCTTGCCACCTAAATAACCAATGTGCGCAAGTTGGTAGCCATTAGCTACTTTTTCTAATCGTACCGAGCGGTTAGGGTAGCGCTTATCGGCTACAGCTTGGGCAAATTCAGCGCAAACATCGTCTGCTTTAGCAAACAAAGAGCCGCCTTCAGCTTTTAAATCACTGGCCCAGCCCCATGCAGCATCGTGCATTTTAGGGTGGCCAATAACCAGCGGAGCGGTTTTAGGTTTAAAGTTGGTTACAACGCTGTTTAAATCTGCATCGCTAAATGTGTGTGTTACGCCTTTAGAATCGGTTTGTGTACCGGCTCTAAATACTTCAAACCAATTGAATTTGGTGTTTGTGCTTGTTTTGTTTGCCATGTTCCCAGTGCCAATAAACTAACTAAGTGGCACCAGTGTATGTGAGGAGGAGAGCCCCAACCGCTGGAATAGACTTTACAGCGGGTGTATTGGGGTTGCTTATATAGGCTAAGCGGGTATCTAAAAAGTATCAACCATTATTAATGGTAAAATAAATTAACCTTTTTAGTTGAATTATTATTCTTTTATGGTAAATTATAAATAGCTTCAAATCGGGTCATGAAGCGAGGAGGAACAATGGCACTTTCTGAATTTGGTAAAACAATTCGTAAAGCTCGAATTGACGTAGGTTACACATTGAAAACTATGTCTCAAGAGCTAGAAACTTCGACTGCCTATCTAAGTGGATTAGAAACTGGTAGTAAAAAAATATCAAAAAATTGGGTTAGTAAAATATATACTTTTTTTAAATCAAAAGGTCACCCAATAAGTAATTTAGGGCAGCTAGCAGACGTAGCCAATGAGAACGTATCGTTAAGTGGTTTATCTCAGCAACAGCAAATGCTTATAGCTGGATTCGCGCATTCACCTTTTACTCCGGATGAGTTAAAAAAGTTTGCAGAGTTCTTAGAGGATATTAACAAATGTAGTAAGGAATAATTATGCCTGAAAATTACCGATTGAGAGGGAACAGAGTTTCGCCGTTACCTCTCAGTCAAATTAAAGTCGTTGCAGAGAATTTTGCCAAAGCTTTCGACTTTAAACGTCGAAACAGACGAAACTTAGACAAAAACTTTGAGCTTTTGTATCAACTCAGAGTTACGTTAGAAGTTGTAGATGATAAAGATTGGATATTTTTAACTAAAGGTCACTGCGACCCAAGTAAAGCAATAATCTGTGTACCACAGTCTATATACAATAATGCATGCATTGGGGAGCAGGAAGCTTTAGCAGTAATGTTGCATGAGTTGGGTCATTTATTTCTAGGACATCGGTCGTTAATGCATTATTCCGATAAACCAGCTGAAGAAATAGAAGATGCTGAATGGCAAGCGGATATGTTTGCAGAAATTATACTTTCTATAATGGGTTATGAAACAAAACAATTGTCTTTTGACTTTTATGGGTAGTAAAGCCCTGACCAAAGGTCAAGGCTAAACTGGGTCTTTTACCTTAACAGTAAAAGTTAATTTTAACCTGAGAATACAAACAAACTAGGTCATAATTATATTTGGCGATATAGATTATAAACCCCTAGTAAAGCATGTGCAAGTTGCATTTGTATGGTTGTATTCTCTCAGCAACGGAGAAACGACTATGAAAAATGGTTATTGTCCTAAGTGCAAAGAACCTTGTGAGGTAAGCTTTGTTAGTCATGTGACTAAAAACGGCAAAGTAATCTACCCCAAAAAAGGTAAACGATGCTTAGTTATCCCTCACTGCACTAGCTGCAAGTAATCTATAAAAGCCACCACTAACTTTAGGTGGTGGCTTTTATATCATATTAGCATTCCTATGAATTTGTTTTAAACTAAAGTAACTATCAAACAACCAAGGATTGGCCATGCTCCCTAAAATACTTCAAACCAAAAAAGCGTTATTCGTGACATTATTAATAGCTGCAGCATTATTTGCTTCGCAGCAGTTATTGCTACAACCCAACATAAAAAATGTTGAATATGGAAAGCCCAATGAAATATCGCCCAACATGTACGACACACTCACGCAGCGTATTATCCAAAACACAAACCCACTACTAACAGCAAAAATTAAAAGCAGCTTTAGTGATGGTTATATTTCAACGGATGAATACATAGCAATAGCCCAGCAACAAATAGTATTAAAAGACCCACTGCGCTCAAGTAAGCAAATAAACTATTCAACTCGCAAAGCTAAAGCCGATTTAACCAGTGCCTTAAATGCGCTATAACAAGTGAATCTAACAAACACACCCCGCAAATGAGTTTAAACCATGTTTAAACTGCGTTTAAATTCGACTGGGTGTGTTTAAACGGTTTCAACTAAAGCCAATGTAGCCACAAAACAAAGCAGGGCGCTTAAAATAGCTTACAGGCGTTAATGTATTTTGGGTATAATAAATGAAAAAGTGTTAGAAGTTTGTATACTTAAATAATCTAGGGTCAAATTAAAAGCTTAGATTGCTTTTTGTTAACACTACCAACATATGATCCGATTCCTTTCTTTTGATGATCTGAATTACTCAAAGAATATGCTCGTTGAAATTTAACAAACCTTTCGTACTCAATTTTCATCTCATTATGGTAAATTTCTATATTAAATGCGGTTGTCTTTTCAGAAACTTTATTTGATTTTTTATCATTAATTAGGAACTTTGACTTCTCTAATTTATCAATCAACTTATCATAAATATTATTAAGACCACTTTCGTCATTTGAAGATATTACAATGTCATCCATATAAACTGACACAGTTGCTAAATTATTTTTGTATATTTCCTCTAAAAAAATACCTAGCGCACTATCAGCTAAACATATAGAAGCAAGTAATGGAGATTGTATAAAGCCGTAGGGTAAGTGATGAGAGTGGGGGTAATTTCCCATTACTTTAACGGTAGACAGTTTTGCTATTTCTCTAGCTTTTTCGTAACTGATAACTTTCTTTAACGCTCTTGTAATTCTACTACGACTTATATAGCCAAAAAAATCAGCTATATCGATTGTTGAAAAGAAATTATTTTGTAAATGAACAGATAATGCTTCTACATGTCCACCAGATCTTAAGTGATAATAATACGAAGGGGATCGCCATGATTTATTAAGTGTTTTTAGTACATTTTCACCAGACTTACGACTTGAAGAGCTTGGGTTGTAAACCCACCTACCAGGTTTAATTTCGAATCTATTGGACCAACTGGAATTGTAAATCATTTTTTTAGCAAATATGAGTAATTAAAAGCCATGTTAAAGAGATCGATAACAATCAGCATAAAGTCATAAAATTCATTTAAGAATCCAATAACGGCTGTTGCTAATTCGATACGCTCTTTAACTAGACTATGTTTAGATTTATCTTCCATACATAACCCTCCATATCTCCCTGACATGTCTAGCGCAAGCGCATGACTAAAAACTAACTGAGTAGGCAACAATGAGACAATTAGATACAATTAGAATCATCATAGGAGCCTATAAGAATCACAATAGTGACATACATGAAGGGAGCGGCAAGTGCCACCTAATGTCAGGAATCTAAATTGTACATAGCCTACTAAAAATATCAACCTATTATAAAGTCTAAACTATTAATTAATGTCCATAATATTTATTACTAAACCTAACCACAATCGGCGTTCCGTCTTGCTCACAGGTAACACTAATCTTTAATTTTTCTTGATGATCATAGTAAGTGACTAAATGGGTCATTCTGTCTTGTTCTTCTAACTTTTTTGGATTCACAGCAACAGCATTTAACACCGCAATAGGATCAAAAGTTTCTGTTTGGCTACATGGTGCAGTATCTAGCAAGTAAATCTCAGAATATGTAATAACACCATCAGTACTGTCATAGCGGGTTTTGTATTGCGAGGTAGTTGTAGTAATTGAACCATCGGCAGTTGCGGCAGTCTTTAAAATATCACTTGCTGCTTCAAGTCTAAATTTGAGGAACCGATCCGGGCTAATAAAATCTTTCGGTGGTGGAGTAAGTTGTGTAGCTTGCACTTCTTCTTTATTACCGCAGCCGACAAGTACCGCACATATAGCAGCCGTTATAAAAACACTCTTCATAAATAATCCCTCATTAAATAAACGTTAAAACTAAAAACCTACTTTATATGCTCTACTTACCAAAAATAAACAGCCCAACAAAAAATATGATTGCAAAGGCCACAACATAACCAATAATTTTAATTTCGCCTTGCTCTTGCGCTTGATTCAACTCTACCTCAGCGGTTTTAGCTTCAAGTTCAGCGATTTTTAATTTGTCCTTTGCAACTTCTACTTCCTTCATTACTGTTAAAGCATCCATCTCTTGACAGTAAATCATATCAAACTTTTTAACTTCTTCTTCGCTAAGCTCTTTAGTTAACTCACTTAGTTCATCGTCTAAATCAAGCTGTAGTTGCGGGGAGGTCTTATTTAGGGCAGCAGCAAGCAGCCTTATGTCATGTTGACTAGCCAACTCTCGTACATATTTGCGGTCTAACAACTCCATCTGCATTCCTTTTTATTATCAATCCACTTTACGCGCACGTTGTAGCACACGTTCTACACGGCCAAGCACGCTAAAGCGCCCAGCGTTAATATCATCCGCATCAACAAAAAAGCCAGAGTAGGCGCTGTTGTCGCTAGTGATGTTATAGCCCTTACTTTTAAAGTCGTACTGAATACGCTTTACAAAAATTTCATCATCAAAGCGTAGTACGCACACACCTTCACGTGCATCAGTTTGGTCATCAATCAACGAGACCAAAGTTAAGTCGCCGTCAAACAAGGTTCTTTCCATACTATCGCCGCGTACAGGTACTACCGTTAATTTTTTATTATGTAAGTTATTTTGCTGCAACCAACGGCTCGATAATTCAAACCGCGCAATTGGGTGTTCAGCCACCACCAAAGCACCACCGCCCGCACTGGCCGCTAAATCGTATTGTGGCACAGCCGTTAGATCAGCATGACTGGTTTGTAGCGCTGTACTTTTTGTTTTCACTAAAGGTAGGGGAGCGCTTTTAGAGCCTTTTAGTATGTAGTTAATATCAAAACCTATATCAGATAGGGCGATTAACTTATCGGAAGGAATTGGATGTCCCGCCTCCCACCTAAGAAAAGTTGTCTTACCAACACCAATAGCTTTTGAAGCTTCAGCTTGCGTTAACCCTAACCGGTTACGTTCATCGCGCAAAAAAGTTGTCATTTATTGAAACTTTTAACCATTTTAATCGCATTAAACATCAGTAACTTACAAAAAAATGAAGTTTAAGTGCAATATATTGAAACCAAAGGCGTTGACAGTTTCAATATATTGAAACTATACTTGCCACACATTAACAAAAACATACGCTTTATATCTCGCCAAAGAACATAAAAGAGTATGTAAACCAAAAGGCACTTTACAATGAAACCAGACCAAATTAAACAAGCACTTGAAGAAAAAGGCTATTCACTATCAATTGTTGCTACTGCACTAGGCTTAAACCTGTCGCACGTTAGCAGTGTTATTTACCAACACACCACCTCATACAAAGTAGCCTCTGCTATTGCCAAAATTATTGGTGAACCGGTAGAAGCCATTTTCCCAGATGTATCTGCTTATACAAAAAATAAAGATACCCGCAGCCAAAAAGTACAAGCGCTGCGCGAGCTATTAGCCAGCGAATAACAGCATCGGCAATAACGCATTTTAAATCAATGTAATTGTGTAAGAGATTTTTACCTATGGAACATTTAACAATGGCACAAAAAAACCAAATGACTAAAAGCATACTTGAAGCCGATGTTGCACCCGACTGCGATATATATCACTTGTTTATTCACAGTGTATGCTCAGCCATGAAGCGCTCTGGCTTTAGCCGCCCAGTAATAGCGGACCGTATGAACGACGCTTTGCACTCGCAAAACAACGAGGTTGATCAGTCAAAACTCAATAAGTGGCTAGCACCTAGCCAAGCCCACTACATGCCAATGCATTTTTTACCTGCACTGTGTTACGCCGTACGTTCAACCGAGCCTGCCAATGTGTTGCTAAAACCTATTTTGTTTAAAGCGGTTGATCAGCGTTCGCAGCTATTGCAACAACACGCTGAGCTGCAAATGGAAATAGAAGAGCGCACCGCCATGCAGCGCTACATTACCGAGTCGTTACTCACCAACGACGACCAAGAATGACAGCACCATTACACCACCCGCTATAAAACCAAATTAAGGCTAAAACAATGACCATCAAAGACCAAGCTCCGTCTAAAAAACACCAAATTAGCAATATTGAGGCTGATGTAATGCTGTTAGCAAACAACAAAAGCGTAGTTAGGCCACAACTTACATCGGTAACAAACCTTAAAACGGGCACGGTTTCATTTATAACAAGCACTTTTGGAGCGCGCTATGAGCACTAATTTAGTCGATGTAGTAGGTAAAGAAAACGGCAACGAAATAGAACACCAGCTACAAAAGCTTAAAACACCACTGAACATAGTGATGCCACAAAGCGTAGCCGAATGCATGGACCGCGTAGTGTTTTTAGCAAACCGCCAATTTACTGATGCCGCTGAGGCCGGCTTTATTTTACTTAATGTAAAGCAGCAAGTAGAACATGGCGAGTTCAAGCAACTGCTTGAAAGTGCAGGTATTCATTACAGAACTGCCGCACGTTCAATGGCCATCGCAAAAATGCTCTCAAGCTTACCAAAGTCCAAAAGTGACAAGTTGTCACTTTTGAACATGAGCCAACATCAACTAAGCGAGCTGACTAAAGTACCGCTTGAGTCTATTGCCCAGTTGGATGATGACGACCTCGATGTACTGGCCGAAACCAGCGGCAAAGAAATTCGCGCCCAAGTGCAAAAGTTAACTGAGCGAACACAAGAGCTTGAAGAAAGCACGGCCACGCTTATAAACGCCCTTGAAAACGAGCGCTTAACTAAAGCCCCAACCCAAATGTACCAGTTACCTATGTTAGTAGCGCAGGTGCGCCAAAAGGCTTTTGCACACAACGCCGTTGTTAACGAGTCACTCGAAGAGTTTATTGCCATGGCCGAGCAGCTTTGTAATGCCCGCGACCTCGATTTAAACCACCGCATTGGTGCAGCGCAAACAACCTGGCATTTATTCTTAGCGGTACAGCAACGCATTACCCATATGCTCAACCGTTTAAGTGGCGAGTTTGGCCCAGAGCATTTAGCCGGCGCTGACTGCATACCGCAATTTGCCGAAGATGAATGGCAAGACGCCCAAGCAAACCGTGAATACATGCTAGCCATGTTTAACGACCAAACTAAAACCCATAAGTAGGAGAGAGCAATGCATCCTGCAGTTCAACGATTTAATCGCTTACCAAGCACAGGTAGCGAACTAAGTTGGCAAAATGCCAGCGAAACGGCCCGTAAAAAAGCCCAAAGCCGTGCTGTACTTGTGCGCCACTTGCTTACCCAAGAAGGCGGGTTACCAAAAGCGTTTGAGTTACTTGTAACTAATTACCGTGCAAACCTAGCGCCTAGCACCTTAATGGTCGCTATTGAAGTACTAGGCAAGCTGCCTGGCCGCGCCACTATATATAACTGGTGTAATGCGTACAAAGACAATGGCATTAATGGCTTATTACCTAACCATAAAGGCAAAGCACAAACCCAGTACAGCTGGCTTGCACGTAGCCTTGAGCTGTACCACAGCCCAAATAGCCCAAGCTTTGCGCAAGTGAGCGACCAATTAAATAAAGAGGGTTACAAGGCACAGCACCACCAAGTACGCCGCTTTATAAATGCATTGCCCCATGAGTTAGGCCCACAAAGCCCATACCGTATGGGTGCAAAACTGTATCGCGAAAAGCACAAAGATCACTTACTGCGCTCAACCGACAACATTAAGCCTGGCGTTATGTATAACGGCGATGGCCACACCATTGACGTGTATTTAGCGCACCCTAAAACAGGCAAGCCATACCGTGCAGAACTTACCGCGTTTCAAGACGTAGCAAGCCGCTGCATTGTGGGCTGGGAACTTGGCTACGCCGAAAGCACGATTGATACTTTAGCCGCTATTAGCCGCGCTATTAAAGTACATAACAACGTGCCTGCCATGTTTTATTTAGATAACGGCTCTGGCTACAAAAACAAACTAATGAACGACGACACCACCGGCTTTTATGCCCAGTTTGAAATAGACGTTATTTTTGCCATACCTGGCAATGCCAGAGCCAAGTGGATAGAGCGGTTCTTTTTGCACATGGAAGACCGTGTAGGCAAAAAGTTCAGCACTTATTGTGGTCGCCATCATAACGATCGCCATAAGCAGCTGGTACTAAAAGAAGCCAAGCAAGGCAAACGTAAACTGCCAAGCGTTGACGAGTGGATAGCTGAGTTTAAAGCCTTTTTAAACGACTACCACAACAGTGAGCACCCAGAAGTTAAAGGTAAAACTCGCCAACAAGTATGGGATGAAAACGTTGACCGCGTACCACCGGTAGAGGGCGACTTTGTAATGCTGCCGCGCGAAACGGTAAACATTCGCCGTGGCCGCTTTCGCTTGCATCAACGTGATTACAGTGCCGACTTTTTGCACCAGTTTAATGGCCAAGAACTAATTGCAGCCTACGACATGCACGACGACAGCTACACCAAGCTTTATAAGTTAAACGGTGAGTTTTTAATGGTTGCTAACTTAAAAAGCAAAACCCATGCAATACCGTCTTCGCGTGTTGAGCAAGCCCAGCAAAAACGCCTTACAGGCCGCGAAAAACGCTTACAAGTACATTTACAAGAAGTGCGCGCCCAAGAAGCCAGTACACGCATTATTGATATTGATGCAGTAACTGAGCTGGCCGCGCCTGTTAATGCCATTACTGAGCAGTTAACCCCAGTAAATATTTTTGATTTTGACGTAGCACCTGCAGTGCCACAGCACGAAATTGACCTAAACGAATTATTAGACCAACCACTTTTACGTAAGGAACACAGCTATGAGCTATAACCAACCATTCCCATACACACCCGAGCAAACGCTACGTGTTGAGCTTATTAACCAAGAGCTGAGCACCACAGGCATGACTATTGAGGAGCTAAATTGTGGCTTTGCGCTGCAATCGGTTAAAGAGGTGCTGGCAAATAAATGCACTATAAATCCTGAAAAAATAGTTGTAGCTATGTGGCATAAGCTCTTTGGTGAAGCGGCTATTACCGACATTGAAAAACGTAACGGCTTTAATAAGTCGTATGCTAAAGCCGATCGCGAATTAGCATCACGTATTTGTTTGCGCTTGCAATCGCCCGAAATACGCGACCAAAATATTACCAGCGCCAGTATTGCCGTAAGCATGGGTAAAAGCACGTCGTCTATTAGCCAATTAATTAACGGTAAATACAACGCCAAACCCACTAAACACTTACACGACATTTGGGCGTTAATTTGCCCTGCAGACGTTGACCAAGGCAAGGCTAATAACAACCCCGCCGAGCGCAAGCAAATTAGTATTGTGTACGGCGATGTACGCTTTATTCCTACTAGTACCTCTAAGCTTATTGCTATGGCGTGCGACCAAGCGCGCGCACGTAAGCGCTTTAGTGTGTTTGCAGGCCAAGCGGGCCTAGGTAAAACCAAAGGTATTAATGAATATTGCCGCCAAAATAAAGAAGCCATTTTAATCGCCGGCAGCGAGCAAACCAGTAGTACCCAAGTGCTTGAGCAGTTAACTGCAGCCCTAGGCTTATCGCGCTGCCCAAGTGCGTATAAAAACATGCAAAAAATTATTATGGCACTGCGCGATACCGACCGTTTAATCATTTTAGACGAAGCCGATAAGTGCAAGCCTAACTCACTCGACCCACTGCGCACCATTAGCGACCAAGCCATTGTAGGCGTAACTCTCGTTGGCAACATTCAGCTGGTCGACAAACTGCAAACGCAAGAGCGCTACGAACTAATAGCAAGCCGCGTGTGCTTTTGGCCTAAACCCATTGGCCAAATAACCGTTGAAGACATTCGCACCCTGTTTTTAGAGTTAACCGAGGGCACCGTAAAACTCGCCCAAGACGACGCAAAATGGTGGCAGTGGCTGCACAAACGCGTTGAAGGTAATGCACGTGAACTGGTTGAAAACCTGTTACCGCATTTGCTTAACCACACAAATAAAAACCCAGACACGGCCATAGATAAACTTTTAATAAATGGCATTTTTTCATCAGTACTTAATAAACCAGCGGTTTAAACGCCGTTTAAACATAATTTAAATAAGGATTTAATCATGGCATTTTCAATAAAATTAAACACAGCACGTTACACAGCACAATTGGCATTTAGTGATCGCGTTACTAACCAAAGCATGTTTTCGCTACTGGCAAAAATGGACCCACAGGGGGAGTTAATCGACAACTGCGACGGTAATATAAAAGCGGCATTTGCAACCTTAGTTGCCGATAAGCTTTTTGCAATACATCACGTGCACGAGGTTAACTCTCATGCCCATACAGCACGCCGTTTTAATACTATTTATCGTCATTTTCCACTGGTGTTTACTGAAGGTATGCACGATTGGGGCATTAAAATAATTGCCATTACCGACTCACCAACCTTCGAATTTGTAGCCCAGGAGGAAATAGCGTGAGCAACTTAATACAACAAATCAAAATTGCCCAAAAGGCTGCGGGTATCGACCAAGATACCCATCAACTTAATGTGTCGTACATTGCAGATGGCCGCACAAATACATGCACAGGGCTTAGTAAACTTGAACAACAGCAGCTGCTTGCTCGTTACCGCGCTATGAACCCTAATGCAGGTAAAAAGCAATTACCTGCACAGCTAAAAATGATTTACAGCCTATGGGGGCAGCTGCACCGAGCAGGCGCGGTAAATGTAGATTCTAAGCAGGCTTGCGACGCGTTTTGCGAAAAACATTTACAAGGTAAAACCCTGTATAAAAGTGCGCAGCAGTGGCCGCATATTATAGAGGTGCTTAAGCAATGGCTTGCACGTCAAAAGGCTAAGCAGGGGGCTTAAATGGCTAATTACGAAGAGTACCAAAACTTTACTATTAACCCACGCAACCCGCAGTACCAAGAGGTGTTAAATCGCCGCGCAGTAAAAGCGGGCGACGTTAAAAAAAGTAAAGCCAGGCGCAATGTTGAAGCCTACAAAGAGCAGCGTGAAATTGACCGCGAATATAATTTAGAACACTTACTGGAGGGTGATTAATGAGTTCAGTAACAATTGATATGCGTGCATTGCCTTATGGTTTGCGCAGCATAGTTAAGCACTTGGGGGTTGAAAAAACGATTGCTATTTTAACCGAAAAACAAGGGCAAATGTTTTATATACCTAAGCAGCCAACAGCTGATCACGAAGTGGTTAAAATTTTTGGTATGGATGTAGTTAACGAGCTACTAGCAGAATACGAAACTAAGCATTACCAAATGCCCATGTTACACAAAGTACTAATGCAAATTCGTAACCAAGAAATATGCAAAGAGCTGGATAACAAAACCAGCACCATTCAACAGCTGGTAATGCGTTTTAAAATTACGCGTCAGCAAATAACCAGTATTTACAGCGCGTATCAGTTAGAGCGTAATCATGAAACGCAGCTCAATCTAAGTTTGTAGGAGTTATTAAAATGAAATTAGGTGAAATAACACAGTTTGATGTACATGCGAAATGCCCGCATTGCGAAAATGAAACAACGGTTTATCAAAGTGAATTAAAGGATGAGGAAGCAGACTGCCAGCACTGTGATGAAAGCTTTCAAGTGAAATTAGATGCAGATTATTAGGGGAATATAATGAGTAGCAATACTGAAAATAAAACATGTAACTGTTTTGCTGAAACGTTAGAGCGCGTTAAAAACCATTTAACAGATCAAGGTAAAATACCTGCTGGCGCTATTGATAGTGACTTTAGGTGGCAGGGGCAAGCGTACATACTTTCTGGGGGTGAGTACGCGCCTGTCAATCCTAAAATTGAAGTTAAATATAGATCGCCTAAAAAACATGGTGGCCATGCACGAAACATGTCAAAAATAGACATGACAATTATGGCTACTCATTGCTGTTATTGCGGCCGTGAATATCAAAGGAAAAATGCTTAGCAATGCAAAGCAATAACTTTGTATTGCTCACGGCTTTACAGCTTAGCGGCGGCGCTAAGCCAAAGCCGTGGCAGTACGAACACAGTTTAAATTTGTTTAACCGGTATATAAACCAACGCAAGTTATTTGGCCTAGATACAACAGGCATGATGGACGAATACCGCGAAGCATATAAAGAAATTAAGGGTAAATAATGGCAACTGAATACCAAACTTACGTAGTTAAATTTGAAGGCGAGGCACCTCAAGTCACCGCTGGCATGAACATTAACGGAGGGAGTCTGCGCCGTGTATGTTTTAACAACCAAATGGCATTAAACGATGATGCGAGACAATTAATTGAAGATGCACTGGAAGAATGCACGCTTACAGATCGCCAAGTTAACGACCTGCTAAACGAACTTTTAACACTACTTTAAACCCTGTTTAAATCTTATTTAAACTAATTGGCTTATGGCTCTTGTAATCATAAGCCAATTTGCTTTAACCTAATATAACACCTCTACAGCGCCTAGCTGAAAACAACTTTACAGCGGTTTATTTCCCCCTAAATTGATTTACTTACTGTATGACAAATACAGTGCATATCCCAATTATTGAGCATTTAGCTCAGCAAATAATTAAAGCCAGTTCTAAAGCCGAGCAAATCGCTATTTCGCGTCGTTGCCCGCTACAAGACCTGCCAGCATTGCGTGCCCGTGTTAAACAGCTGCTTAACCCTGCGGCTAAAAAACCACTTCGCAATACGCGCTTACCTGCCTGTTATGTCCTAACTAAACAACGTTTAACTAAAATCACAAGGACTAAACAGCATGGCACTTAAACAACGTGTGGCGGTTCCTTTAGCACCCAGCTTTATATTTCAAGAACTGGTACCTAAAGCAACCTTTGAACTATTTAAAGATTCACCTCTATTTTTAATCAATTGCTTTGATGCTCGTGCGCTGCGCATGTTGCAAAAACTACGTGAAAAGTTTGGCCCATGCACTGTAAACAACTGGTATTGGGGCGGCGCTAATCAATACCGTGGTTATCGTCCACTTGATTGCACCATTGGTGCTAAGCGCAGCCAGCACAAACTTGGCAAAGGGTTTGACTGCAGCTTTAAAAATTACACTGCTCAACAAGTACGTGATTACGTATTAGCCCACCCTGAAGAGTTTCCAGACATTACCGCCATTGAAGGTTTAGTAAGTTGGTTTCATTTTGATGTACGCACGCCTACGTGGACGGGCATTAAAGTATTTAACCCGTAAGGATTAGCCAATGACCCCAGAACAAGAAAACCTACTTTTTGAATCTATTGGCTCTATTAAAGCAAGCCAAGAGGCCATTTTAACCAGTGTTGCTGAGATAAAAGCCGATATTCATCATAGTATCGAAAAAAGCGAAGCACGCCAAAAAGTAGTAACCGACGCATTAAAAACCGATTTAAAAGAAAGCGAAAAACGCCAACTTATCGCAATTAATAAACACGATGAACGGTTAAAAAGTGTTGAAGAAAAACTTACTAACCAGCGGCTTAAAGTAGCGGCTATGGGTGGGTCTGCGGGTTTGGCGGTAACGTTAATCGCCTACGCCGTAAAAAATGGATTGATGAACTAATGGCACACCCCGCAGAGAAAAAAAACGCAGTACGCCACAGCTATGTAACCGAGCTACTAGCACTGAGTGTTGCGGGTATTAAACACAGTGTGGCCGATGGCACCGCACGACGCTGGAAAATGGAAGCCAAAGACAATGGCGACGATTGGGATTTAGCCCGCGCAGCAAGCCGACGAAGTGAAGGCACTGCAGGGGAGTTTACTACCGACTTTATTGAAGAGTTTACTATTCAAGTAAACGAAACCTTTGAGCTTTTAAAGTCAGCTGAAGGCGCTGCGCTACCACTTGAACAACGCACCAAGGTTTTAAGCTCACTAACCGACATGATGAGCAAAGTAATGAAAGTGTCGGGCGGTAATAAACGCCTTGAAAAACGTACCATTGCAACCGAGGTACTTAAAATTTTGGCTAAGTTTGTATCAACCAAATACCCAGAGTTTGCTCCTGAGTTTGTTGAAATACTCACGGCGTTTGGTCCACGGCTCGATAAGGAGTTAGACGACTAATGGCCGATATGAACTCACGTGAATTTTTAGCTGAAATAGAACAAATAACCGGTTCTCTGCGCCGCGATATTGAAGCAAAAGAGCGCAATATAGATCCAAGCCCAGCCGCCATTAAACAGCGCCGCAAACGCGTACTGGGTGGCGATTTTGAGTTTTTTGTATACACCTACTTTCCGCATCATATGTGGCTTGATGACGACCAAAATGCGTCTGAATTTCAAAGCTATTTTATGAAGTGGTTTCCCGAAGCACTCAAGCTTAAAAATGGCTGGAAAAACTGGTTTGTAGCCCCGCGTGGTGAGGGCAAAAGTACCCTAGGGGTAAAAATTGCGCCTGTGTATGTAGCTGTGCTGGCGCTATTGCAAGACCCTGAAATTTGCCAAGACCTGGGCTTAGAAAAAATAAAGCAATTTATTGATTTTGTAATTTTGTTTGGCGCTGAAACAAAAATGCCAACCAAAACATTAGAGGTAGTTAAAACCGAACTGCTTAACAATAATAACTTGGCGCTAGACTTTCCTGAGGTGTGCACAGCATCACCTGTGTGGAAATTGGGTGAGTTTGTAACAGCTCAAGGTGTGCGCTTTGAAAGCCGGGGTGCTGAGCAGTCAGTTCGCGGTACGTTCCACGGAGCTAGTCGCCCTAAGTTACTGCTCTCTGATGACATTATTACCGATGCTGAAGCTAAATCGCCGACTGAGCGCGATAACCGTTGGCGCTTTTTAGAAGCCGCGGTGCAATACCTAGGCCCGCCTGATGGCAGCGTTAAGTTTTTAGGTGTTAATACAGTTTTAAATAATGACGACCCAATAAGCCGCGCCGAAGATGCGCCTGGCCATATCGTTCATCGCTTTAAAGCCATTAAGCAAATGCCTGAACGCATGGATTTATGGGAACAATGTCGCGATTTAATGGTGCACGACGATAAGCGCTTTGAAAAACGCGCTGCCACTAAAGGCGAAGCCGTTTCAACTGAGGCTAAACCGTCGTTTAAGTTTTGGCTAAAAAATAAAAAGCAAATGCTTAAGGGCGCTAAAACCAGCTGGCCAAGTGTGCGAACGCTTTACGATTTAATGTGTATGTGGGCAGCTAATAAACGCGAATTTAACCGTGAAATGCAAGGCATTGCCAAAAGCGATGAAGAGTCTATTTTTTACCAATTCGATTTTTGGGTAGATCGCTTAAACGAGTGGGTGCCTTATGGTGCATGTGATCCAAGTATGGGTAAAACCGAAAAAGCCGACCCCAGCGCTATATTAGTGGGATTTTATTCTCAAGATTTACACAAGCTGCACGTTGAATACGAAAGCCGCAAAGTACGTGGTACCAGCCGTTTGCTTAACGATTTAATACGTGCGCAAAAAGAATATAACTGCCGTGTGTGGGGTTTTGAAAACAATAATGCGTTTGATTTTATGCGCAGCCAGTTTATTAAAACGGGGTTAGAGCAAGGCATTGCACTGCCACTGCGTGGAGTTACTGCAACTATACCTGCAGAAGAGCGCATAGGCTCACTTGAAACTTATGTAACCAATACACCGGCTCAAATTGCGTTTCATACGCGGTGCCGTTTACTACTCGACGAGCTAGAAAACTGGCCCGAAAAACAAACCATGCATCACTACGATTTAAGCTGTGCACTTGCCATTTTATGGATGGTGTCGAGCACTGGTGCAGGCGGTATTCCGCGTGTAAGTAGCCGCAAAGTAACTAAACAAATAAGAGGCTATTATGTTTAAAAGCAAGCCACGTATAACATCTAAAGCATACGCTGCACTTAATCGTATGTTTGATCAAAACCGATTAGATCCTAGCCTTACATCGCTTATTACTGAGCTGCCTAATCCAGACCCTATTTTACGCCGTGCAGGCAAAAACACGGCTATTTACGAAGAAATTTCGCGCGATGCGCATGTAATAGGTGAGTTGCGCTCTTTGCGTAGTGGTTTATTTAGCTTTAATACCGAGCTAGTACCAGGTGGCGACGATGCCGCAAGCTTAAAAAGCTATGAACTTGCTAAGGCATTTTTTGCTAAAAAGCCATGCCACCATACCGAGTGGGCCGATATGGATTGGCACAACTACAGCGCTATTTTAAACGGTTTTAGTGTTACCCACTTGGGCAAATACATAAAACATAATGGCAACTGGCAACCCGAATATGTAGAAACCTGGCGCAATAGTCGCTTTGCGTTTAGTAGCGATAGTGAGCTGATGGTAAAAACCAGCGAAAATCCACAGGGCGAGTTAGTTGATCACCGTCGTTGGTCGTGTGTTCGCCATATGCCGAGCGCCGAAAACCCATACGGCATTGCATTACTTAGCAGCTGTTTTTGGCCATGGACCTTTAAACACGGTGGTTTTAAGTTTTTTGTACAGCTGTGTGAGCGTTTTGGTATTCCTTTTCCTGTGGGTAAATACCCGGTTGGCTCACAAGATAAAGACATAGACAACTTATTAAATGGCCTTGCCAAACTAGTGCAAGACGGTATTGCTGCTATTCCTGATGATACAACAATTGAAATAATAGAAAGCAAATTATCGGGCGAGCCAGTTCCTGAGCGCCTAGTTAACTTTTGTAATGCCGAAATAAGTAAAGCACTCACTAGCCAAACATTAGCCACTGAACAAAAAGGCGGTGGCGCACGTGCTGCCAGCGAAACTCACGCAAAACGTGCGGGCGATAATCAACGATCAGACAGGGCACTTGTAGCGTCTTTTCGTAATCAAATAACCAATGCTCTGCACACAGTAAATTTTGATGGTGGCGAACCCCCGAAATTTATTTTTAAAGATAAACGCGAAATAAACAGCGAAACGGTAACTCGCGTGCGCGAATCAGCACGCCTTGTGCCTATTGGTGTTGATTGGGCTTACAACGAACTTGGCATACCAAAACCGAATGACAGCGAAGCTATTTTAGACATTCCCGAAGAAAGTAAAGGCATTGCTACGGCAGCTAAGTCTGAGTTTGCTAAAGCATTAAGTAACAACGTTGAGCTGACAGACGAATTTGATGTGTTTGATCACGCTACCGACGACACCATTAAAAAGCTTTTTCATTTTGCTCAGGCATCTAAAGACCTGGACGAACTTAAACAAAAAATCACCTCACAATTTCCCGACATTTCAACCACTGCTTTGGCCCAAGTAGCCCAAACAGCAATGGAGTACGAGTATATGGCGGGTATGAATGAGGCTAATTCTAAAACTGTGGAGATAGATGATGAATGAAGTACCTGAAGGTTATTTAAAAGATGGCAAAGGCAATTTAGTCGCTGTTGCCAATGTAAAAGCAACTGATTTAATTAAAGACGAGTTTGTAAAAAAAGCCATTAAGTGCGCTGAAGATATGCAAGCCCAATTGGCTGAGTTTAAGCTCGCTTTAATGGCTGAAGCCGACGACTTTATAGAGCTATTAGCACAAGAACATGGCGTAAACCTTGGCGGTAAAAAAGGCAATGTGACTCTGCGCACCTTTGATAGCCAGTTAAAAGTAACCCTTCAAACACAAGAACGTATTGAGTTGGGCCCTGAATTAGCACTTGCTAAGCAGTTAATTGATCAATGCCTGGACGAATGGACTGAAGGCGGAAATCAAAATATTCGCGCTATTGTTAGCAATGTATTTAATACCGACAAGCAAGGCTCACTTAATCCACAGCGTATTTTAGGCTTGCGTAAGCTCGAAATATCTGACGATTCTGGCAAGTGGACTAAGGCAATGAATATTATTGCCGAGTCGGTTGGTGTTGTTGATTCATGCCGCTTTATACGTTTTTACAAACAAGACGATAAAGGCATTGAGCAACCTATTTCACTTGATATAGCAAAACTGTAGCGGGGCGCTTATGGCCATTACAAAAGAGCAGTGGGCAGAGATAGAAAAACACTTAGCTGGTTTGTTTAGCTCGGTTATTTTCAAGTACGGTGAGTTTGAAATCACCGTCACTCGTGGCCGTGTATCTGAGTCTAAAACAAGTTTAGTTGTGTACGTAGACGATGTAATTAAGGGCGCTTGGTTTATTGAAGATAAAGAACGCCCTTCATGTATTCCTGATGTGTGGCGTAAACGAACCCGCGCCAAATACACGTCTAAATCAATCAAAAATGCTGAAAAAATATGGGGTAAACGCCGTGCAAAAAAAGAAATGCCAGAGCTATATGAAAAAAATGAATACCACGTATGCGATTTTTCAACCGCTAAAAGCCTAGTTCGCCAATATAATAAGCTCGAAAATTTAGAGCTTATTAAAATTGGCGGCAAATCTTTTGCTGACTATATAAAGGTATCACCATGGACCCAGTAACAATAGCACTTGGCCTTGCAAAACTCACAGGCCTGGATAAAAAAATTGGCAGTTGGATAGGGGGCGATAATGGCGCAAAGGTTGCGTCTAAAGTGGTTGATATGGCACAAACCCTTACCAATGGTGGCACACCTGAGCAAGCATTAAATCTTGTTCAACAATCAAGTGCTTTGCAGCAAGAGTTAAGGCAAACCATTTTAAACCGTGAAAAAGAGCTTGATGATTTAGCGTTTAAAAATACCCAAAGTGCTCGCACCATGCAAATTCAGGCATTAAACCAAGATGATAAGTTTTCGAAACGTTTTATTTATTATTACGCGTGGTTTTGGTCGTTTTCTACTGTGGTATACATAGGTTGCATTACCTTTATAACTATACCCGATACTGCAACACGTTTTGCAGATACTATACTGGGCTTTATTTTAGGCACGGTTATAGCGTCAATCTTGAACTTTTTCTTTGGTAACAGCCGTGATAATTCACGTAGAAATGAAATTCAAGACATTCAACAGTCTCTAAAAGAGTACTAAAATGACTTTACCAGCTCCACAATATGGCGACCTTGTTAAATTCAAGGAAGCCATTTCTCACTTCAAAGACAAAATTAAGCTTACCAGCGAAAGCTATAAAGATTTGCAGGGCTTAATACACGCTAAAGCATTTACTGTGGCTGGAGCAACTGAACTCACAATACTTAATGACTTTTATAAAGCGGTTGATGCTGCAATTAGTGATGGCGAAACTATATCGGACTTTAGAAAACGTTTTGACAAAATAGTCGCTGATCATGGTTGGTCATACAATGGTAAGCGTGGCTGGCGCTCAAAAGTTATCTATCAGAATAATAAAAATACCGCGCGGGCGGCTGGCCGTTGGCAACAACAAGCGCGTTTAAAAGAGCGCAGACCTTACTTATTATATTTAACCGCTGGCGATAGTCGTGTAAGACCTGATCACAATAAGTGGAATTACATTTTACTGCCTGTTGACCATCCGTTTTGGGATACGCATTATCCGCCAAATGGTTATAACTGTAGGTGTAAGGTCGTATCACTTAACGCACGTGATATTGCACGAATGGGCTTATCAGTAACTAAGCCAGAATCGGTTAATAAGTTTATGGAGTCGTTCAAAGTAACAGACTCATCAACAGGCGAAGAACTTAATAAGTTACCTGGTATAGACTTAGGTTGGGATTATAATCCGGGCAAAGCCTGGTTGGGTGCGGATATATCTGCGGGGAAATCGGTAATAAATCTTTCAAAGGATTTACAAGCATTGGCGGTACCACAATTTAACGAAGCGGTTTTAAAGTCTCAGCAGTACTATATAAAGCAGGTAAATTTAAAAGCAGCAAAGGTAGCGCTTAATAAGTCAGTACCAGATGGCCAAGAATTTACGCTAGGGCACTTGCCTGTTAATTTACTAAACGAACTGTCACGTAAAAACGCACCTATATATAGTAGCACTATTACAATAAGCAGCTCTCAGATTGAAAAGCTGTTAGCTGGGCAACTTAGCATTGAGCAAATACACAACCTAATGAACGCTGTTCAAAATCCAAATACGTTTGCTTATATAGGTAATCAACTAAAATTATCGTATCAAGGTTTCATGGTCACAATAGAACTAGGCCCACAGTTTAATACCATCGTAGCTGCTGAAAAACTTTAAACATTGGCAGTTATAAATATTTAAAGAGCGTTTAAATGGCGTTTAAAGACCGTTTGAATAAACTTAAACGATCAACAATGATCTAATTCTAAACGTATAATGAGCAGGAATGATTGGGGAATGAGTCAGTTTGAACAGGTTTCGTCTAAAACCATGCGTAATTTAAATTTAGTAGTTTTTGCGCTCGTGGCCACCAAAGCCTAGTAATAATGCGGGTTTGCTAAACGTGAGGGCGAAAATCCATATCCCATCATTATTCCAAGAATGAACAGCCCCTTACAGTAAGCAGCAAAATTCCGTTATTTGAATTGAAAATATAGCAAAGGCATAACAATATACTTGCAGACTGGTTAGTTATAGATAGGTGCGCTTTATAAACAAGGAGAACTTTAACCGCTAAATTATCAGCGGGCTTGTTTTATACAAATACATGTTTAAATAACAAACTTGCTTTATAGGGCTCATGTAAGTAAAGCATCCATATTTAAAGTTATGTATTCGTAGTAGTAGGAAAGCAGCTGTATTGAATTTACTTAAAAACGTAAAATACACTTAATAATCTCGTAACGAGAAGGCTTACAACACACATAGTTATACTGAATAGCTTATTTCAAACTCTATTTAACATAATATAAATTATAGGTAGTTGTATATGTATTAATAAGGAGTGCTATATATTCTCTTTATTAGTCCTGCAATGTCCAATACTAGACGGTATCGGACATTAAAGAGGTTTTTATCTAAGTTAGTTATTCTCAGTTTGGTACATTTAAATTTAATTAATATTTTCTAATGTATGTAATCTAATGCATGGAATATTATATTTAGGTTTTCATTTAAAATATAAGTTACTCAATACTTAGTAAACGCTCGGCCGTGTATTCGTTAGTAATAAGCCCACTAATCATTTTAGATCTTAGCGCACCTAAAATGGCTAATACTTTTTCTTCTCCGGCAGCTATGGCAAAAATTTGTTTATCTGAATTAACTTTTAATGGCGTACTTGCTACTCGTTGATTAACATTACAATCTAATAACTTACCATTTTTATCAAACACCCAGCTTATCATTTCTCCTACAGCACCTTGCTGTTGTAACTCTTGGAGTTCGTCAAGGCTTACAAAACCGTCTTTATGAAGTGGCGAATTTAATCCTAAATTACCAACGCCTACAAATGTAACATCTGCATTCGTGGCTAATTTTAAATTACTAGCAACATTCTGCTGTGAATGCAGTTGCTGCTTTTCCTCAATGGTGCGTGGCAAAACTGGTAATGGCATAGGGTAATGTTTGGCATTTATATGTTCCGCCATTCTTACTACTACATCGTATGGCGATGCTGATCCGTCTAATGCCATATTGCCTAACATGGCAACTATTTTATGTTGTTGGCAATCTTGTGTTCGCAGCTCATCTACGCATGCGCGTAAAACTCGCCCAGTTCCCATTGCAATAACTTTTGGTTGTGGTGATTTTAAATGGCGTTCTATTTCAGCCGCACCAGCTTGTGCCAAACCTAATGTAGATGAAGGTTCTGACGGATCACTAGGGACTACATCACAAGAGAGCAAACCAAAACGTGTTTTAATTTGTTCAGCCAAATCCATACATTTAGCAATAGGATGATCGAGTCTTACTTTTATTAATCCTTGGCTAACAGATAGCGCTACCATTCTTTGTGCCGATTGGCGTGAGGTATTAAGCTTTTTAGCTATTTCGTCTTGTGTTTTACCTGCAACATAATACAACCACCCTGCTCTTGCTGCGTCATCGAGTTTTCTAATTTCTGTATTAGATAGCTTGGCCACTGAAACCTCTTAAAATCAAAATAAATAGACTATTAAAATTGATTAACAGCAAAATATTTTTGTTAATTGAACGAATTATTTAATTGTTATTAGCCCTCTAAATATACCATTCATTTAATAAAAGTGTCGAATTTTCATGTTATTGCACTAATAGAAATCAAGTTAACGCTTTCTAATTGCTCACAACATATTTTTTCTATTACAGCTAAGTGCAAGTTATGGCCACAGCTATAAAAATTATAAAAACGTAAATGCGACCTGTAATGCACCTTTATTTTGCGCGGGGTTCCACATAGCTGTTGCCGATATAGGAAAATTATACTCTAATATTTGTAAGCTCTTGGAGTAAGTAAAACCTAAGTTAACTATATTAGCGTTATCATCATAAAAGTTTTGCTGATCTAAAAAAGAAAAAGCACCACCAATAAATACAGAGACTTGCTCATCTAATTCATTACCCTTCCACACGGGCATGCTAGCTTCGAGATAGTTAGTGTAAGCTTGTTTGTTTTTTCCTGAACTTTCATCTAAATAGGTATCTATCCCTTGAACTATTACTGAGTTGTAAAGTGATAATGGCATTTCGCCCGCAAAGGTATAACCAAGACCGACATCAATAAAGTTTCCGGTTTTATCCGGATCGCTTGAATAGTCAAAAATATCTACATTATTAATCGACGAGTGGTTCCCATGATTAACAATTTCAATGAACAGCTGCTCTGAAAACTTATAAGAAGCAAAATAAGTAAACTCCTGATACTCACCATCAAAAGAGGTCCCACCCCATAAACCTAAGGTGATTTTATTATCCGCCGTTTTATAAGTTAATTCACCAGCAACCATTGGGCCTGGCGTTACAATTGAGCCATGCCATAAGTGATTTGTTTTAAATTCTAACCCTAAATTAAAATCGTTGCTGTGTACCTGGCTACTATAAGTCGCTATTGCTGCCGTTAGTGTTAATACATGTTTAGCTTTCATAAATATGCTTCTTTGGTTGTATAAGCTCTGCGTTTGGCTTGAGTTATATAGTGCTAAATTACAGTATGGGCATAAGCCCTTGCTGTGGTCATAATCCCAGCAAGAGGTTCGTACGTCAACTATTTAAATAACAAAAAATTCACAATGCGTTACCTTGCAATAATAAGCAAATTATATCAGTAGGTTAAAACACCATAATTGTTAATTTGTTTTTTATTAATTAAACGTAAATCACTTACAACGTAAATTTTTACAATATTAAAGGATAAGTAATGCGCGGAGGTTATTTAATAAAACGACAAAGTAGCTAAAAATCATTTAAATCAGTTATTAATGACTGTTTTTTAGTTACTGTCTTGAGCTTATGAGGTGGTTAGCTTAGTATTGAAAGTACTCAAATGGTATTAACAATAGAAGTAACAACATATGGAATTTGTGCACCCACTAGAACCTATTTTAATTATTGATGATACAAAAAACAGTCGCGACTATCTAAACCAAATTTTAACGGATCTTGGTTATGAAGATATTCTTGAGTGTGAAGATTTTGATTGTGCAAAACCGCTGCTTAGCGAAAAGTCCCCAAAGGTTATATTTTTAGATGTCGAAATACCTGACTCTGAAGGTAGTGATATTTTAACTTATATAAATAATTGCTATCCGCATATTCATGTTGTTATTTGCTTTGGCCATAACAGTTTCGAAAATGTAGAAAATACGTGGGAACTTGGTGCTAAAGGGGTTATAGCAAAACCGTTTAATGTACAAAAAGTAGATACAGTAATGAAGCGTTTAGAGCTCATTGAATAATATTAAGGTTAGTATGCAAAGTTCTGTTAGTGCAATTATCGATGATTTATCTAATGTTATTTTTGGTAAAAAACAACAAATAAAGCTCGCGCTCACCTGCTTATTTAGTGAAGGCCATTTACTAATTGAAGATTTACCTGGCATGGGTAAAACAACGTTATCGCATGCCTTAGCAGCCGTTTTAGGCTTGTCGTATCAACGGATACAATTTACCAGCGACTTACTCCCAGCCGACATATTAGGTACTAATGTATTTAATAGTAATGAACACAGTTTTAGCTTTCATAAAGGGCCTATTTTTAGCCAAGTTGTTTTAGCAGACGAAATAAACAGAGCGGGACCTAAAACACAAAGCGCCTTACTTGAGGCAATGGAAGAACAACAAGTTACTGTTGATGGTAAAAAGTATTCTCTTCCTACCCCATTTTTTGTTATTGCTACACAAAATCCATTACATCAATCAGGTACTTACCCTTTACCTGAGTCGCAGCTAGATCGTTTTTTAATGCGTATTAGCCTTGGTTTTCCGCCAAAAGAAGCCGAAAAAAGGCTGTTACTAAATATGCAAAAGCGTGACTACAGCCAGCTACCACAACGTATTACTGAGCAACAATTAGCTCAAATTCAAACTCAAATTAGCAATATTACACTTAGTAATCCTGTAATTGATTATATTATTGAATTAGTAAATTATACACGCGAAAGTAATAATTTTGCTGCATCGTTATCGCCACGCGCTAGCATGGCATTAGCAAAAGCTGCTAAATCATGGGCTTATATTGACGGTCGTGACTTTGTTATGCCTGAAGATGTGCAAGCAGTTTTTGCCAGTGTTTGTCAGCACCGTTTAGGGTTACACAATGAATCTGGCGAAGCGCAAGTTATACAAATATTAAAAGCTGTTATGGTTCCGGTATAGCATTTATGCCAAATAACAAAGCTAAGCGCCCTGCTTTATTTAAGTCATTTAAACGTGCCATATTTAATAAATTATTAAAAAATAAACATTTAAAACAGTCAATTACACTAGAACACAAAACTATTTATGTTTTTCCATCAGCCCTTGGCTGCTACTTTATTAGTGTAGCTATTTTAAATTTTGTGATGGGGATTAACTATCAAAACAACTTAATTTTGATCATGGCTTATTTAATGTTTGTGGTAATGATTATTGCTGTACTACTGGGTTACAGCAATGCAAAAGGGCTAACTGTTACTTTTAAAAATTCACTTTCGAGCTTTGCACCACAAAATCCGCAAGTTCAGTTTGCTGTACAAAGCCCCTCGATTTGCCAATCTGTGATGCTAATTTATCAAGGCGATCAACAAACGCAAATTAATCATGATGAAATAACCAATGCAGCCCAAACGCTAAGCTTACCACTACCCTATAACAAACGCGGATGTTACTCACTACAGCGAATAAAAATTGCCAGTAATTATCCCTTTGGCTTGATCACTGTTTGGAGCTACATTCAACTACAATCGAGTGTTTATATTTACCCTTCACTTGAAAAGGTGTTTAGTGACGCTCAGATAAATAGTCTAGCCGAGCAAGCCGAAAACGGTATTGCCAAACAACTCGGTAGTGAAGAGTTTGAAACATTAATACCGCACTTGCATGAAATGGGATTGCAAAGAATTTCTTGGAAACATTTTGCTAAAACACAGCAGTTATTAGTTAAAGAGTTTGTTGATTTTAAAGCTGCTGATGCATTATTTGATTTTGATTTAATGCATGGCGATACCGAGCAACGCTTAAACCAGCTGTGCTTTTTAGTATGTGAAGCAACAGAGAATAACAGCCCCTTTATGCTAAAACTACCAAGTAAAATAATAGCTACCAACGTAGGTGTGCAACATAAAACACTTTGTTTAGAATCACTTAGTACATTTAATGGTTATACAAAGTGACGGCAATAAAAAACATAAAAGTAATAAATTATTCACTGTGTTTTATATACAGCTGCTTAGTCGTGTTTTTTATTGCTCACTTACCAATTGTATTTATTAGTGTACTAGCGCTACTTTGTGCGTGGAACTTTTATGTAACCATAAGTAATAAAACTAAACCTAATGCCTGGTTGGCTAACGCTTTAGCAGCACTTGCTTTAGGGTTAATGCTTTTTAGTGTGGGATTTAGCGACACGGTTATTTTATTTGTGGCTATGTTGTTGCTTTCAAGCTTATTTAAGTTGTTACAGGCGAAAACTAAAAAGCATTATCATGTAATAACTACGCTGACATTTTTTTCGCTTTCGGCGGTTTATTTATTTAACCAAAGTATTTTAACTACTTTAGTAGTGAGTAGTTTGTACATTTTAAATTTTGCCGTACTAGGCTTGTTAGAATCAAAACATAATTTAAAAGTCGCATCTAAACAAAGCGGTAAATTACTATTATTGGCATTACCGCTGGCGGTATTTTTATTAATATTTTTACCAAAAATGCCGGCATTTTGGCAACTACCTGGGCCAAAGTTAGCTAAAACAGGTTTGTCTGAGCAAATAGATCCGTTTGATATTGCCAAGTTATCTAATTCAGATGAACTGGTGTTTAGAGCTAAATTTAATGATCTAGCACCTAAAGCTCCCCTGTATTGGCGAGTCTTAGTACACGATGAGTTTAACGGAAATGCGTGGCTCACTTCCAATTTATTAAAGCATAACAGCGTAACTCAAACTAAAACGCAACAAGTTAGTAGTTTAACAAAATACGACTATTCGATTATTGCCGAGCCCTCGAGTCAAAAGTGGTTATATGGGCTCATCTTTGCAACCAGTAATAACGATAACGTAGAGAGTGACTCACTGGGCTTACTGCGTAAAAAAAATTACCAAGCTAAAAGTGTGCAATACACAGCAAGCAGCTCTGCACTAACAAATGCTCCTTTATTACAGTGGCAAACTAAGCACTACAAACACTTAGTAAATAACGACAATAACAAAGCAAGTGCTCTTGCCTATAATTTAAAACAAAACTTAACCAGCGACCGTGATTTTTACAATGCATTACTACAGTACTTTATAGACAAAAAATTTAGTTATACGCTTAACCCGACGCCAATGAGCGGCAACAATACTATTGATCAGTTTATGTTTGAGCAACAACGTGGGTTTTGTGGCCACTATGCCAGTGCCGCAGCTTATATTTTTAGAAGTGCGGGTATACCGGCAAGAGTTGTCAGTGGTTATTTAGGTGGTGAGCTTAATACTGATAATAATACTTTATCTGTTCGCCAATATGATGCACATGCATGGGTAGAAGTGTATTTAGATAATGAAGGCTGGCAAATATTTGATGCCACAGCGGTGGTTGCTCCCGATAGGCTTACAGGATCGCTTTCACAAAATAATGAATTAAATAATGAGTTTAAAAGCAATCTCGACTTTGGTTTGGTCAGTTTAAGTAACTTTGCAGCTATTAATTGGCTAAGGCTAGAGCTAGAAAACTTAGATTATAAGTGGTCTAGCTGGGTACTTGGTTTTGATGATGAAAAACAAAACGACTTTTTAAAGTCTATTTTTGGCAGCAAAAATATTTGGCTGGTACCGCTGGCTGTAATTGTTATTTTAGGGCTGACTTTTGTTAGTTATTTTGTTTATTTAAATTGGCCTAAGCCCGCTACTAAATTAGCTCCTATGGTTAAAGAGTTTGAACAATTAATAAATTGGGCTAAAAAACGTAAACTTAAGATAGCCGATCATTTAACGCCTACTCAACAATTACAACACTTAGCATCGCAAGCGCCGCATGTTGAGCAACAATTACTCGAGTTTAGTCAGTTATTTAACCAAGTACGTTATGCTAAAAAACCATTTAATAAAGAACGTAAAACTCAGGCAAAATATCTGATAAAATTAATTAAATCTACGAAACAGAGAAATCTATGAATGCGGTTGTTATAGGCGTTTTATTAATGCTTGGGCTTACCTTGGTCCGCGTAAATGTTATTGTTGCAATGATAATAAGTGCCCTAGTTGCTGGTTTAACCGCTGGTTTGGGCTTAAAAGAAAGTATAGACGCCTTTAATTCGGGATTGTCGGCAGGTGCTGAAATAGCACTAAGTTATGCCATGTTAGGTGCTTTTGCAGTGGCTATTTCTAAGTCAGGTTTAACACGTATTTTAGCCGCAAAATTATTAGCTAAAGTTAATGCACAAAAAACTGGCAGTGAAACCCTGCTCAGTTATTTTATTTTATTTATAATAATGATCTGCGCCATTTCATCGCAAAACTTAGTGCCGGTTCATATCGCCTTTATTCCTATTCTTATTCCACCGCTGCTGGTAATTTTTAATAAACTTAGGCTGGATAGACGTGCAATAGCTTGTATATTAACTTTTGGTTTAGCTACTTCTTATATGGTACTACCGTATGGCTTTGGTGGTATTTACTTATATTCAATACTCCATAAAAATTTAGTGGATAACGGTTTAGAAATAATAAATACCCAAGTTCCTATGGCAATGATAATTCCGGCTTTGGGCATGTTTGCAGGTTTATTAATTGCAATATTTTTTAGTTACAGAAAACGTCGCGACTACGCAGCGCTTCCACTTACCATAGAAAGTAAAGAAACCACGGTAGAAAACCCAAAAAAGGTAATGTTAGTTGGCCTGTTTGCTGTACTTGCTTCACTTATTGCGCAAAACGCTAGCGGTTCAATGATTTTAGGCGGCTTAGTGGGTGTAATGATTTTTAGCGTTTTCGGTATCGTTAAATGGGAAGATAATGGCGACGTATTTAGTAAAGGCGTCGCTATGATGGCAATGATTGGTTTTATAATGATTTCTGCTCAAGGATTTGCAGCTGTTATGCAAGCTACAGGTCATGTGGCTAGTTTAGTACACAGTGGCGCTGAGTTATTTGCTGGGAATAAACCCATTGCGGCAGCGGTTATTTTATTAGTTGGATTGTTTATTACCATGGGTATAGGTAGCTCATTTTCAACCGTGCCAATTATAGCTACTTTATTTGTTCCTTTATGTTTAGAGCTGGGCTTTTCGGTTATGGCCACTGCTGCTTTAGTGGGTACGGCCGGTGCGTTAGGTGATGCAGGCTCCCCCGCTTCTGACTCTACACTTGGGCCAACTTCCGGGCTAAATGCTGATGGCCAGCACGACCACATTTGGGATTCAGTAGTGCCTACCTTTATTCACTTTAATATACCGTTATTAATATTTGGCTGGATAGCTGCCATGGTACTTTAACCTAAGTAATGTAAAACGATAACCTAATAATAGATTAGGTTATCGACCTCCCACCTTGATAATTTTTATTAAAATTGACTCTGCTGTTTAGCTATATCTTTTGCAATTAATTAGTATGATGTGTTCTTTTTGGGTGTTTAAATAAGCACTACTTAAAGTGCTTATTTTTAATAACATTAAAATATTTTATTCTAATGTTTACTTGTCAAAACCATAAATCATTTTATCGCAAACCACAGGCGTTGGTCTGTGATCATCATTTACTGCAACAAAGGTAAAGCTGCCACTAATAGCGGAATGCTTGTTATCATTATGCATAGTTTCTAGAAGTATATCGACATCAACTTTTAAACTGGTATTACCTACATGCACTACTTTTGCTATAAGTTCAGCGAAAGTACCAGCAGGAATAGCCTCTTTAAAGTCTACTCTATCTGATGAAATAGTAACTAAAGGCTTACGGCAAAAACGCGTTGCCGCTATAAAAGCAACCTCGTCCATCCAGGCTAAAGCGTCGCCACCAAATAAAGTGTTGTGGTGATTAGTTCGCCCCGGAAAAACTGTTTTAGTTACCGACGTGGTGGAATCTTTAATACGTTGCGCGATAATAGCATCGCGCTCTACTTGTGTCATAGTATCTACTTTTTATTAGCTAATTTGTCTTGCATTAATAAGGCCGGATCAAGGCGTTCACCTTGCCAGTTAAAACGCCAATCTAAATGCGGGCCTGTTACTCGCCCTGTTGCACCTATTTCAGCTATTTTACTACCTTGTTCAATTTTATCGCCCAGCTTTACATCAAGCTTACTTAAATGAATATAAGTAGAAGTAACGCCGTGGCCATGGTCTAAAATAAGTGTGCCACCTGAATAATAAATATCCGGCTGCGAAAACACCACAGTACCACTTATAGGTGCATACACAGGTGTGCCCGTTTTATTGGCTATATCTAAGCCAAAATGTGGTCTGCGTGGCTCGCCATTAAAATAACGTTGGCTACCATACACCCCAGATATACGCCCTTGTGCAGGTTTTAGCACAGGATCTAAAAAGTACAATAGGTCAGAATTAACTTGGCGCGCAGCTCTAATCGCAGCAGCCTCTTTACTTATACGTGCGCTGAGTTCTTTAGCCGGCGATACATATTTTTTAGCAACGCCGGTAATTTTATCAATTTGATAGTCGCGCTTAGTAATTACTAGGCTTTCAGTGTGCTCAACACCAGCTTTATCAACCCATTTAAGTGTGTGATTTGTTGGTGCATCGCGGCCAAAGCCAAATACAAAATCACCCTTACTCGAAAGCTTAAGTGTTTTGTCGTTAAAGCTAACCGACTGCGCGTTGCTAATATTACCGGTTACTAAACCGCCTTGAGTTAATTGCCCTTTTAGCTCAAGTGCCATTGCACTTAAGCTAGTAGAGGAAATTAACACGGCTGCTAATAATGTTTTAAGCATGGCTAATAGACCCTTTGCCTACTCCTTCGTAGGCCGTTATTTTTACCGCTTTTTCAGGATATTGTGCTTTTACCTGACCCGCTAAGTATTCTGCAATGCATTCAACCGTGGTATCGCTAGGTAGAATATCGCAACGCGATTCGCTAATAGCCATTTCAAAATAGCCTTGCGCTGAAGTATATGCAAAACATACATCGCCAGCTTTTGCGCTAACGTGCTGTAAATCGTCTGCCTTAATTTGATCCTCAGCGGTGGCTAAATAAATGTCTTGCCACTTTTGTGACCATTCTTTTTGCAGGCGAGGCATAGAAATACCATCTAAACTAATACCAATTTGAGAACGATGCCCATGAATAATACGTTGGCAATTACCATCATGCTTTTTAAGGCCATGGCTGTAATGGTAATAATAGCTTTGATTATGCTCTGGCTTCAATGACAGCTCAATTTTTTCTATATTATCTGGCAGTTGTGGCAAAATAGTCGCTATTAAAAAATCTGTAACCGATGCAATAGTTACTTCATCTGCGTTAATCATACAATAAGCTTGATGTGGAGCACTCATCGCCAAATGGTGGTTATCACCAAATGTACAATCTAATGTTTTATGGTCGCTAAATTCGCTAACCACGCCATTTAGATTATTAGGTACAGCTAAACGATGATCAATACACTCATCTATAATGCCTTTAATTTGCTTTTTAACTAAGCCAAAGTCTAATACCATAGACTCATCGTTTAGTTTGCCATGCAAAGTTAAATCAACAATCCAGCTCTCGCCAACTGCGCCGCGTTTATTACACAAGTAAGAAAAATCTATCACTGTTAGTGAGTTAACAAAAAGGATCATAAATTTCCTTTAAACAGGTTAAAAGTCAGCGGTAATTATAATGATTTATGATTGTAATTGCGCGGTTTAATCAGGCTAAAATCAATTACACCAATCGATTGATTAAAAAACCTGCTAAATTTAGCTTTTTTAACTGATCCGAGTTGTTCAGCGTACAAGTGTACGCTAAAGTAGTTGGCAATTTATAAGCGAAGATAAGTGTTATGGAACCTAAAAATAGCTATACAAAAGAAGACTTGATCCTATGTGGTGAAGGTAAAATGTTTGGTGAAGGTAACTGCCGTTTACCAAGCGACAATATGTTAATGATGGACCGCATTACCTCTATTACTGCCGATGGCGGAATACATGGTAAAGGCGAAATTGTTGCTGAGCTAGATATTGACCCTAGCTTATGGTTTTTCGACTGCCATTTTAAAGGTGACCCTGTAATGCCAGGTTGCTTAGGTTTAGACGCTATGTGGCAGTTAGTTGGATTTTACTTAGGTTGGTCTGGCGGTCCAGGTCTTGGCCGTGCGCTAGGTGTGGGTGAAGTTAAATTTACCGGCCAAATTTTACCAACCGCTAAAAAAGTAACCTACCGCCTAGTAATGAAACGCGTAATTAAACGCAAATTATTTATGGGTGTTGCCGATGGCACGGTAGAAGTAGATGGCCGTGTAATCTACGAAGCGAAAGATTTAAAAGTAGGTCTATTTCAAGACACCAGTGCATTTTAATTAACTGTTAATAATTAAAATACACATACAAAAATGCCTCCACTTGGAGGCATTTTTGCTTAAATTCAGTTATATACTATGTTTTATAAATATTACGATTATCTATTGCTTCGCGCCAACCACCTAACCATTCTGATTTTGGATCAACTTGTTGATAGGGACAATGCTCTTTAGAGCGACCTGCTAAACCTGCTTTAAATCCTTGAGAATGTGCTCTCTCTAAACGATCTCTTTTTTGTCTCTTCATCGGTAATATCCTCACCTTTGTATTTATATATTTTGTAGCATTAGTGAAATCTACATGTAATGAATAGCTAATAAAAAAGGTTAATTCAAATTATAAAAGCAATTAATTAGTTTGACTTTAACTAAGCTGCTGATGCAATGATGAATTAGCTTTTTAAAAAGTAAGTGGTCGTACTTGCACTGTATTGACCGGTTTAATCTAACTTAAAAACACGATTAAAAAATCGTTTTATTACACTGTTGTGTATATATTGTGACCGGCTAATTTAGCCTTAGTTCCAAATTAATTTAGTCTGTTTTTTAATTATTTTAAATTTTCTTTAGCTTATTTAATAAACAACACAATTAATGCTTGATTATTTAAAGTCGATCGGTCTAATATGTTGTATGAACAAAAACACACCAACTCCAGTGAGGCGTGGCCGCCCACCCAAAGTAGCCAGAGAAAACGCCGATACCAAAGCGTTACTTATTCGCACAGGCCTAGAAACATTAACCGAGTTTGGTTTTAGCGCAACTGGCCTCGATACCATATTAAAAAAAGCAGCCGTACCTAAAGGCTCTTTTTATCATTACTTTAAAAGTAAAGAAGCGTACGGTATTGCCCTTGTTGATGCTTACGACAGTTATTTTATTGCCAAACTTAATCATTATTTACAACAAAGTGACGTGCCCCCGCTGGAGCGAATAGTCAACTTTACCCAAAGTGCCATTAAAGGGATGAAGAAGTACGATTATAAGCGTGGCTGTTTAGTAGGCAATTTAAATCAAGAACTGAATCACTTAAGTGACGAATTTAAAACCCGCTTATTGCAAAGTTATACTAGCTGGCAAAACTTGGTAGAGGTGTGTTTAAACCAAGCAAAGCAGCAAGGTACAATTGCCAACAGTGTAAACACCCCATTAATGAGTGAGTACTTTTGGATTGGTTGGGAGGGTGCGGTTATGCGTGCCAAGCTCACTAAGTCTAATACTCCACTTACTTTGTATACAGAAATGTTTTTACGCGCATTACTAACCTAATGCGTTTTTTTCACCAATTAAAAGACGATCGGTCTAAAAGGATGTCCCATGAGTAACCCAATTAAAGCCATTGTTATTAATAAAGATGATAATAACTACAGCACCTCTTTAAGCAGCATTAAGAATAGTGACCTGCCGAATGAAAATGTCACTATTGATGTGCTATACAGCACTTTAAATTATAAAGATGGCTTAGCAATAACCGGGAAAGGGCCTGTGGTACGCAGTTTTCCTATGGTGCCGGGTATAGATTTAGTAGGCACTGTGAGCCACTCCACCAGCGATGAATTTAAAAGTGGCGATAAGGTAATTTTAAATGGGTTTGGTGTAGGCGAAAAACACTGGGGTGGGCTTGCTCAAAAAGCAGCACTTAAGAGCGATTGGTTAATCCCCTTGCCTGCTGGCATTTCACCTAAACAAGCTATGCAAGTTGGCACTGCGGGTTACACCGCTATGCTCAGTGTAATTGCACTCGAAAAACAAGGCATAACACCCGATTCAGGCGAAGTGCTGGTAACCGGTGCCAATGGTGGCGTAGGTAGTTTTGCAATATATTTACTAAATCAGCTTGGCTACAATGTAACCGCAGCTACTGGACGAATGGAGCAAAGTGATTATTTAAAAGAGCTAGGAGCAGCAAATGTAATTAATCGTGATGAGCTTTCAAACCCAGGTAAGCCGCTACAAAAAGAGCGTTTTGCCGCAGCTATAGACTCAGTAGGTAGCCATACTTTAGCTAATATTTGCGCCTCATTAAAATATGGAGGTGTTGTAACCGCATGTGGCCTTGCACAAGGTATGGATTTACCTGGCTCTGTAGCACCATTTATATTACGTGGCATTCGATTAATAGGTATTGATAGCGTAATGCGCCCAAAAGCAGACCGAATTGAAGCATGGGATCGTTTAGCATCTTTAGTAGCAGCTGATTACCTTGATAAAATATCGACTGAAATAACGCTTGAACAAGTAATTGATAACGCCGAGCAGCTTATGAAAGGTAAAATTCGCGGCCGGGTTGTAGTTAATTGCCAAAGTTAAGCTTTTTACACTGTTAAAGCCTCGTTATTAAATTTATAATACACTTTGTATTTTAATAACGAGGTAACACCTATGAGCAACCAAGAACTTTTCAGTAATAACCCACTGCAAGGCGTAAAATTAGAACAAGTGGTTGAAGAGCTGGTTGAACAATATGGGTGGGAACTCCTATACGCTTATTTACAGCTAAATTGCTTTAAAAATAATCCTGATATTAAATCGGCGGTTAAATTTTTACGTAAAACACAGTGGGCACAAGAAAAAGTAGATAACTTTTATTTGTATCGCCTTAAAAACTTACCACGCCCTGATGATGTGCAATACGAACTGCCACCGCGTGATCGCGTGATCCCTGCTGATCATAAACCTGGTGAGCCGTGTGAGTTAAGCTTTACTGATGCAAAGCGTATTATGGAGAAAAAAGAGACTAAGCAACGTGCGCGTACCCGTAAACAGCGTGTTAGCTCAACTAATCCTTGGGGCAACTAAAGCACAAGGTTAAACCACTCATTATTAAAGCTGGCATTGCCGGCTTTTTATTACGCCTTTTTACTCATACCCTATAAGTTAACAGCAACAAAGATATAAAGTTTACTTTAGAGGCTTGTATCCCCTATCTTGCCAAAACTCTACAGCCGAGCGCTCTGTAGGCAGTGCTACATTAAATGTTTTATCCGCTATAAGTTTGCCATTGTACTCTATGGTCATGCGCCAATTACCAAGTTTATTATTAATTGGTGGCCATAAAGTATCACCTAAATAAAAATGCCAGTCGCTGTCTTTAACATACACCACTCCGGAAAAAGGAGGCATTATGTCGCCTTCATCATCGGGTATATTAGGATGATAAATGCTGTAATGTAATTTTTCGCCTTTGGCTTTTTTAATATTTATGATCAAACCAAATTCAACATCAAGAGTAGCGATGACCTCGGTAGTAAATTGCTCTATTTGCGGCAATGCTTTACTCTCGTTATCCCATGTTGAGTAAATACCGTAGCTTTGCAGCGTAATTATCGGTTTTAATTTAGCCATATCACCTAACTTTATATTTAACGTTTATTGTATGCCAGCAGGGTGTGTAAATTTGCCATATTTAAAGTGTCATTTTTGGGTTTTTAGGATAGTAATGATTGCTCTGCTGCTCGCACAAACTAAACTCACGAGTATTTTTGTAAGGTAACTTCATAAAACCGGCTACCCCTACGTCGGTAATATTAACTGCGTATTGCATCAACTTATTAAGCAGCCGCCTAAACTCATCCTCTTTACTGGCATCGAGCAACCGGTAGTAATGATGTATTTTGAGCCTATCGGGCAGCGCTTCAAAAATAATGCAGCCAGTGTGGTGTATTTGATTTAGCTCAAACACACATTTAATTACTTTTTTTGGCAGTTGTAGTTGCTCGTCGGGATCTTTACCATCTTCAAAGTAAGAATGTGGCCGGGTAACATCACTGGCATTTACATTCACCGTTTCAAAATCAAGTTCTGGTAAACTTTCAAACTTAAAGGCGCCGGTTCTATCGCGCTCTAGCTGAATGGTTTTACGTGCGTCAAACAAACAACATTTAAACAGCCCTTTTTGGCTAATTGCTTGTGCCAGCATTACGGTATTATTTACCGCATCGGTAAATGCAGCGGCTAACGTTTCGTTATACAAAATTAGCGATGATTCAACAAACAGTGACTCATCTTTCCAATGAAAGCTTAACCCGCCTACCGCAGGATACTTTGCTAAACGACTAATTGAAGCTAAAAATGCTTTTTCGGTATCTCCGGTATCAAACAAAAACTCTTTGTAGTAACGATCTAATTGGGCATCGTTTACATCAAGCAATTGCTGTTTATGATCGGCTTGGCGTAAAAACTGCTTTCGTGAACTGTATACAACGGTTTCGGGCTCTTCGTCATAACTAAACCAAAACGGAATCGCGGCTTTAACTACTTTTTTAGGTAACTCAGGTAGGTATGCTTTCGCCATACTAGTAATGTTACGCATAAAGTAATCACCTGCGCTATTTCTCACTTGTTTATTTTTAGAGAGCATACCGTCAATTACTTTAGCCAGCTCTATTGGTAGCCCTAAACTGCTGGCCGGAATAACGTCTACTCCAAACCGACAAGACTGTGCAGAAGCAAGTGCGTACAAGGTTGCCGCTACGCCTTGCTCATCAAAGCGTGGAGATGATTGCTCTCCCGACATTTGTGCTTCACCAATAAAGTAAACATCGCCCATACGTGCGTTAGTAGTGCTTAGGTCTGCCGACATTAAATCCATAAAATTACTGGCAATGGGGTTACCGTCACTATCTATTTGCGCGTATACCGAGCTTCCCCAATCCACTAACGATAGTGCATCACTGGCTTCGTCCCATACTAAGTTTGAAGGTTTAATGTCGCCATGCACAATAGGCTGCGCCGTTATACCCGTATTATGATTGCGCAGATCGAGCAGCACGTTTCTGAGTCGCACTGCCAGCGTCATAATTTTTGCAGCGCCAATTCGGCCTTTTTTCAACGATACTTTTTCAAGGTCTTCGCCCATGGCGCGAGCCATCATTAAAATGCCTTGTTTTTTAATTCGTTCAAATGCATAAAATTCAGGTACAAGTGGATTGTTAATTTGCGATAGCATGTAAGCTTCGTCTTCTAGGCGGTCGCGTATACTTTGCGCTAGCGTAATACGCGAAAACTTAAATACCCAAGGTAAGCCGGTATCGTCGTGTCCCGCAAAAACAAAACCAAAAGCGCCTGAGCCAATCATTTCTACATTTTCGTAACCAAGTAAGGTAAGTTTTTTAATACATATATTAAGCCACTGCCGATGCTTTTTAGCATCGTGGTGTGAGAGCAAATAAACAGATTGCTCTTCGTTAATATAAAAGTTACGAATTTCTTTGGCTTGCACTGTATTTTCTCAATTAAGGAAGTATAACGGCTTAAATTAATAACCCTTTTAGCTGTGTAATACTCTATTTTATTTAAAGTTTTATCTCAAGTAATAGCGCTCGTTTAAATTTTAAGGCTACATATCGCTATAAATTGCGCATTCAACGTATAGGGCTTAACCTATTGGGCTAAAATAAGGTAAAACAGGGCTTTATATTCTTTTGGGTTAAACAATGACAAACATAATTAAAGCCTCTTCCTTAGCTATAGCGCTTTGTGCTGGTATGAGTACGCACGCAGCTGAGTTTACTTTCTCATCAAACATAAACAAAGATGCACAAACATTAGTCGTATTTTATAGCCAAGATGGAAAAAACAAACAATTTAAAGCACTTAATAAAGAGTTTAAACAGCATTTACAGCGCATAATAGACATTGAAAACTTTAAAGGCGATTACGCCAGTGTTGCCGAACTTATAGCACCACAAAACAGTAAATACGATCGTATATTAGTGGTAGGTACGGGTAAACAAAAAGAACTAGATAAAGCCCGTATTGCAAAATTAGGTGGCAATATACATGCTCGCTTACTCGGTAATAAAGTAACAACCGCAAGTGTAATATTTGATGACGTAACCGGCTTAAATAACAATGCCGAGTTAGCAGCTAACTTTGCTCACGGTGCTAATTTACGCGACCACCGCTTTGAAAAATATAAGCAAAAAGCCAGCACAGAAACTATTAGTTACACATTTGATGTTGCCAACACTAAGCAAACACAAAAAACATATAAGTTGCTACAAAGCATTCAAGCTGGGGTGTTTTTGGCCCGCGACTTAACTTCTGAAGTTGCTACCCACATGACCCCGGTCGACTTTGCCAATGCAGCTAAAGAGTTAGAGTCTCTTGGCGTTACTATTAGCGTACTTGAGCCTGCCCAATTAAAAGAGCTAGGTATGGGAGCGCTTGAAGCTGTTGGCCGTGGTAGCGAACAAGGCGCTCGTCTTGTAGTTGCTCATTATAAAGGGTCTAACGACGCACCTATTGCCCTAATAGGTAAAGGTATTACATTTGACTCTGGCGGCTACAGCATTAAAACAGGTGCATCTATTGCACGAATGAAATCAGACATGGCAGGTGCAGCAGCGGTACTGGGTACTGTAAAAGCAATGGCACTTGCTAAAGCAGATAAAAACGTAGTTGCAGTGATGGGTATGGCCGCTAACATGGTGTCGCAATTTGCTGTAGCACCGGGCGACGTAGTACGTACCGCTGAAGGTTTAAGTGTAGAAATACTTAATACCGACGCAGAGGGCCGCTTGGTACTTAGCGATTCAATGTGGTATGCGCGTAAGCACTTTAATCCTGAAATAATGATTGATGTAGCCACATTAACTGGCTCTAAAGTAGGTGCTGTTGGCAATGAATACGCTGCAGTATTTTCACAAGATGATAAATTAGTAACGCAATTAACCTTAGCCGGTAAACAGGTTAACGAAAACTTATGGCGCCTACCTTTAGGGTATAAAGATGCTTTAAAGTCGGATATTGCTGATTTAACCAATGTTGGCTCCAGCGGCCCTGGTGCAACTACCGCAGCAAGCTTTTTAGAGCATTTTGCCGGTGACACTCGCTGGGTACACATTGACATAGCCGGCAATGCATTAGCTAAAAAAGGCAAAGACGAAGTATCTGCTGGCGGTACCGGATTTGGCGTGCGTTTATTGAGTGAATGGCTACTAAGTAATTAAATATACATTAGTTAGCTTTACTAGCTAAAACACAAAACGCCAAAAGCACATATATGCTTTTGGCGTTTTTTATTGTTAGTTAAAGCAATATAACCTTTAACCTAGAAGGTCAAACACGTTTTAGTCGTAACCATACTTATTATTAAACGCTTCATCGCTCATGGTTAATAAAATAATAAACTCTACAAATGCAATGATCGCCGGAATAGCTGTCCAAAAGAACAACAGATAAATAAAGCCTAAGCCAATTTGCCCTAAGTAAAACTTATGAACACCAAAGCCACCCAAAAATACCGCAAGCAATGCTGCAGCTATTTTACTCTTACCATTGGGCGCAGTACCACCTAATGAATTAGGTTGCGCTGTTTGTCTTACCCCACATTTAGGACAAATTTCTGCTTTTAAACTAATTACGCCTCCACAGTCCGAACAAAACTTTTCGTCTGCACTTTTTAATGTTGCTGCATCACTCATTAATAACTCTCCATTGTTTATAAATATGCTTCATAGCGTAGTTAAGTAAATGTCAGTATATAAATTATTAGTTTTAATTTTTAGATACTTGAAAATATTTAACAGCTAAAAACTTAGCACAATAGGCAAACCACATTCAACAAAAATAAAACAACTATTTTACATTTTGGTGCTTATACATGATTTATATAGTGCAAATAAACGATGTGCAGCTATTAAAACTCGATAGTATCAATAATCAACACTAAATAATGTTAACAAAATTTACATTTAGTTAGTTGTTCTGCATAAACCCTTTTTGCTTAATAGCGCAGCACTAAGTTAATTGTGGTTTTTTAATGGAGTATCAAAATGATAAAATTTAAATCGATAACACTATTTGTTAAAATGTGTACTGTTACGGCATTATTAACCAGCTCAGCCGCTTACTCACTAGGCTTCTCACAAACCTACACACAGGCTTACTTACAAGCCTATGCTCAAGCTTCATCTAAAGATAGCAAACAGGCTCCAGCTCAAAACATTCCTCAAAACTCCATTTACCAATTAAATAATACGTGGTTAGATCAAGATGGCCACGAGCGTTTATTAAGTAGCTTTAGTGGTAAAAAGCAAATAGTGAGCCTTATTTACACACATTGTGCGCATACCTGCCCTACTATTGTGTCGACCATGCAAGCTATTGAAAATAAGCTTAGTAATGAAGAAAAAAACAATGTTGGATTTATATTAGTCTCGCTTACTCCTGATACAGACACCCCGACGGTATTACAAAGCTTTGCCCAAAGCAGAAAACTAAGTGCACATAATTGGAGCTTACTCACTGGCTCAGCCGATGATGTGCGCAGCTTAGCTGCAGCATTAAACATTAAGTATCAAAATATAGGGAATAGCGAGGTAGAGCACTCTATTATAATGACGGTGCTTGATCAGCAAGGCAGAATCAAGTTTCAAATAACGGGTGTAATTAGTAATGCAACTTTCACTGCTAAGGAGCTTGCCAACTTTTAAGCTACTCACTATTACTAAAAACACAAATATAAAACACTTTATTAGCAAATAGAGTGTTTATATTATTTTATAAATGTTTACTTAAAATACCTCCTACCTAAGTCCGCTTTAAATCTCTCATATATTTTTTTAATCAACTACTTCACTTGCTTACAGCATAGAGTATTAATGACGTATATATACCAACAAGTTATAGGGTAGCGTTGGACTTATTTGCAGCACAATAGAATAATCCGCCCTTCACTTACACTTCTGCTTTGTATTATTAATTATTAGGTACTTACGTGAATAAAAAACAAGCCATACTAGGTAGCGCTATTGCAATTTTATCTATTTTGTTAGGGGCACTATTTCTCGAAACATCATCACTGTTTTTACGTCTACTGCTAGGCTTAGCTTTGGGTTTTGCCTTAGCGAAAGGTTCAATTGGTTTTGCTGGCAGCATTAATCGCGCATACCGACGTGGCTCAACACAGCTATTGCAAACTCTTATGTTTATGTTTGTTATTACTGCCATTATAAATGCTGGCTTATTAGTAAATACAGATTCAACAAGTTATAACTTATGGGTTAACCCTATTAATTTAGGCCTGATTATTGGTGGCGTAATGTTTGGTGCCGGTATGAGCTTGTCGAGCTGCTGTGCTACCGGCATGATGGTAGAAATGGTAAGCGATGTACCACGCGCACTAACAACATTGGTATTTTTTGGAGCAGGTGTGTTTTTTGGCTTTCCGCTACAAACAACGCAAAGCTGGATCACGCAAAGTGTAATCTCTACAAGTAGTTATGCTGGGCAAGGTGTTTACCTGCCCGATTTGTTTAGTTGGGGGCCATTAAATGGCTACTTTATTGCTATTTTAGTTACGATTGCTTTTGCTTTAATTGTTGTAGTGCTGGCTAAAAAATATGAGAACTACCGCCAAAAAAGTGGATCTTATTTAGGGGTTGACGGTGAAATAGCCCGACAAAAGCAGTTATTACACAACAGTACACAACTATTTACATTTTTTAGCACCCACACATATAAACGCTGGATAGGAAACATGTGGGAAATGCGCACTTCTGCTTTAGTAATTGCAATTATATTTGGTGTAATGATGGCGTCAACTGGTTCGGGCTGGGGCGCTTCTACCCCTTTTGGCATATGGTTTGGTAAGCTTGTAATGCAACTTGGCATAAGCGCAAACGATATTGCAAACTTTACTCTAAGACCCGAAGTAATGTTTACTACAGGCTTTTTTGATCATGCTATTTCGGTACAAAACTTTGCAATAATGTTAGGCACATTAATAGCCGTGCTGCTTATGGGTAAATTTTCGTTTTCATTTAAAATAAACCACTCAGCTAAACAGTTTGCTTTATTTGCACTTGGTGGGCTACTAATGGGGTTTGGTACGCGTTTTGCCAATGGCTGCAATGTAGGTGCATTATTTACCCCTATCGCTAACTTTTCATTGTCAGGTTGGATTTACCTAATTTTTTTACTGCTTGGTGGAATACTGGGTAATAAGCTGCAACATGCTGTTATTAAATAATACCTTTTATAATTAAAATGCCGACTTAAATTATAAGTCGGCACTTTTACTAACCGTTATTTTTTAAACAGTATACGTTTAAGTGTATTGTCTTTAATAATATAATGATGCAGAAGTGCTGCGCTGGCATGTAATGCAATTAAGTAATAACCAAGTACGCCCGTTGTTTCGTGTAGGTATTTAATTTGTTTTGCCAGATCAGTGTTTTTTGCCGCTAATGCGGGTAATTCAAAACCATAAAAAGGGATTGGCGCATCAAATAAACTCAGCATAAACCAACCTGCCAAAGGCATTGCAAACATAAAAGCATAAAGTGCAATGTGCGTAATACTAGCTGCCATGGTTTGCCATTTTGCTGGACTGGGCGTTATTAATGGTTTAGAACCACTTTTTAAACGAATAAATAGCCGAATAGTTACAAGCAATAAAACTGATAACCCCAGCATAAAATGCCACATTTTAAATAAATCGCGAGTTTCTGTGCCCTTATCAAATAAAACCCGTAGTTCAATAGAGGCATACACAGCAATTAATACTAATAACATTAGCCAGTGCAGGATTATTGAGAGTTTATTGTAATGGGTAGATGTGTTTTTTATAGCCATAAAACCTCTAAAAATATAAGAAATAAATGCGCTCTTTACTTCTCAAGCACACCGTACTTAACCTGAACTCTGGTTAAGAGATTTACGAACATATTGAATCATCGTTATATTTAATTTTATTTTCTCTAGCCAGAGGTTTTCAGTGAAAACAAGGCGAATTTACGCGTCAATAGCTGGCCTATTGCAAGTAAATTCAACGCAGTTAGCGCTGAAAACAGCTGCTTGAGATAAGTTTATTATCCGGAGCTCAGGTTACTTAAGAAGTTTAGCGCGTTTAAAACTTTTACAGTGTTTAAAGTAAGCTTTTAATGATCTAGCACAATAACTATTTAACTTATATTTATAGGCGCTATCTGTATTGATAACTTAAACCAAGCCCCGCCCAAAATACATCTTGTAATAATTCATCGTCGGCATAGCGGTTAGAATCTTTATTAATAGCAAAACTGTAGTTGCTATATGCGTATAACTGCATGTTTTTTATTACTGAGTAAGATAAATTGGTACTAAATAGCACATGATTAGCACCATTATGCCCATCGGCCACATACCCTGAATTAAAGCCAACACTGGTTTTAAAATCAAGCTGTAATACGGGCGTTAATTGATAATGTTTATTTAGCGCAACATCTAAAAAAGCACCTTGTCATCAAATGAATAATATAAACTACTTATAAGCTGAACCTGCTGTGCAAAAGAGTAAATAAGCTCAAGGCTAACCTCATTATCGTAAGCGTTACTGCTTTCTTCGCGCGAGGCAATTGCACTATACCCACTTAATAGCTCAAGGTTTTTTGATAATACCGTTGCGTATATTATATTTAAATTCACTTCTGAATAATCGGTATTAATGCCTTTAGCAAACCAAGGAATAATTATGAAATTTTCATAATTTAGCTCTGTAGATACTGAGGTAATCCCTTTATTTGCTAAGTTATCACGCCCTTCAGTAACATAGCGGTTTTCCCAGTAGGAATGAATGTGCCTGTCGTAGCTGTTATTAGGTTCAATGTTAGTTAACGTCTCAACTTTTATATGACCCGCCGCATCTGCTGAAACATTTTGCACAGCACTATACTCTTGCGTAGTTTGCGCTAAAGCAAGGGAACTAAAACAGGCACTAAACGCAAATAAAAAACCGACAATACATAACTTCATTAATAACCTAAATTTTCATAGTAGTATTTAGCTCAGTTACTGAGCTAAAAAGGTCGGCTATACTACTACTCGAATAGGTAAATGAGCAATAAATTTTGTTAACTTTATTAGTTAAATAAAATCACTGCAACTAAGGCTCGCTGCAGTGTTAAAAATACGGGGTATAAGGTAGGTAATTTAAAGTTTTATGAAGGTGTTACTAAACCTCTTCGCATTCCCAGCTTGGCTTTTCAAATTTAAACACTGCTAATCCTAAAACCGCTATCATTATTGCAAAAGCTAACCAAGATGATAAAAACTGTGCTGCAAAAAACCAACCCACTGCAGCGGCAATAACACTAATAACAAGCTGAGCCATAAGCGGAACTTTACCTTTGGTACCGTAAGTAAGTTTATAAGCTTTAACTAATTCATCAGCCACAAAAAACTCACAAAGTGTCACGTTTTTAGTTAAACCGTGGGCTTTTAGCCTAATTTTGGCCGGGTTGCCATTTATTTCAAACTGATGAGTAGAGCTAAACTTAAAGTTTTGTGCTTCGCTAACTATCTCACCGTTAACTTTTACAACTTCTTTTCCCGATACGGGCAAGCAGTAATAAGTAACTTCTACGTCATCACTGTAAAACTTAAAATGCATTCCACTTTTGGCCGAAACCTCTACTTTATTTGTCATCATCATCCTTATTGATATAAATTTAATTATATAGTTTCCAAAGAAAGTTAACAGCATGCTTACAACAATAAATCGTTAACTCACTCATAAAAAGCTATACCTCAATAAAAACAAACAATAGATTTAAAATCAAACTCGTTAACATTGCTGATCAGTACTAAACTTTTGTTAATCGGAAGTTAATTGATCTGCATCAAGTCATTTTTGCACTTAAGTGCAATACTAAGTTAATCGTCATTTATAATGGAAAATATAAAATGAAAATACAACCTAATAAGCACACCCTATGGCTCCCTCTAATAGCTATTTTATTTAGTGGTAACCTACTTGCTGCCAGTAATTTAAAAACTGAACAAGCAATACTAACGCCTCCTCCTATGGTGCCGCCCGCCATTAATAGAGATCACAGTGCAAAAGTAGTTATCAACCTAGAAACAAGAGAACAAGTAGGGAGAATTGCCGATGGCGTTGAATATGTATTTTGGTCATTTGGTGAAACCGTACCAGGGAGTTTTATTCGAGTTAGAGAAGGTGATGAAATTGAGTTTAACCTCTCAAATCACCCTAGCTCAAAAATGCCGCACAATATTGACTTACATGCGGTAACAGGCCCAGGTGGTGGCGCGGAATCGTCATTTACGGCCCCAGGACACACCTCAACATTTAATTTTAAAGCACTTAATCCTGGGCTTTATATTTATCATTGCGCCACGGCTCCTGTTGGTATGCACATAGCCAATGGCATGTATGGCTTAATTTTAGTTGAACCAAAAGAAGGCCTTGCGCCCGTAGACCGAGAGTATTATTTAGTACAAGGGGATTTTTATACTAAGGGCGAATTTGGTGAAGCTGGCTTGCAACCTTTTGATATGGCAAAGGCAATTGATGAAAACGCAGACTACGTAGTATTTAATGGCTCAGTAGGCAGCACCACAGATGAAAACTCTTTAACCGCTAAAGTAGGTGAAACAGTTCGATTATATATTGGTAATGGTGGCCCTAATTTGGTTTCTTCTTTTCATGTAATAGGCGAAATTTTTGATACCGTTTATGTAGAAGGCGGCAGTTTAAAAAATCACAACGTACAAACCACATTGATCCCCGCTGGCGGCGCTGCCATTGTTGAATTTAAAGTAGAAGTACCGGGCACCTTTATTTTGGTCGATCATTCTATTTTTAGAGCATTTAACAAAGGCGCACTCGCAATGCTAAAAGTAGAAGGCCCAGACGACCATTCTATTTTTACAGGCAAAACAGCTGAAAACGTATATTTACCAGAAGGCTCAGCAGTACAGTCGTTAGATAATACATTTACTAAAATAACAGCCAACAATAAAGATGACCAAATACGATTCGGCCAACGTGTTTATGAGGCTAACTGTATGGCTTGCCATCAAGCTAATGGCGAAGGTATTCCCGGAGCATTCCCGCCTTTAGCAAAGTCTGATTATTTGAACAACAACCCACTTTTAGGTGTTAATGCGATTATTAAAGGCTTATCGGGTCCGATTAAAGTTAATAACGTTAACTACAACGGCGTAATGCCAGCAATGAACCTAAATGACGAAGATATTGCCAATGTTATTACCTTTGTACTAAATAACTGGGATAACGCCGGCGGAAAAATCTCTGCTGAACAAGTTGCTAAGCAGCGCAAGTAACATGATTTTTTCTTTATTAACGATGACACTTGCATTGGCAGAGCCACCTAAAATGGTAGCCCTGCCCGCAGGTAACTACAGGCCGCTTTATATGAATAAAAACAGCCCACAAACATTTGTGGGCGCTTTTAGCATAGATATTACGCCTGTGACTAACGCGCAATATTTAAAGTTTGTAACAAACAATCCACGTTGGCAGCCACAGCAAATACCTAGCATATTTGCAGAAGCTCAATATTTACAACATTGGCAACAAAATCAAACAGCAAAGCAGCCATCACAGGGGCAATTAAACAGCCCTGTAGTTAACGTGTCGTGGTTTGCAGCCCAAGCTTATTGCCATTCACTTAATAAAAGCTTACCCACGGTTGCTCAGTGGGAACGTGTTGCCAGTGCCAGTGCAACCCAGCCCAATGGCAGTCTAGAAAAAAGCTATAACCAACGTATTTTACAATGGTATAGCCGCCCTAGTAGCAAACAACTCCCTGAGGTTGGTACTAACCCTGCAAACTATTGGGGGGCACAAGACTTACACGGCTTAATTTGGGAATGGACAGAGGATTTTAACTCCGCTTTGGTCAGCGGCGAGTCCCGTGGTGATAGTGATATAAATCAAAAATTATTTTGCGCCGCAGGAGCACAAGGCGCTGCTGATCCCAGTGATTATGCCGCATTTATGCGCTTTGGCTTTCGATCTAGTTTGCAGGCCAAATATACTTTACCCAATTTAGGGTTTCGCTGTGCGAAATCAAAGGAATAAAAAATGATAAAATATAACCCAGCTATTATTTCTAATAATATAACACTCAAAATATTAGGGCTGATATGCATGCTTGCCAGCTCATACGCTTACTCGCAAAACATACCACAAGACTCTGTTTATCAGCTTAACAGTACATGGTTAGATCAAGACGCTAATAAACGTACTTTAAGTAGCTTTAGCGGTAAAAAACAAGTCATAAGCCTTATTTACACACACTGCTTACATACCTGCCCTACTATTGTTTCTACCATGCAAGCCATTGAAAATAAGCTGAGTGAGGCTGAAAAACAAGACGTAGGTTTTATTTTAGTATCGTTAACTCCAGACACAGATACACCTGCAGTACTAAAAGAATTTGCACAAAGCCGAAAGTTAAATTTACAAAACTGGAGTTTATTAACCGGCACACCACAAGACGTTCGTAGTTTAGCCATGGTATTAAATATAAAGTTTCAAAACATAGACAACAATGAAGTTAATCACTCCAACTTAATGACAGGTTTAGACGAGCAAGGACGTATTAAGTTTCAAGAACTTGGAGTAATAAATAACGCAGCAATAGCCGCTGAAAAGCTAACAAACTTTTAAAGCTCGTACCCTTAAGTAAACTATAAAAATGAATAAACACTCGCACAAAAGCAGAGTGTTTATTTAATTTCAAAAATTTTAATATGGGACAGGCATTTAATTTTTATTAAAAAACAAATGCACAGTTTATTTATTATTTACTCCAGTGTATGGCTTTCATTGAATCACAACAGTTAAAGTTTATTCGATTTTAGGGAGGTTTTAACGAGAGTTAGAGGCTTACACTTCATATGATGGATATTTGCTAACTTAAGCTGACACAGATCTATGAACGACCTCGCGGATGCTCGTATTTACTCTGCATAAAATAACTTACAGATTAACCAACACCTTTGTACCACTTAGCTTGGTTCTGCGCAGCTAAATTCATTAACCTTACTTTACTCCCTGCAAAGTTTGCATATTGCCTACGAAAATGCTGAATTGCGTTTAGCCACTCACCCTCTTCTATATTTAATTTGGCTAATATATTGGGTACATTTTTACTTACTTCCCGTTGTTTATTGCAAGTAAAATAACGACTACTCCAACTTACTAACTCTAAATAGTCTATTAATCTAAATGGGATCGTGTCTGGTTCTGCATTACTACCCAATTTAAGTAATTGCATTGGCTGGCTTTTGTGCTCAAAAAGCTCTGATTTTTGTGCAGGTTGTTTACTATTTTTTGGCGTGTTTTTATATTTATGGATACGCTCTTGAATTGATGTGAAATCACTGTTTTCAAGTTCTGTAGCTATTTTCGCTCTAATTGGATTCAAATCAACATACGCCATACAACTTAAAATGGCCTTATCATCTAATAGTGCTTGGGATTTATAACGCCCTTCCCAGTATTTTCCTGTGCAGTTATCTTCTTTATTTGCTTGCCTGGCAATATATTCATTAAGATTTTTCATATACCAGCTAATATCATAAAGTCGTGCTCGCCATGTTGCTATAATTTCACTAAAAATATATAAGCTAGCCTCATTTAATTTTTCGCCATTTAAAAAGCGTTCAACCAAAGAGTCTCCTTGTTTATATAACTTATACCAACGCCTTATAACCTCTTCAACAGACCAATCAAGCGCTTTGTTTTTATTTACTTTAACCACAATTGCGTAATACCATGATGCCGATCGCTCAATACCATTCAAGCCGATCACTTTTTTGTCTGTCAGTAGACCTCAGTAAAATCTAACTTGAGTGATCGGCATCAGTCAAGAAATTTAGTTTTTTTCGCATCGACTCGCCTTTTAATTCCAACTTTATCGCCCCGTGCACAAGCCTATCTAGAATCGCATCCGCGTGTGTCGATTCTCCGATCATTTCATACCAATTTTCTATCGGTAATTGACTCGCTATTAAGGTCGATTTTGTATCATATCTTGCATCAATTAATTCCAGTAAATCACTCCGTTGTTGAGCCGTTAATGGCTCTAATCCCCAATCATCTAAGATCAGTAAATTGGCAGAGCTAAGCTTGTTGATCAGTTTTCGATAACTACCATCGGCTTGCGCTAGAAACATCTTTTCTAATAGCTCTTTGAGCCTAAAATAATAAACGCTACTCCCTTGTTGGCAGTGGTTTTGACCAAGCGCGCAAGCGAGGTAAGTTTTGCCACAACCTGTTGCTCCTGTGATCAAGATGTTTTGGTGAAGACGAAGCCATTCACCTTGTGCTAATGAACGGATCTGAGCTTTATCGAGTTGTCGTGCTGCGCCATAGTTGAGTTGGGCAAGTGTGCCGCCAACTCTGAACTTTGCTTGTCGCGTTAGGCGATCTATTTTACGCTGATCACGCTGCGTTATTTCATGTTCAAGCAATAAACTTAGCCGCTCTTCGAAGCTTTGTTCAACGTATAAATTGGGTTGCTCGTATTGCTGCAATAGCGCATCACGTATGCCGCTTAGCTTTAAATTACTTAACTGATTATTAACTTGTTGATTGATATTTTGCATAAGTCTTCCTATGGTTTGTTAATTTTTATTAATGGTAATAGTGGTTGCCACGGATATTTTTATGATCAATATCTTGTAGTAAATCACCTTGAGCTTGTGGCAAGGGTTGTTTATCCAAGCCTTTTTCTAAGATACTCTTTACTTGTTTAACGCGAGTAACACCTGTGGTTAATGCGCGATGACAGGCGGCTTCAAGACGTTGATCACTAAACTTTTTACCTAGGCTTAATAACCCCATACAAGCACGGTAGCTTTGCTCTGGATGTTTTTTAGCTTGCATCAATTGCATAACAAACTGCTCAGTTGATGTGCCAAATTTACTCGCCCAGCGTTCGAACCGCTGTGGTGTCCATTGTTGCTGCTTTTGATGAGCGATAGGCATATGCAGATCAAGCGTGGTGTGCGCACCTTCTCGGTATGATCTGGGGTGAACAGCGACTCGTATGCCTTGATGGTAGAGTGTCACCAACTTCCCGGAGGCATGGGCTTCAAGCTTTTGTTTAATTAAGGTATGTGGCACTGAGTAGTAGTGCTTTTCAATTTCCACATGATAATCAATATGCACGCTCACCTGTTTTACTAAGGTATAGCTGTAAGGCTGTGTGGGCAGTGGTTTGAGTGCAGGTCTGTCGATAGCATCAAACTGACTGAGCCGTGAGCCAGGATGCTTTTTCATTTTACGTTGATTTAAATCGACCAGTAATGCTTGTATTTTCAGGTTCAATTGACGCAAGCTAAAGAAGGTTTCATTGCGAAGGCGCGCCATTATCCAACGTTCAACAATTTGCACACCCACTTCAGCCTTAGCCTTATCCTTTGGTTTATAGGGTCTAGCGGGCACAATGACCGTATCGTAATGTGTCGCTAGTTGTTGGTAGGTTGGATTTAAGTCAGGCTCATATCGACACGGTTTGGTGACGGCACTTTTAAGGTTGTCAGGAATTATTAGCTCAGGAACACCGCCAAGAAACTCAAAACAACGGGCGTGACTCATCACCCAATCTTCGAGTTTCTGGCTGTAAGTCGCTTCGGCATAGGTATAATTTGATGCACCCATGACCGCAACGAACACTTGTGCAGTACGACATTCGCCTGTACTTGTATCGACAATACTCATGGTTGGGCCACAGTAATCCACAAACAGTTTTTCACCTGCTTTATGATTTTGTCGCATGGAGGGTTTTTGGCATTTAAGCCATGCCTTGTACTGACGGCAGAAGTGAGTGTAACTGTAAAAACCTTCCGCGTGCCGCTCTTTGTATTCTTCCCAAAGCAGCAACAACGTCATGGTTTTAGGCCGAAGCTCTTGCTGAACTAACGACCAGTCAGGAATGGTAAAGCCCTTTAATCGAGGCTTTGTTTTGAAGAACGCTTGTTGCAGAGCGTGATCATCCCACTTCTCATCAAGCGGCCAGTAAGTAATATCTAACTCTGCTGATTTACAGGCATATTTAGACACGATTGAGGGTGAAACAGATAAGCTTGTTGCTATCTGACGATGACTGAGTTTACAGCTGTATTTTAGTCTTAAAATCTCTTTAAGTTTACGCATTGAAATAGGTGCCGTTGGCATGGTCATTCTCATCATCAAAAATGAAAAGAATAACGGTTAAAAACACCTACTGGCTAGACAAAAACGTGTACAAATTGAACGATACCATTCAAGCCGATCACTCAATACCATTTTGACCGAAAAGTGATCGGCATCGATGATATTGAGTGATCTCGATGGATGGTATTAGGTGATCGGCTTAGATAGTATTAGGTGATCGCGATGCATGAGAATATGCAACAACATGATAATGATTACTCATAATAGCGTAAGCAGCTATATCAATGGCAAATACATCGCTCAGTAATTTCATCCGCTTAACAAGCCACTCCCTACGGTGGTCAAAGTTTTTGCCTGAGTATTTATCATCGCCACACAAAAAAGCACGGCGAACACAACGCGCAATTAGGTGGTAATAAGGTGTTGCCGATAAATCTATGAGTGATTTTCTGGCACGTATCTAGCGTCAATTAACTTGGCCGGTTCCGCGTCAATTATCTTGGCCGGTTGACACCGAATTTTATTTGCTCTTATTGAGCGCTGTTTTGCGTCGGTAACTTTCACCTTCGCAATGAATAATCGTTGCATGATGAACCAAGCGATCGATTGCCGCGACAGTCATCGTTGAATCATCAAATAGTTCATCCCATTGTTCGAATGATTTGTTTGATGTGATGATCATGCTGTGTCGCTCATAGCGATGGGCTATCAATTCAAACAGCACACTCGTTTCCTGTTCCGTTTTTCGAACGTAACCAACGTCATCAACGATTAATAAGCTGTATTTATCGAGCTTTACAAGTTCGTCTTGCAAGCGTAAATGTCGCTTTGCTTGCTGGAGTTGTTGAACAATCGCTGACGCGGCAACAAACTTAACTTTATGGCCCTGCTCGATAAGGCCATAACCGATGCTACTGGCGATATGCGTTTTACCAAGACCACTGGCGCCAAATAACAATATATTGCCACCGTACTTCAACCAATCCGGCTGATTTATTAAATCAGCAACAAGGGGCTTACTAACCCCATCAACAAGGGTAAAGTCGAAGCTGCTAAGGTGTTTACCCACGGGCAATTTTGCATCTTTTAAAAGCCGCTGAAGGCGTTTGTCATCGCGTGTCGCAAGTTCAATATGGCACAGCTCAGATAAGTATTGCTGTGGGCTCCATTGTTCTTCTATCGCTTTTTTGCCCAGAGTATTCCACTGTTGAAGCATGGTGCTAAGCTTTAATTGTTTCAGCATTAAAGGTAACGAGGCCGTGAAGTTATCCATGTAGACCTCCCGGTATCATGCTGCTATAAGCGCTCAAGCTGTGTTGCTTTATTGTTATTGTGGGTATGTTTGATGCAATCACTAAAAATTGCGCTTCACATTCTCGGATGGCCGGTAATTGTCGCTGAGTAATTGACGCTGCTACAAATCGTCCTAATTGACGTTCACACCCACTTTGCTTCGCTAAATGGAGCAATTTCACCATGTAATAGCTCGCTTCATCCGCTAAAAGGTGGGCATTAACGTATTCCCAAATAGCTTTGTAATTGTCGCTTGGAAGTAAGTCGTCACGTAGTTGTGAGTAGCGAAATGCCAATGGTTTTTTAACCAGTGCGTCAATAACATGCAAGTAACTAATATTACGTGCACGGCATCCTTTAGAAGCATAGACACGCGCTAACGTTTGAACTAAATCGCTGCCATAGCGCAGCTCTAAACGGTTGTCATATAAACGAACAAGTAATCGGCTACCAATAAGGCGTGACGGGACGCTATAGGTAACACGTTTCAACGAAATAGTACTCGTACGTGACACCGTTAGATAATGCTCGGTGTAATTGACGCTCATCGTCCGTGGTAAAGCATGTAATTGTCGCTGCTCTACTGCGTATTTATCACTTACACGGCGATTACGGCGAGCTACAATGTCGGCAACAAACGATTCATAGACTTCTCTTGTCTGAAAGTCATAACTACCACGGATTTTTAATGCTTGCTCCAGTTGCGATTTAAGATGCCCATGAGGGCTCTCAATAGCCCCATTTTCATGCGCAATACCACGGTTATTGCGGGTCGCTTTAAAGCCATAATGGGTGACTAATTCATTAAAGCGCTCTGTAAAATCGTTATCATTAGTGTGATTACGATAGGCGGCACTCAGACTGTCTGTACGCACTTCTTTAGGCACACCGCCGGCTGCTTTAAATGCGTTTTGCACGCCATCAGAAAAAGCAGCAAAGCTTTCACCGCCGTAAATCACTTGGGCATAAGCCCAGCCACTGGCGGGCATACGATAATGAAACAACATATGCTTTAAGGGTTCACTAGCAATGGTAACGGGTGACTTCACATGTGTAAAATCACACATGCCTAATAGGCCATACTCGTGTGTTTGCAGGAATACGACCTCTTTGCTTGAGCCATACAGTGCTCGCCATTTGTGAATTCGACGCTCTAATGTACGCCGTGAGCTAGGGTTAAATTTGTCGGTGTGAAACTCGCAAAGGTGATCAAAAATTCCCACCGGAGTTAACGTTGCATCACCTTGAAGTAGAGGGACAACAATACTGTCCCAGATAGACTCAAGTGGATCTATACGCGTTCGCCATTGGCGTTTATTAGACAATGGCTGCTCATCCAGTTTATCAATGCGCCTTGCTGAACGTTCAGAAATACCTGCTTTCGCAGCCGCGATAACTTGGCTATTACGTTTTCTATGTTTCATATAAATAGTGACCTGCTGATCAGTGATTCGTGTTCCCGGCACAGTGAACTCCTCCGTTCTGCTGTACCGAACCTTATCAGATCAACCGGCCAAGATAATTGTCGCTAGACCGGCCACCGTAATTGTCGCTTAATAGGCACGGGTCATGTTTAGCACTCTGTTTTTACATGTATATATAAACAGTAGTTCAAAGCGAGGGAATTACCATTTTTTATGCCTGTCTACTATTATATTTACTTGTAAATAAGTTTTATGCCTGTCCCTTATTCGAAGAGGAGATAGTAATAAGCCTTATGTTTCTGCCAAAATATCGCCATCAACAAGGTGAACATTGGTGGTGTAATAAGCTTGGCTGTATTCTATATTTAACGAAAAATACACGCTTTGTTTAAGGTGTTTTTTTATAGATGCCTCTAGCTCAGTACTTAATGCTAATGTAAATTCTTTATTTCGGTGAGGCTTAGTTAATAACGATATTGTAATGAGAATATGCGAGTACTTATATTCTAAGCATGGGTAACCTCTTGACTTACATACCCCAGCACTGGCGTCTTTGTTATTTATAATCTGCTCTATAACATCAAAAACTTCTTTTGTGTTTATTTTTAAGTTATCTGAATATTTTATTTCTACGTGTGGCATAAATATATGTTCCTGAGCGTATAACGCTTGGTTAATAATAAATCACTGCGTTTGAGTGCAACAATCAACAGTAACTTACCTAATGAGTTTATTCCGCTTGAGCCTGTAATACAGCGTGCTGTATATCTACATAGCATTATTTAAAATTAAACTTTGTTTATAAAACTTCTCTTTTTAAGCATTATAAGGTGCTTACTTATTATGGGGTTAGCTCCTTTATTCGTTTTATGGTATTTACCCTCAACTTTTTTACTTAAAACAAAAAAGCATAACCCTATTAAAGTTATGCTTTTTAATTTAGTTTGTTTAATAAACGAATGCGCCGTATAAAGGCTAATTACTCAATAGTTGTATTATTTAAAGAGTAGTTCCACACCTTATAAAAATAAAAGGCATAACCAAGGCCAAAGGTAAGTATTGAAATTATAATCCAAAGAATTACATGGCCAATGCTGCCAAAAATATCTGTATTACAAACCATTTTTCTTGCATTACCGTGTTCGTCAATTAACTCAGAGCGATTCAAAATAAACTTAGAGAACGAATAAGGAAAAAAGAACGCGCCTATACCAAACGTTATTAGTATTAAAATAAACCACAGTATTAAATGCCCTAAAATATCTATAGTTCCTACATTTGCTTGAATCTTCATATTTAATCCTTGATATGATTTTACTTAACGAGTGTTAAAACCTACTCGCTTTAATTTATTGTTATTACTAAATAAACCATAGCCGAGTTCCTATTTCAGTTCAATTATTTACATAAAACAAAAAGAAGTTTATTTACTTATAAGCAGCTACTACATACTTTTGCTTAGCTTTATTTGATTAAATAAACATTCTTTCACTTAACTTATTCTTCCTCAAAAATGCACCTCACAAACCTACAGCCACGCTAATAAACGCAGCAAAACTAGCGAGAAAAGCAATCAATGAGAATCCCTCATATATAAATGAAATTAAATCAATTTTATTCATAATAATAACAACGTATAAAATACATTCTTGCTTTTACCTTTAGCCGCAAAGCCTTTAGGTAAAAATAAAAAATACTGTGGTGACTACTGACAGGGAAATCTGAAGATATTACCGAAAACCTCAGAAGTTAAACAAAAAATTCAGCTTTAATTATATAAATGGATACCAAAAATCATGAAAAAAGACTTTAAATTTACTATTAAGAGCACTTCTCTTGATGAAAGTTATCAGCCATCTAACGATACGCGCCTTACAACCAACTTTGCTAACTTGGCAAGAGGAAAATACCGCCAAGCTAATTTGCGCAACGCGTTAAAAATGATTGATAACCGCTTTAATGCTTTAGCGAATTGGGATAACGCTAAAGGAGATCGTTACTCTGTCGAACTCGAGATTATTTCTGTAGATTTAGATATTAAAGGCAGTGGTAATACTTTTCCATCAATAGAAATATTAAAAACAATTATTGTTGATCATAAAACTAATAAACGCATTGAAGGCATTGTAGGTAATAACTTTTCCTCTTATGTGCGCGATTATGACTTTAGCGTATTGCTGCAAAATCATAATAAAAATCAACCTAAATTTAGTATCCCAGATAACTTTGGTGAGCTGCACGGCAAGCTGTTTCAGCATTTTGTTAACTCAAGTACTTACAGACTAAATTTTAATAAACTACCTGTAATATGCATCAGTGTTTCTGATAACAAAACGTATCATCAGACTCAAAACCAGCACCCTATTTTAGGCGTTGAATACCTGCCAAATGAGTCATCTTTAACCGAGCAATATTTCAAAAAAATGGGCTTGCAGGTACGTTATTTTATGCCACCAAACAGTGTAGCGCCTTTAGCATTTTTCTTTTTTGGTGACTTACTTAATGATTACACTAACCTTGAACTTATAAGCACTATTTGTACCATGGAAACATTTCAGAAAATCTATCGACCTGAAATTTACAATGCAAATGCACCAGCAGGAAAGTCTTATCAACCAAATTTGAACAACCAAGATCATTCATTAACGCAAATTGTTTATGATCGAGAAGAGCGTAGCCAAATGGCCAGCCAGCAGGGAAAATTTACCGAAGAGCACCTAATTAAGCCATACCAAACTGTGCTTGAACAATTCTCTGCCAATTACGTTTAAAAGCGGCGCTTAACAGTTTCGCTCAATAGCTAGGTTCAATTATAACTTTAAATATACGGCACTATTTATCATGAAAACACTTATTAGCAATACACTATTACCTACGTCAACTGCGGGCAGTTTGCCTAAACCGGTTTGGCTTGCACAACCACAAACACTTTGGTCGCCTTGGAAATTACAAGACGATGAACTAATTGAAGGTAAGCAAGACGCCCTTCGCTTGTCATTACACGATCAGCTACAAGCAGGCATTGATATTGTCAGTGATGGCGAGCAAACCAGGCAACACTTTGTTACCACCTTTATTGAGCACCTCAACGGTGTTGATTTTGAAAAGCGTAAAACCGTTAAAATTCGCGATAGGTACGATGCAAGTGTACCAACGGTTGTTGGCCCTGTTAGTCGACAAAAGCCGGTTTTTGTTGAAGATGCTAAATTTTTACGCCAGCAAACTAACCAGCCAATAAAATGGGCTTTGCCAGGCCCAATGACAATGATAGATACCCTTTATGACGATCATTATAAAAGTCGCGAAAAACTTGCGTGGGAATTTGCCATAATTCTTAATCAAGAGGCCAAAGAGCTAGAAGCTGCAGGGGTAAATATTATCCAATTTGATGAACCAGCATTTAATGTATTTTTTGATGAAGTTAATGACTGGGGTATTGCCTGTTTAGAGCGCGCAATTGAAGGACTAAAATGCGAAACCGCGGTGCATATTTGCTACGGCTACGGCATTAAAGCCAATACCGATTGGAAAAAAACATTAGGCTCAGAATGGCGCCAATACGAAGAAGCGTTTCCTAAGTTACAGCAATCGAATATAGATATTATTTCGCTAGAATGTCATAACTCTCATGTACCAATGGAACTACTTGAACTTATTCGCGGCAAAAAAGTGATGGTAGGCGCTATTGATGTGGCAACCGACACCATAGAAACACCCGAAGAAGTTGCTAATACCCTACGCGAAGCGCTTAAATATGTTGATGCCGACAAGCTCTACCCTTGTACTAACTGTGGTATGGCTCCTTTAGCGCGTAATGTAGCAAACGCTAAGTTAAATGCCTTAAGTGCAGGAGCAGAAATAATCCGCAAAGAACTAGCTAACAAACGTTAGTCCAATAAATCTGCATAATCTAACTAGTATTAGCACTTCAATATAGTTTTATAAAAGAATGCCCGGTATAGAGCTCCTATGCCGGGCATTCTTTTTTAAACAAACAATAACTAAATTAAAAACCTATAAAAACACTTGCGCTAACATGCGTAAACCAGTAATTAATAGTACACAAGCAAATACCTTCTTCAGTTTACCTGCATCTAATTTTGCAGCTAACGACGCCCCTACAGGCGCAAACAACACAGTTAGCGGTACAATACACGCAAAGCCAAATAAATTAACCAAACCAAACGTACCCGCGGGCGCATCAATTGGCGTACTGCCCAATATCAACATAGTTAGCGCACCAGGCAATGAAATAATTAACCCAATTGCTGCAGCTGTACCAACGGCCTTGTGAGCAGGATAGTTATATAAAGTAAGTAATGGCACCGAAATAGTGCCGCCACCAATTCCCACCATAGAGCTTAAAAAGCCAATAAATGCGCCCATAACACTTTGCCCTACTTTACCAGGTAGTTTTTGATACAACGCCGACTTGCCCGTTCTAAACAGCATATTAAGTGCAGATAACAGCGCTATTGCCCCAAACAATACCGTAAGCAACTTGCCATCAACCCGAGTAACTAACCAGCTACCCAGCAATACACCTATAAGAATAAATGCAGCCCAACGTTTTAAAAGGTCAAAGTCCACATTGCCTTTTTTATTGTGAGACCTAATTGAACTAATAGATGTAGGCACTATGGTTGCCAAAGACGTGGCTGTTGCAATTAACATTGCAGACTCGGGCGATACCCCAAAGCTCTGAAACAAAAAAAACAACACAGGCACAATTACAATTCCACCGCCCACACCGAGTAAGCCTGCTAAAATACCAGCAAATACGCCTGTGGCTACCAGTGCCAACAAAGTAGATATATTACTTGTTATAAATTCAATGATATTCATTAATTATTACTTCTATTTTTAATCACAACAAAGACCTTTCAGTCAATTTACGAGGTAATTACAGCCCCTGCTTTTAGGTTTTTAAATAAAACAATCACGTTAGCATGCCTTACAAACTCAGCTCTCGCTAAGTTTAATATAACGCTTTGTTATAATTAGTTATTCCCACCTTAATAGTAAATAAACTTGTTTGCTTGATAAAATGATATAATTTCATCAACCAATGAATATCAGTCATCATTAAAGCTAAATTATAGATAGGAGTTAACTTGTGCTGGAAAGGATCCACTTAGAAATACTAACCGCCATAAAAGAACATGGAACCCTAACTAAGGCAGCAAATTCGTTGTACTTATCGCAATCGGCACTAAGTCATAGTATAAAAAAACTAGAAGGCCAAGTTGGTACGCCAATATGGAAAAAAGACGGTCGAAATTTGCGCCTTACAGCGGCTGGTGAGCACATTCAAACACTGGCAAACAGAGTATTACCGCAGTTTGTACATACTGAATTATTATTAAATCAAATTGCCAAAGGTGAACTAGGCTCGCTACGCATTGGCATGGAGTGCCACCCATGTTACCAATGGTTACTTAGAGTAATTGAGCCCTATTTAGAGCATTGGCCAGACATAGACATTGACGTAAAGCAGGAGTTTCAGTTTGGTGCTTTAGGTGCATTACTAAGTTACGAAATTGACGTACTAATAACTCCCGATCCACTCTTTAAACCTAAAATAAGCTATATACCTGTGTTTAACTACGAACACAGACTCGTAGTTGCTAAATCCCATAAACTTGCTACACAAGAGTTTGTATTACCCGAGCAACTAAGCGAAGAAGTATTGTTTAGTTACCCTGTAGAGCCGCTAAGGCTTGATATTTTTAGCCAGTTTCTTAATCCAGCAAAGTGCTCAGTAAAAAAACACAAAACCATTGAAACAACCGAAATCATGCTACAAATGGTCGCTGCGGGTCGCGGTATTTGTGCTTTACCAGGCTGGCTAGTAGACGAGTATTCTAAAACAATGCCTATCAAAAGCCTAAGGTTTGGAGAGCAAGGTATTAACAAACAAATATTTGTCGGTATTCGTAACAACGAGCAGCATATAGACTACTTAAATGACTTTATTGCCCAAGCAAAAAAAACAACATAACCATAACCCATAACCAAATTAAATGCACAGTGTGGGCTCATAAGCGCGTTATCCTACCCGCATGTTTAGTACAAACCAGCTGTGCAGGCTGGGGGGTTGTAAATAGCTGATTGAATTCAGCACAGTGTATTTTAAGTAACAAAGCCAAAAGTAAACCACATAACAGCATTATTAGATCACTGGCATTTAAATGGATAAGGATTGTATTTAGGTGTTAGAAAGGGACAGGCAATATTTTATGCCTGTCCTTTTATTTTTCTTTTTTTAGCTTCGGAAATCAATAAGCTTGAAACACTATTAATTCGCTTAGAAGGCTCAACAAATATACCACCTAACCAGTGTTTATATTCTGATTTGTTATGTGCGCCGCAGGTAATTGTTAAGCTCATCAACCAATTCAAGCGCTTCACTTTTTGTAAGATAAGGCACTTTTATCGTTCGTGCCCAAAAGAAACTTTTACCTGTTTTTGAGCTAACCTCAGAAAAAGGCATAGCCGACACTATATTATCTTTGCGGCTCGGAATAGGAGTTAGAAAATCCACATCTCGATACAAAGTATCGCTGTCTGGAGCTTTGACTTCACCTTTAACTTTTGCAGCAGCTATTAAGCCACACCATTTGTGCGAAAAGAAAACAATATCTCCCACATGAACATGATGAACGAACCTCTTTGCGTCACCATAGGCTTCAAGACGGCTATTATCCATCATTGACCAAATAGAGTTTTCATCCCAACTACGATTTGTGTCAAATAATACACCTTTTACATCACTTGGATTTTTATGTTTATCGTATGGGAGAGCGAAGAACTCAAAGTACTTTTCTCCAGCAAGTTCATAAACTCGATATGGCAAGAAATCAATAGATATTCCATTTTTCTTCCAGTAATCTATGGATGATATTAATGACTCATCGGCTGCACTACCGATAACCAATAGGTGTTGCTTATTATTTATTTCTTTTGGTTCTAATTCATGCTCTAGGTTAAAAGCTTCTCTGTGAGCTTCAACCAGCGACATTTTGCTTTTGCTATATTCTTTGAACCTTCTTTCTAACTTTTGGTAGCTCCATTGGCCTGCGTCTTGTGCGTACCTTAGTGCTTGATGAACAGCATCTTTACCAGCAGATGCACGCTTTAACTCAAATATAACCAATTCACCATTTTCATTGAGTGCATATATATCAGCTTCTGCTTGCCATTGCCTTTCTTGAAAAACAGGCATTAACCTAGCATCCTCAAACAATACATCTAAAATGCTATTTGCAATTAAGTTTTCCAAATCTTTCTCAAGCTTTCCGAAACTAGAAAAATCTTTGAACTCGACTGGTTCTAGTTTTTCAAATACGTCAGCTTGTTCTTCTATTTTGTAGAGCATTTCAACATTCCTTTGAGTACATAACGCCTCATTCAGAGGCAAAAAATTGCTGGCTATAATGTTGAGAAACGAAACAACTAACTTTTTTTATCCTTATTTAACAGTTTGTTATGTTTAACTACCACCAGAATCTTGATTCTTATCAGGTAAATCATTGCAAACAGCACAATTAATGTTTTTGCGATAATTGTAGAAACGCCTAATAGCAAAAATGGTTACCGATACCCAGGCCCACAAAATACCAAATTCAATAGAGTATTCTAGACTTCTGCCTTTTAAGTATTGAACGCTTGTCAGCAGAGAAAAAACAATTGGTAGAGCTATAGCGTATTGAACAATCCATTTTTTTATTGGCATAAATATTCCATTAACACTCTGAGCTTAAAGTAAAACTAACGCTTAGCTAACAGGCGCAGAGTTTTTTGTGTACGCCCGACATGGGCATCAACTTATAACGTGAATGCCCTCTGAAGGAAGATCACCGTTTAAATAACATACTGTTATTTAACGATAACCACCAGCGAATGGCAAGAGCTAAATAGTGAGAAATAGACCGAAGGAAACCGCATAACAGCATTATTAGATCACAGGCATTTAAATGGATAAGGATCGTGTTTAAGTGTTGAAAAACGAATACACCCTACGATGAATCGACGTATTTAGCAGCTTCAGGGCGTGTTGTTAGCACCGATGTTGCTAATCATCGTTTATTTTATTCTCACGTTTTACGCGCCATTTATCAAATTCCTCTTGACTAGATGAACCCGATTTTGCGGCATAAAATCTAGCAACTGATACCACTATTAAAATAAAACCTATTCCAATATTGAGAATAGATTTTTCAACAATACCTAAATAGAAAAGAAATACAGCCAAAATAGCTAAGAAAATTTGAGCAAACATAAAAATCCTTTTTAATTAATCAATACAGGCTAATAAAACTCTAATGATTTAAGCCTGCTAACGCTTGCAAGCACAGGCGAGCGAAGAATGAGCGAGTCCGGCACAGTTTGCTGTGCGGTTGTGCCTTGCTTTGTTATGCCTAAATATCACTAAGCTCTCGCCTCATTTGATTTAATAGCTCTTTTGAATTCTTCTGAATCTCAGCGCCAAGCTCTGCTGCCTTCACTTTAAAAGCTTCTGTTTTTTCATTTTGTTGGTTAAAAATAATTTCTGTAAAATTATTCATGTATTCATTAGTACAATCCATTGACTCTTGAGTTAATGCCTCAAGTCGGTCAAATGTTTCAAGCATTTCATCAGTAGCAATCAGTTTGAGTCGATTAGATTCAGATTTCAGTATTAGGACATCTTTCAAACCTTCTTGCATTAACCCGGATATTTGCGAACTAAGCCAACCAATTACTATTCACTCCTGTTCTTTATCCTCAGCTTCGGCAGCAGCTAGATAGCGCTGAAGATACTCGTCAAAAATAGGCTGCATTCGCTCAGGCATCTCAATTTCATTTTTTCTACCAAAGGCATCCAAGTCTGTAACGTACTTACCGTATTCAGACGCTTTTAGATCAAATATTTTTAGCCTCCTGCCTGCTCTGTAGCGTAAGTCTTGTTCTAGTTGTTTAAGATTCTTTTCATGGGTTTGTTTATTGAAATAAACAAAACCTAGCCACAACGCATTAATCACCCCGAATACCCATATGTAATATTCAGGGTTTTCCTGTATTAGATCGTATATGAATTGCATAGATTCCTTTTAGGCATAACGCCCGGGTAATAGGCAAGAGCTTGCGAGCGTCCTAATTGACGCGTTTGTTAGCATTTTATGACCAGATGTACATGCTCGATTTTTTATTTAGAATCTTTAGCTCAAACGACTTAGTGCAAACACTATTAGCTATTCCATAGCAAACGTGCAACGGCAATAAATGCTCTTCTCTTGGGTGACAGTAACGAGCACCGGGGGCTTTTTCCCATTGGATAAATCTTTGTTCTCTTTCTTCTTCAGTAATACTACTGTTAGTGCAAGTCTCTAGCAGCCACGCTTCAAAAGATTCATTTAAAGTTTTTGATTCACTGGTTTCAGATGAAAAAAATGCTTTCATATTATGAAAGGAGAAACCAGAACCAATTATAAGTAAATTTTCATACTCCAAGTCTTGGATTGCTCGCCCTATCCCGACATGAGCTGCTGGACTGAGATTATCGACAAGAGAGAGCTGAATGCACGGAATATCTGCCTCCGGGTACATGATTTTCAGAGGAATAAATAGACCGTGGTCAAAACCGCGCTGCTCATCAAGTTTTGCGGAAATACCTGAATGCTCCAGCCGCTTATAGGTCTGCTCCGCCAGTGATGGCTCTCCCTGACAAGGATAGGTAATACTATAAGACTTTTCTGGAAATCCATAGTAATCGTAAATAAGGGAAGGGTTGGCGCCCGAAGTAATGGTTGGGATTTTTTCTTCCCAGTGCGCACTTACCACTAAAATGGCTGATGGCTTACGCAAAATAGATGAGATTTTTTGCAAGCAATCAATCATTTCTTTATGCCCAACATCACCTAGAAGTGGCATCGGCCCGCCGCCATGAGACAAAAATAATATTTGAGGTTTAGTGTTCATCACGATCCTCTTAATAGGAGAATGCTAACGCCCTGTTAACAGGCAATAAAATAGTTTGCTAAAATGTTGAGGAACGAAAACAGCAAACTGTTTTTTGTCCTTGTTTAACAGCTTGTGTACGCCCGACATGGGCATTGACTTATGGGGTGAAAGTCCTCTGTAGGAAGATCACCGTTTAAATAACACACTGTTATTAAACGATAACTACTAGCGAATGGCAAGGGCTAAATCGCGAGAGATAGTCTAGAGGAAGCCGCTAGCAAATCTGTGAGCTGATGAACAAAAACATCATATGAGGCGTAGGCTGGAGACGAGCTAGCACAAGATAGCGAAGTCATGTGATCTAACGGCCACCGTAAATGATGCAGTTGTGCAGAGAAAGTCGATGCACCTTATTCGGGGAGATCTGATAAACACGCATCCGCGCTAACGCTTGGAGATTACCAGTTAGGGACTGGTTGTTCAACCCTTGGCGCTTTGGTTGCTGCGACCTACAGCGAGCGAAATAGCAGTAAACAAGCGTTAGTTTCGACGCGCTTTATCGAGTAATCGCTAGAGTGATTTATCAGAAGTCAGCAGACGGCATAGTAGCCAAACGCCCATCGTAATGGAGGGGACACGGTGAAGGCCTGAACATCTTAACCAGAGGAGATACTACAAATGAACTTGAATTCACATAGATCACCGTGTTGTGATAGTGATGAACAGCGTTCGACTGTGAATAATACCTCGAATGAATACAACCAAACAGATCGTGACCTGATGGCAAGGGTACTGAGCAACCACAATATTGGTGCAGCATGGCAACATGTTAAGCGCAATAAAGGGGCTGCGGGTATTGATAATATGAGTATTGAGGAATTTAATCACTTCGCTAAGTTACATTGGCTGGGTATTAAACAACAATTACTTAGCGGCACTTATCAACCCTTGCCAGTCAAACGCGTGATGATACCCAAACCCGATGGCGGTGAGCGAATGCTTGGATCCCTTCTGTTATCGACAGAGTGATCCAACAAGCTATTGCTCAAGTGATTAGCCCTTACTTTGAGCCTCTATTTTCACCACATAGTTATGGTTATCGCCCTCATAAAAGAGCCAGCCAAGCAGTAAATCATGTTCAATCTTGTGTTAAACAAGGTTATAAAACAGCAGTTGATATTGACTTGTCTAAGTTCTTTGATGAAGTAAACCATGACATGCTGATGAATCGTGTTGGTCGTAAAGTCAAAGACAAAGCACTCATGCGCCTACTTGGTAAATACCTCCGAGCGGGGATCGCAGAGCGCGAAACGGGTCTGTGGTTTGAGTCAACCAAAGGAGTCCCTCAAGGTGGGCCATTATCCCCTTTACTTTCCAATATTTTACTCGATGAATTAGATAAGAAGCTAACCTACAAACACCTTAAGTTTGCACGTTACGCTGATGACATAATCATTTTAGTAAAAACGAAAAGCGAAGGACTCATAATCCAACGGGAAATTACTGCGTTTATCACTCAGCGATTAAAACTCAAAGTGAATGAATCGAAAAGTCGAGTCGGTCCCGTATCAGGCTCGAAATTTCTCGGGTTCACATTCCGTTACGCTCAAGTGCAGATCCACGAACAGGCGCTAAAGAAATTTAAAGCAAATGTAAGAGAACTCACTAACCGCAACTGGGGGATCTCAATGACCCTACAAATTCATAAACTCACGCAGTATTTACGCGGCTGGGGACACTACTACCTAATAGCCAACGCTTATCAACTAACAGTGGATTTAGATCATTGGATCCGTCGTAGGATAAGAATGTGCTACTGGCGGCAATGGCGTAAACCTCGCACCAAAGTACGCAGTTTAATGAAATTGGGTGTTAGCGAGCGACTCGCCATAGCCTGTGGTATCACCAGTAAAGGCCCTTGTAGAAGCTCAAAAACAAAAGGAATTAACATTGCGCTAGGTAATGACTATTTAGCATCACAAGGTTTAGTGTCATTGAAAGATATTTGGATCAATATTCATTACGGGAGATGAACCGCCCATTGCGGACCCGCATGATGGGTGGTGTGGGGGCTGGAGGTTAGAGACCTCCGGCTACCCGATTATGTGCACTTGTTGACTGTTGCTAAACCTAAATCAATATTTGCAACAATATAGCCATACTCTTTCTTAGTTAACTTTTTAGACTGATATTGTTGCTTAGCTAATTCGTGAGTCCAAGCTTTTTCACATGGAGCTAAGGGAATAGCTGTATCAACCATTAAAAGGTGTTCTTCCTGAATCACACCGCCTTTTTTGACAATGCTTTTAGCGCAAAGGCTTAAAGCATATTCAACAGCAAATTTATCGACACTTGGCATACCTACAAATTCTGCTTTACAACCAAGTTTCTCATTACCTTTAGCATCAACATAATAAAGCTGACCTGACGTAGTACAACCAGAGATAAATAAGATAATAACGAGTAATAAAAAATGTCTGATGTTCACTTTGTCTCCTTGTGCACATAACAGCTTATTGAACACCACTTTGGGGGTTTATAACACCCCAAAACGGCGTATATTACATGGCTCAATAGTTCCACTAAATAACTACAATGTAAACAAGTAATTACGTATGTTATAAAGTTACCGTAGTTAAAATACCCCAAAACGACTTTTAATAATGTTATTGGACAAAATACAAATAACTGTCTATATATACAGTGTCGAGTTTAAATAATTGAATATCATTTATGAAATCTCTCTTTCTAACCATGATTAAAGATCATATGTATAGCAAGCGTTATGCAAAGAGCACTATTGAAGCTTATTTGTTTTGGATAGCTGCCTATATCCGCTTTAATAATATGCAACACCCAAGCTCTATGGGGGATACTCAAGTGGAATTATATTTAAATCATTTAGTAAACTCGCAAAATGTAGCGCAAGGCACACAAGCCCAGGCATTGAATGCGCTAAGTTTTCTATATAAGGAAATAATTAAAAGTCCTCTCTCATTATCATTAGATTTTGTAAAAAGTGAACGCCCTAGAAAATTACCTGTTGTGCTTACACAAACAGAAGTTTCAGCGTTATTTAAACACTGTATTACAAAGCATTATTTAGCGTGTGCACTACTTTATGGTAGCGGTATGCGGTTAATGGAGGTACTACGTTTGCGGACACAAGATATTGATTTTGATTATAACTGTGTTCGAATTTGGGATGGTAAAGGGGGCAAAAATCGTGTTGTAACGCTTGCAGGAGAACTGATACCACAAATACGAACACAAATTCAATTAGTCGATAATTATTTACAATTAGACCTAAATAACCCGCTGTTTTGTGGCGTGTATATGCCGCATTTATTACGTAAAAAATATCCAAATCATAACAAACAGCTGGGTTGGCAATATTTATTTCCATCTTATAAACTCAGTATTGATCCTGAGAGTAAACAGCTAAGGCGCCATCATATTGATGAAAAGCAATTACAGCGCGCTGTAAAAAAAGCGGCTTTTAATGCACACATTAATAAACACGTTACGCCACATACTTTGCGCCACTCATTCGCTACGCACTTACTGCAAAGCGGCGCTGATATACGCACAGTACAAACACAACTCGGGCACAGTGACGTTCGTACTACACAAATATATACCCATGTTTTACAGCAAGGTGCTAATGGTGTTATTAGCCCTTTTTCAAGATTATAAACTTCTCTATTTAAAACAAAAAAGCACAACCCACACGAGTTATGCTTTTTTAATTAATCTTAAACCAACTCATTTTACAAACGAATGCCGCCGTCTATTTCTACTACGCGACCGGTAAAAAAATCGTTTTCGATAATATATTGTGCGGTATGGGCTATTTCTGCAGTTTCACCTAAACGCCCTACTGGGGTTACGCTAAGCATGCGCTCTTTAGCTTCTGGTTTCATTACGTCGGTCATTGCGGTGCTTATAACACCTGGTGCAATTGCGCCTACGCGAATACCAAAACGGCCAAGCTCTTTAGCCCATGTAGTAGTAAGCGCTACAACGCCTGCTTTAGAGGCTGCGTAGTTTGTTTGCCCTATGTTTCCGGCGCGCGCTACGCTCGACATATTTACAATAACGCCACCTTTGCCCGACTCAATCATATGGCTGGCAGCTTCTCGGCCTGCCAAAAACACGCCAGTAAGGTTTACGTCTATTACTGATTGAAATTGCTCAAGCGACATTTTTTTAACTACTATGCCGTCTTTAGCTTTAATAAACATGCCATCGCGTAAAATACCGGCGTTGTTGATCAATACACCAATATGGCCAAAGTCGCTATTAATGGTGTTAAATACCGCTTCCATTTCGCTCTCGTTGGTAACGTTGGCAGCGTAGCCTTGAATACGCGTAGTTACGCCGTCAAGTTGACTTAATTGCTCAGTTGCTGTGTTAAGTGCATCTTGCGCCATATCGATTAGGGCAATGTTTGCGCCCATTTTTGCAAACTTTTGCGCCATGGCAAAACCCAAGCCTTGTGCGCCACCGGTTATTACTACCGTGTTATTTTTAATTTCCACGCGTTACCCCTACTTCGAAAATAATTTAAATATGGCACTAAAATCTTCAGTACCCGCACCTTGGTGCTGCAATGTAGCGTATAAGTCGTTGGCCATTGAACCCATTGGCGTGGCTGATTTACTTTGTTTTGCTGCTTCCATTGCCAAGCCTAGATCTTTCGCCATTAGATCGACCATAAAGCCTGGTTTGTATTCGTTACTTGCAGGAGCCGACTCCATTACACCCGGACACGGGTTATATAACTCTAACGTCCAGTTACGCCCTGAGCTTGCGGTCATTATGTCGCTAAGTACTTTAGGATCTAGGCCATTATTTATGCCCATTTGTAGTGCTTCGCTGGTGCCTGCCATTAAAATGCTCAACAGCATGTTATTACATATTTTTGCAACTTGCCCTGCGCCAATGTCGCCTGCATGAAAAATATTTTTGCCCATATCAACCAGCACAGTATTGGCTTTGTCGAACGCGGCTTTATCGCCGCCTACAATAAAGGTAAGTGTGCCGGCGGTTGCGCCTGCAACGCCACCCGATACCGGTGCATCTACAAAGCTAATACCTTGCTGTGCTAACTCTTTACCAACCACGCGCGCCGATTCGGCATCTATGGTTGAGCAATCAATAACTAAGGTGGTTTTGCTTAAGCTGTTAATTAGCCCGTTTTCGCCCAAATAAAGCGCTTTAACATGCTTGCCAGCAGGCAACATGCTAATAAGTATGTCTACGTTGTTGGCACATTGCGTTGCATCTGCGGCTGCGTTTGCACCTTTGCTTTTTAGCTCGTTAACTGTATTTTGGTTTAAGTCGAACACACTTACTGTGTGCCCTGCTTTAATAAGGTTTGCCGCCATGGGCCCACCCATGTTGCCTAAACCAATAAATCCTATATTGAGTTTGCTCATAGCTTTAGCCTTGTTGTAATTGTTTAAGTGGGTGGTTATTGCCATAGCGATCTTCAAAAAAGCTATCTACCACTGAGCTTGGCACGTCGCTGAGTGTTTTGTATTGCCAGTTTGGCGCACCGTCTTTGTCGATTAACAATGCACGTACACCTTCTTGAAACTCACCCACTTCGCCGGCACGTACCGACATACCTAGCTCCATTCTAAAACACTCAGCAAGGCTTTTGCCTTTACTGGTTTTTAATTGGCGACTTACTAACGCACAACTTAGCGGACAACCATGCTTAAGCGATTTTTGCGCTTTTAGTAGCCATTTGTCGTCTGTGTTTAAGTTTAAAATATAGTCAACCTGTTGTTGTAGCGTAGTAAACTCAGCAAGTTCTTGAATAGTTGCCAAATTTGCTTTGATATTACCTTTAGGCAAACGCCCTGATTGCTGATCTAAATCAGTTAACAGCGTAGTAAGTTTTTCGTGATTTAAACTGGCCGTTTTACCCCATTTAATGCTGAGTAAACCCACTAAAAGTGCATCGTATTTGTCTGCTTTTACATAGTGATCGGCAAGGGCAACAAAACGGGCATCGTCGCAATTTATAGACGCTGACGTAAGCCCTAAAAACAACCCAACACTGTGAGGCATTTTATGTAAAAAATAACTGCCGCCAACATCTGGGTATAAGCCAATAGTTTGCTCAGGCATTGCTATACGCGATGTTTCGGTTACTACGCGGTGGCTTGCACCAGCCATTAAGCCTAAACCGCCGCCCATTACAATACCGTTACCCCACACTAATAATGGTTTTTCGTAACAATGAATTAAATAGTCAAGGCGATACTCTTGCGTAAAAAAATCCTCTACTAAGTCGCTTGCGCTGCCTTGAGCCATAGCGTGGTGCAAACTTACAACATCGCCGCCAGCACAAAAGGCTTTGTCGCCTGCGCCTTTTAACACCACCATGGCAATACTGCTGTCTTGCGCCCAAGCTTTTAGTTGCGGCTCTAATAGTTTGATCATTTCAAAATTAAGGGCGTTTAACGACTTTGGTGCATTTAGCGTAGCAAACGCTATTAAAGCACCGTTTGACGCGGTTGCCGTTTCGAATACGACTGCGTCATCTGCATGATTTAATAATGTTAAGCCGCTCATTAGCCGTTCACCCAATTTGCACGACGCTTTTCTAAAAAGGCACTTACACCTTCTTGCTGATCTTCGGTGTCAAATAAGGCCACAAATAACTCACGTTCTAGCGGTAAAATGCTCGCCATAGGCTGATGACGCCCTTTTTGAATCAATGTTTTACATGCTGCAACCGAAGACGGACTTTGATCGGCCACTTGGTTAGCTAGTTTAAGTGCTGCAGCAAAGCTTTCGCCTTGTGGAACAACTTCTTCAATTAAGCCAATTTGCAGTGCTTTGTCGGCTTTTAAGCGCTCGCCACATAAAATCATGCGTTTTGCCCAGCCTTCGCCTACTAACCATGCTAGGTTTTGTGTACCACCAGCACACGGTAGTAAACCTACTTTAGCTTCAGGAAGCGCCATTTGTGCTTGCTCTTCAGCAATACGAATATCACACGCGAGTGCTACTTCTAAACCACCGCCCATGGCATAGCCATTAATAGCCGCAACCGACACGCCCCTAAAGTTACTAAGTGCTTCAAATGCTTCGCCAAATACGCGCGACATTTCGGCGGCTACGCCTTTATCGCCACCGGCAAACAAGTTTAAGTCGGCACCGGCACTAAAAAACTTTTCGCCTTCGCCGGTAAGCACTAGTGCATAAATATTTTTATTTTTGTTTAGCTTATTAACGGTGTTTTTTAAGGCAATTAATGTGTCTTTGGTCCAGGTATTTGCTGGCGGGTTTGACATAGTTAATATGGCTACATGACCTTCGGTCGTTAATTCAATGCTAGGATTAGACTTAGTATTTGACTCTGACATAAATAACTCCTTATAAAACTTCGCTGGCTGACTCTGCTAAAATACGACGCGCTATAATAACGCGCATAATTTCGTTAGTGCCTTCTAAAATTTGGTGTACACGTACATCACGTACATGGCGCTCTAATGGGTATTCTTTAATATAACCATAGCCACCATGAATTTGCAGGGCGTCGTTACATACGGTAAAGCCCACATCGGTTGCAAAACGTTTTGCCATAGCACAATACGTGGTTTTTTCGCTGTCGTTATTATCAAGCTTAAACGCAGCCAGCCTTACCATTTGGCGCGCGGCTACAAGCTCGGTGTTCATATCGGCAATTTTAAACTGCAGCGCTTGAAACGCGGCCAGTGGTTTACCAAACTGAGTACGTTCTTTTAAATATTCGCGAGCCGTATTAAGCGCCGCTTGCGCCGTGCCAATTGAACAGGTTGCAATATTTATGCGCCCGCCATCAAGGCCTTGCATAGCAAATTTAAAACCTTCGCCTTCTGCACCTAATAAGTTATGCGCCGGAATACGCACATCTTCAAAACTAATTAAGCGTGTAGGTTGTGCGTTCCAGCCCATTTTCTCTTCGGCTTTACCGTATTCAACACCTTTAGCGTCGGCAGGTACTATAAAGGCCGAAATACCTTTAGGGCCATCGCATCCGGTGCGCGCCATCACGACTAATACTTCGGTTTCGCCCGCGCCCGAAATAAACATTTTTGAGCCGTTAATTACGTATTCGTCGCCATCGCGTACTGCTTTAGTTTTTAGCGATGCGGCGTCTGAACCTGAGCCTGGCTCGGTTAAACAATACGATGCCAGTAAATCGCCAGTAACCAGTTGTTCGCAGTATTTGTCTTTAGCGGCGTCAGTACCAAAGCTTGCTACCATCCAAGTGGCCATATTATGTATGGTTAACATGGCTGTTGTTGCGGTACAGCCCATAGCAAGTTGTTCAAATATAATGCTTGAATCTAAGCGCGATAAGCCAAGGCCACCGGCTTCTTCTGGCGTGTAAAGGCCACAAAAACCTAGTTCGCCTGCAGCTTTAATCGTGTCTTTAGGAAAAATATGTTCGCGGTCCCACTTAGCAGCGTAAGGTGCGAGTTCTGAGTCAGCAAACTGACGTGCTGTTTGAGCAAATGCTTGCTGATCATCTGATAAATTAAAGTCCATATAGACCTCTTCAATTAGTTATGTGTTGTCTAGGTGATTAGTGAAGAGCAACGAAGGTAATAGGAGTTACCTTCGTGCCCTTCTTTATTATTAATTATGCTTTTTATAAACTATTTATTATGAGTAATTACTTTAAGTTAATGCTCATATTTGGACCCGACGCTATGTCGTCTTCAAACCAACGTGAAGTAATGGTTTTAGTTTCGGTATAAAAACGAATACCTTGCTTACCGTAAGTGTGAGTGTCGCCATAAAACGAGCCTTTCCAACCAGTAAACGAAAAGAACGGCAGTGGCACCGGAATTGGCACGTTAATACCTACTTGGCCTACTTCAATTTCGTGTTGGAACTTACGTGCAACTGCGCCGCTTGAGGTAAACAGCGATGTGCCGTTACCGTATGGGCTGTCGTTTATTAGGGCAATGGCTTCATCTAATGTATCTACAAACATACACGCCAGTACGGGACCAAAAATTTCTTCTTTATATAAGTCCATGTCTTTAGTTACATCGGTAAACAAGGTTGGGCCTACCCAGTTACCTTGCTCGTAGCCTTCAACCGTAAAGTTTGAGCCGTCAATTAAACATTTAGCACCTTGCTCTTTACCACCGGCAATAAGCGATAAAATACGTGCTTTGGCAGCCGGTGATGTTTGCGGACCATACGCTGCGCCTGCATCATCCCATACGCCTGGGCGTACACCTTCAAAACCTGCTTTAATTTCATCAACCCAGTCTTTTGCTTGGCCAACAAATACCGCAACCGAGATACCCATACAGCGCTGGCCAGCTGCACCAACCGACGCGCCAACTAAGTTATTTACCACATGCGATTTGCTGGCATCTGGCATAATAACCATGTGGTTTTTAGCACCCACACACGCTTGTACGCGTTTAAGATTTGCTGTGCCTTTTGAATAAATATAAGCGCCAACGCCACACGAGCCAACAAACGAAATAGCGCGTACTGCTTTGTCCTCTAATATGCGATCTACTTGTGGTTTTGTACCATGTACTACTTGTAACACGCCTTTTGGCGCGCCAGCTTCCATAAATAACTCAGCTAAGCGCATTGGCGTAAGTGGATCTTGTTCAGACGGTTTTAAAATAAAGGTGTTACCACACACAATTGCCAGCGGAAACATCCATAATGGGATCATTGCCGGAAAGTTAAACGGCGTAATACCCGCACACACACCTAAGGGTTGCATGTAAGAATAAGTATCGATTTTACGCGCTACGTTTTCCATGGTTTCGCCCATCATTAATGACGGTGCGTTAGCCGCTTGCTCAACTACTTCAATACCACGCCATACATCGCCTTTAGCGTCTTCAAAGGTTTTACCCAGCTCATGACAAATAATAGTGGCAAGCTCGTCGTGGTGCTCTTTTAATAGCGCAGCGTATTTCATCATAATGCGCGCGCGCTCAGTAATTGGCACATCTTTCCACGTTTTAAACGTTTCTGAAGCCGAGGCAATAGCTGCATCCATTTCTGCATCTGTGGTGCAAGGTACTTGGGCTAGCACTTCTTGGTTGGCTGGGTTTATTACGTCAATAAGTTCTTTTGAGCTTGATTGAATAAATTCGCCATTAATCAGTAGTGGTACTTGGTGCATAATTAAATCCTGTTTTATAAGAGTGTTAGTGCAGCTTTATTATTATAATTAGCGCTGCATTGATTATTATTTTGTGATGAAAAATTAAAGTGTTTCTACTGCCATGGCAACGGCTTCACCGCCACCAATACATAAAGACGCTACGCCTTTTTTAAGGCCGCGATTTTTAAGTGCATGAATAAGCGTTACTAATATACGTGCGCCGCTTGCACCAATTGGATGGCCCAATGCACAAGCACCGCCATTTACGTTTACTTTGCTTTCATCTAGTTTAAGCTCGTTAATAGCAAGCATAGTAACCATGGCAAACGCTTCGTTAATTTCCCACAGGTCAACATCGGCTGTAGTCCAACCGGCTTTTTCTAGTACCTTGTTCATTGCGCCCACTGGCGCTACTGTAAATTCGCTTGGTTTTTGAGAATGTGTGCTGTGCGCTACAATTTTACAAAGCGGGGTTAAGCCCTGCTCTTTGGCTTTTGACTCGCTCATTAAAATAAGTGCTGCGCCACCGTCTGAAATTGACGATGAGTTAGCGGCTGTAATAGTGCCGTCTTTTTTAAATGCAGCACGCAGGCTCGGGATTTTTTCTGGGCGGGCATTACCTGGCTGCTCGTCAATGGCAACGGTAACGTCGCCTTTGCGTGTTTGCATAGTGTGCGGTGCAACTTCGTTATTAAAGCTGCCGTTTTCAATTGCGGCTTTTGCTTTGGTAAGCGAGCTTAGTGCAAAGTTATCCATTTGTTCACGGCCTATACCGTATTCATCGGCGGTGTCTTGTGCAAAACAACCCATAGCTTTGTTGTCGTAAGCATCTTCAAGGCCATCGCTCATCATGTGATCTTTAATTTCGCCATGCCCCATGCGCATGCCGCCGCGAGCTTTGGGAATAAAGTACGGTGCATTACTCATACTTTCCATGCCACCAGCCACTGCTGAGTTTATAGAGCCCGCTTTAATTAGATCATGTGCCAACATTGCCGCTTTTAAGCCAGAGCCACACACTTTATTTATAGTGGTAGCGCCCGTGCTAAGTGCTAGGCCTGCTTTTAACATTGCTTGACGAGCAGGCGCTTGGCCTACACCAGCAGGTAATACACAGCCCATAATTACTTCATCAATAGCATCTGTGCTTAGGCCTGTTTCTGCCAATGCACTAGCAATAGCGGTTGCCCCCAGCTCAGTTGATTGCGCATCATTAAGTGCGCCCATAAATCCACCCATAGGGGTGCGTTTTGCTGCTACAATAACAACGGCTTCAGTAGTCATAAAAAGGCTCCATTTAGTAATTGGCACCGTGCAATTTAATGCGCTGAACCAAACAATTTATTTATAATCTGTTTACGAGCATACATAATATTTACGTTTACGCCAACGTAAATCTAAAATCAACTTTTAGTTGACTGTAAAAACTGTAAACTTATTTGTATTATGTTTCATTACACTTCAGTAAAAACGCCTACGCAGGCTTTAAAGCCTAACTTTAATGAAAGTTTACTCGCCATTTTCATTAGTCTAAAGTATTACACAAACATCTTACTTTACCTTTACGTAAACTTCACTTATATTGGGGTTATTCGAATGAGGTAAAACACTATTATGAAACCAGATAATCAATCAAGCTTTGCAACGTCGGCCACTGTGCCTGCCAATAACGAACAAACTTTTAGTATTAGCGAACTCGCAAAGGAGTTTGACATTACCACCCGCTCTATCCGCTTTTATGAAGACCAAGGGCTTGTTACGCCAAGTAGAAATGGCCAAACCCGTATTTACTCTAAACGCGATAAAGTACGCTTAAAATTAATTTTACGTGGTAAACGCTTAGGTTTTACGCTGGCAGAAACAGGACGTTTGTTTGAACTTTACGACGCCGACAAATCAAGTGCTAAGCAGCTGGTAACTATGCTGGACCTTATTAGCGAGAAAAAAGCCGACCTATCACAACAAATGGACGACATTAAAGTTGTTCTTATGGAATTGGTAACAGCCGAGCGCCGTTGCCGCGACGCACTTAATAAAATAGATGAGTAATACGCGGTATTAACTTAATCAATCACACAGGAATGAATCATGAGCACTATTTCACTATATAAAGAAATGAACTTTGGCCTTGGCGAAACCGCCGATATGATCCGCGGACATGTAAACAGCTTTGCCAGCCAAGAAATTGCCCCACTAGCCGAAAAAACTGACCTTGATAACGCTTTCCCAAATCAACTTTGGCCACAAATGGGCGAAATGGGTTTATTGGGAATGACAGTAGCTGAAGAATTTGGCGGTGCTGGTTTAGGTTATTTAGAGCATGTTATTGCCATGGAAGAAATTAGCCGTGCAAGTGCTTCTATTGGCCTAAGCTATGGTGCGCATTCAAACCTGTGTGTAAACCAAATTAATCGTAACGGCACGCAAGCCCAAAAAGAAAAATACTTGCCTAAGCTTATTAGCGGTGAGCACATTGGTGCCCTTGCTATGAGCGAGCCAAATGCGGGTTCAGACGTAGTTTCAATGAAACTTAAAGCCGAGAAAAAAGGCGATAAGTACATTTTAAACGGTAATAAAATGTGGATCACCAATGGCCCAGATGCGCATACTTTAGTTATTTACGCTAAAACCGATTTAACTGCCGGCGCAAAAGGTATTACTGCATTTATTGTAGAGAGCGACTTTCCTGGTTTTTCAACCGCGCAAAAGCTCGACAAACTTGGTATGCGTGGCTCAAATACCTGTGAACTGGTATTTGAAAACTGCGAAGTACCCGAAGAAAACATTTTAGGTAACTTAAACGAAGGCGTTAAGGTATTAATGAGCGGCCTAGACTACGAGCGCGTAGTACTTGCAGCAGGCCCACTGGGTATTATGCAAGCGTGTATGGATATTGTTGTACCTTATATTCATGAGCGCAAACAGTTTGATACGCCTATTGGTCAGTTTCAGTTAATTCAAGGTAAAGTAGCCGACATGTATACGCAAATGAACGCCGCACGCTCGTATGTATATACAGTGGCTCGCTCGTGTGATCGCGGTGAAACCACCCGTAAAGATGCTGCCGGTGCTATTTTATATGCAGCCGAGCTGGCAACTAAAATGGCGCTAGATGCCATTCAAATTTTAGGTGGCAATGGTTATATAAATGAATACGCAACGGGCCGCCTATTACGTGACGCCAAATTATATGAAATTGGTGCAGGTACCTCAGAAATACGCCGTATGCTAATTGGCCGCGAACTTTTCACTGAAAGCCGTTAAGGATTAAATAATGACGATTTTAACATCGAGCGTTAATCCTCACGATCCAACGTTTGTACAAAACCATAAAAATATGTCGGCGTTGGTAGATGATTTACGTAATAAAGTGGCAACCATTAGCCAAGGTGGCGGCGCTGCATTAAAAGAGCGCCACGAAGGCCGCGGTAAATTATTTGTACGCGACCGTATTAGCACTTTAATTGACGAAGGTTCGCCATTTTTAGAAATTTCGCAATTTGCCGCCTTTGGTGTTTACGAGCAAGAAATTGCGTGTGCCGGTGTAGTAGCAGGTATTGGCCGTGTTAAAGGTGTTGAATGCATGATTATTGCAAACGATGCCACGGTTAAAGGCGGTACTTACTTTCCGCTAACGGTTAAAAAGCATTTACGCGCGCAAGATATTGCTGAACGTTGCCATTTACCTTGCATTTATTTAGTTGATTCGGGCGGTGCAAACTTGCCAGAGCAAGATGATGTATTTCCAGATAAGCTGCATTTTGGCCGTATATTTTACAACCAAGCCCGTATGTCGGGTAAAGGTATTCCACAAATTGCTGTGGTTATGGGTTTATGTACCGCAGGCGGTGCCTATGTACCGGCCATGGCCGATGAAAGCATAATTGTAAAAGATCAAGGCACTATATTTTTAGCGGGTCCGCCTCTTGTTAAAGCTGCAACCGGTGAAGTAGTAACCGCCGAAGAGCTTGGTGGTGCCGACGTGCACTGTAAAACATCGGGGGTTGCCGATCATTACGCGCAAAATGACGAACATGCGTTGTCGATTGCGCGCCAATGTATAGCGCGTATTAATTACACCCGCCCTACTGCGCCGTTGCTAGAGGAAGTTAAACCACCTCGTTATGATATTAACGAGCTTTACGGCATTGTTGGCACCGATCTTAAAAAGCCATTTGATGTACGCGAAGTAATAGCGCGCACAGTTGATGACTCATCGTTTGACGAATTTAAACGCTACTTTGGCGAAACCCTAGTAACGGGGTTTGCGAGTATTTATGGCCACCCAGTGGGCATAGTCGCTAACAACGGTATTTTGTTTAGTGAGTCGGCGCAAAAAGGCGCGCACTTTATTCAGCTATGTACGCAGCGCAACATTCCTTTAGTGTTTTTACAAAACGTAACCGGCTTTATGGTAGGTAAAAAATACGAAGCCGAAGGTATAGCTAAACACGGCGCTAAAATGGTTATGGCGGTATCGTGCGCCGATGTGCCTAAATTTACCGTACTGATTGGTGGCTCATATGGCGCAGGTAATTACGGCATGTGTGGCCGTGCATTTGAACCTACCATGATGTGGATGTGGCCCAATGCGCGTATTTCTGTAATGGGCGGCGAGCAAGCAGCCGGTGTAATGACGCAAGTTAAGCAAGACGGTTTAGCCCGTAAAGGCCAAAGCATGAACGAGCAAGAAGTAAGTGACTTTAAACAGCCAATTATTGCTCAGTACGAAGAGCAAGGACATCCGTATTATGCCAGCGCCCGCTTATGGGATGACGGCATTATTGATCCTGCCGACACACGTAGCGTTTTAGGACTTGCCTTAAGTGCCGCTAGTAATGCACCAGTGCAAGAGTCAAAATTTGGCGTATTTAGAATGTAATCGGAGCGTAAAATGTCAGTTACTCTACAAATAACAAAATCAAATGTGGCGGTACTCGTTTTAAGCCGCCCCGAAAAACGCAATGCATTTAACAGCGAAGTCATTCAAGAGCTTATAAAATGTATTGAACATGCTAATACGCTCGATATTCGCGCCTTGGTGTTAAAAACTGAGGGCAAACATTTTTCAGCCGGTGCCGATTTAGCCTGGATGAAATCGATGGCAGATAACAATGTTAACGATAATTTAGCCGATTCAATGCAGTTAGCTAAATTAATGCAAGTGTTAGCAACAAGCCCGCACCCTACTATTTGTGCCGTGCAAGGCGCTGCGTTTGGCGGCGCTTTAGGTTTAATTGCCTGTTGCGACATTGCAATATGCCAAGACAATGCACAATTTTGCCTAAGCGAAGTAAAGCTGGGGCTTATTCCTGCGGTTATTAGCCCTTATGTAATTAAAGCCATTGGTGAACGTGCAGCGCGTAGATACTTTTTAACTGCTGAGGTATTTGATGCGCATACTGCTAAGCAACTTGGGTTAATTCATCAAGTAACCGGTAATTTAGAATGTGCGCTCGACGCTATGCTGCAAACATTGATTGATAATGGCCCGGTTGCAGTAAAAGCGGCAAAAGCACTTATTAACGATGTAGCAAATAAAGAAATAACCGATGAGCTAATTGAGCTTACCGCTCATCGTATTGCCAAAATTCGTGTATCGGATGAAGGCCAAGAAGGCTTAAGCGCTTTTTTTGACAAACGTCCACCACAATGGCAACTGTAGGATTAATTATGAACGTAAATAAATTACAAAAAATACTCATTGCTAACCGTGGTGAAATAGCATGCAGAATAATGCGCAGTGCTAAATTAATGGGCTTAACCACAGTTGCTGTGTATTCCGATGCTGATAAACACGCGCAGCATGTAAAAATGGCTGACGAAGCCTACCACATTGGCCCAGCGCCAAGTAAAGACTCGTATTTAGTTGCCGATAAAATACTGCAAGTAGCAAAAGACAGCGGCGCAGATTGTATTCACCCTGGTTATGGGTTTTTGTCTGAAAACAGCACGTTTGCCAACGCATGTGAAGCAAATAATATTGTATTTGTTGGACCACCAGCAAGCAGCATTGAAGCTATGGGCTCTAAAACGCGTGCTAAAGAAATTATGGCCGCGGCTAATGTGCCATTAGTACCTGGTTATTATGGCGACAAGCAAGATCCTGCTTTTTTACAAGCAGAGGCCGAAAAAATTGGCTACCCGGTACTGATCAAAGCAGCATTTGGTGGCGGTGGTAAAGGCATGCGCGTGGTAAATAATGCTAATGAATTTATTAGCGCACTTGAAGGCGCACAGCGTGAAGCCGTTGCTGGTTTTGGTAATGACCTTGTATTGCTAGAGCGTTACGTTAACCAACCACGCCACGTAGAAGTACAAGTGTTTGCCGATAACCACGGTAACTGTGTTTATTTAGGCGATCGTGACTGCTCGTTGCAACGTCGTCATCAAAAAGTAATTGAAGAAGCCCCTGCCCCGGGTTTATCAGACGAGTTGCGCAAAGAAATGGGTGAAGCCGCGGTGCGTTGCGCTCTTGCAATAAACTATCGCGGTGCAGGTACAGTTGAGTTTTTACTGTGTGGCGATGAGTTCTTCTTTATGGAAATGAACACGCGTCTGCAAGTAGAGCACCCGGTTACCGAAATGGTTACTGGTGTTGACTTAGTTACGTGGCAAATTAATATTGCGGGCGGGCAAACACTGCCATTCAAACAAGCTGATATTAAATTGCAAGGCCACAGCTTTGAAGCGCGTATTTACGCTGAAGACCCTGCTAATGAGTTTATTCCGTGCTCAGGCACAATTGAAGCACTTTATACTCCGCTAAACAGTGAGTTTGTGCGCATTGATACTGGCATTGCAGCCGGCGACGAAATTAGCCCATATTACGACCCCATGATAGCCAAGTTAATTGTGCATGATGATAATCGCGAACAAGCGCTGAGCCTTTTACAACACGCGCTTGAGCAATTTCACTTAGCGGGCTTTAGTACTAACATTGGCTTTTTACATAACTTAGCTGTGCACCCTAGCTTTAAACAAGGCGCGCCTAGCACTCACTTTATTGCCGAGCAAGGCGATTCGTTAGTGGCGGTTGATCAATCTCTGCGCCAAGCAAGCCAGCTTATTGCAGCCTTTACTTATTTAGAGCAGCTAGTTAGCACTCAAGAAGCGCCAAATACAAGCCCTTGGCAACAACTCAGTGGCTTTGCTCTAAATGCACCGCAAAGCGTTAAAATTGCGTTTGTTGATTTAACCCTTAATGCGGTTAAAACGAATAATGGCTACAGTATTACCCATAATGAGCACGTATTTAATGTTCAAGGCAGTTTAAATAATGGCCTTTGTAGTGTATTTATAAACGGCGAAAAACACACAGCCCACGTAAGTCGCGTTAATAACGTGATCACCGTAATGCACAAAGCACTACAAACTCGCCTAGAGCTAGTAAATAAGCACTATATTAGCGATCACCAAAGTGATGCCCTGCCTTTAGCTGCGCCACTTAATGGTACGGTAGTAAAACACTTAGTTGAGCTGGGCAGTAGTATTACCAAAGGTGACCCTGTGGTTATTATTGAAGCGATGAAAATGGAATATACGCTCAACGCCCCGCACGATGGTATTTTACAAAGCTATTGTTTTGCCGAAGGTGAACTGGTAAGCCATGGCGCGTTATTGGCTATTGTTGAAGATACGACAGCTGCAAGTGACCCTACTGAGGGAGGCGCATAATGAGCGTTTTTCCGCAAAAAGTGCGTATTGTTGAAGTAGGCGCGCGCGATGGCCTACAAAACGAAAAAGCAGTAACCACTGCCGACAAAGTAGCGCTTATTAACGCGCTTGCTGCTGCGGGTTTAAAAGACATTGAAGCCGGTGCGTTTGTATCCCCTAAATGGGTGCCGCAAATGGCAGACTCAGCTGATGTGATATCGGCTCTTAATTTGCCCGATGTAAACTTAAGTGCGTTAACCCCTAACTTAAAAGGCGCACAAGCTGCGCATGCCGCTGGAATTAAAGAATTTGCCATATTTACAGCGGCTAGCGAATCGTTTTGTCAAAAAAACATTAACTGCAGTATTGAGCAAAGTATTGAGCGTTTTAGCGACGTTATGGAGTTTGCTAAAGCGCATAACATTAAAGTACGCGGCTATGTAAGTTGTGTTTTAGGTTGCCCGTATGAAGGCGAAATAGACCCTCAAGCTGTACTTTATGTTAGCCAAAAGCTACTCGCACTGGGCTGTTATGAAATAAGCCTTGGCGATACCATAGGTGTAGGCACGGCTAAAAAGGTAACTGAGTTACTTACTTTGCTATTACAGCACATTGATAAGTCGCAGCTTGCAGTGCATTTTCATGACACTTACGGCCAAGCGCTCACAAATATTTACGCGGCACTAAACTTAGGTATAGCAACGGTTGACGCGGCAGTAGCAGGCCTTGGTGGTTGCCCTTACGCTAAAGGGGCGTCAGGAAATGTTGCCACCGAAGATGTAGTTTACTTACTGCAAGGGCTTGGCATTGAGCACGCAATTGATTTACAAAGGCTTAGTGATGCAGGATGGCAAATAACAAAAGCGCTTGGCAAACAACCCGTAAGTAAAGTGTCGATTGCATTGCAAGCGAAATAACATCCCCAATAATTTTTATACAAAGTATTTATAAACTAACTATCATATAGTTAGTTAAACAATTTAAGCACACAATGAGGAGTGACTCATGGCCGGATTTGATAAGGTAGTTTCTAGTTACGAAGCTGCAATGGCAGGATTAAAAGACGGCGATACCGTAATTGCCGGTGGTTTTGGTTTATGTGGTATTCCTGAGGGCTTAATTAAACAAATTAAGCAAATGAAAACCAAAGAGCTCACTGTGGTGTCTAATAACTGCGGCGTTGATGACTTTGGTTTGGGCATTTTATTACAAGACAAACAAATTAAAAAAGTAATTGCCTCATACGTTGGTGAAAACGCCCTATTTGAGCAACAGTTACTCAGTGGTGAAATTGACGTAGAGCTTACACCACAAGGTACATTGGCAGAAAAAATGCGTGCTGGTGGTGCGGGTATTCCGGCGTTTTACACCGCAACAGGTTACGGTACGCCCGTTGCCGAAGGTAAAGATGTAAAAGAATTTAATGGTCGCCCTTATATTTTAGAAGAGTCGATAACCGGTGAATTTGCTATTGTTAAAGCATGGAAAGCCGACCGTTACGGAAATTTAGTGTTTCGCCACACTGCAATGAACTTTAATCCACTTGCCGCAACCGCTGGTAAAATTACGGTAGCCGAAGTAGAAGAAATTGTAGAGCCGGGTGAACTTGAGCCAAGCCAAATTCATACCCCTGGCATTTATGTAAACCGCGTTATTAAAGGCAACTTTGAAAAACGCATTGAGCGTGTTACTACACGAGATTAAGCAGGAGCATTAATATTATGGCATTATCACGTGAACAAGTTGCAATGCGCGTTGCACAAGAGCTAGAAGATGGCTATTACGTTAATTTAGGCATAGGAATTCCGACACTCGTCGCAAACTATGTTCCAGACGATATTGAAGTTATGTTACAGTCCGAAAATGGCTTGTTAGGCATGGGACCATACCCGACTAAAGCAGAGCTAGACGCCGATATGATTAACGCGGGTAAAGAAACCGTGACAGCTGCGAAAGGTGCAGCCATATTTAATAGTGCAGATAGTTTTGCCATGATACGCGGTGGTCATGTAGACTTAACAGTTCTGGGTGCTTTTGAGGTAGATCAAAACGGTAGCATAGCGTCGTGGATGATCCCTAAAAAGCTAATTAAAGGCATGGGCGGCGCAATGGACTTAGTTGCAGGCGCACAAAATATAATTGTAACCATGACCCACGCTAGTAAGCACGGCGACTCAAAGCTATTAGAGGCCTGCACATTACCGCTTACCGGCGTTAATTGCGTTAAAAAAATAGTCACAGATTTAGCCGTACTAGAAGTTAAAGACGGCGCATTTCATCTGTTAGAGCGTGCTCCGGGCGTATCTGTAGATGAAATTATTAGTAAAACAGCAGGTAAATTACTTGTTGACGGTGAAGTACCAGAAATGGTGTTTTAAGCCCTAGGTTTAAACTTTACCTTGTACCGACCTCATTCCCAGTGCCAATGGCGCTGAGTTACCCAAAATCCCTCGCAAGAGGGATTTTTTTTGCCTATTTTTCTGAGTTTTATTATTATTTAAGGTGCTGAAATTTAGCGCTAACTTGTAACTCCCCTGCACCACCTTGTTACCTTGTTGCACCATTATTGTGAACTTATTGCAGTAAAAGTTTCAACCTTCTGATATTATTGATTTTAATAATTGGTTCAGTTATTGCCTTATATAGGCGACTCAAACAACTTTATATTGGAAAACATGCAAACTCCTATACGTGGTCTTCGTTCATTTTGCTTCGCGGCGCGAAGTTTAAGCTTTAAACATGCAGCAAATGAGCTGTATTTAACGCCTTCGGCTGTAAGCCATCAAATTAAACAACTAGAAGAACAACTTGGCATTGAGCTTTTTGTGCGTAAAACCCGCTCGATTAGTTTAACTGCAGCTGGAAAGGACTTTTTTGAAGCTATATCGCCAATAGTTAGTACGCTTGAGAGCACAATTAATGAATTTAGCCAAATGCAGCAAAATACAAATTTAACGATTACCTTGCCTGAGTTTTTTGCAAGCGAGTTGCTAATGCCTAGATTGCGCGAATGGACGTCGGCGCACCCTAATATTAATTTACAAATGGATACGCTTAAAACCCGTAAAGAGCTAACCCGACATAGCGACTTATCAATAGTGCTGTCCTCGAATAAGCCAACCGAAGGCGTTGTAACAGAGCTGTTTAACTTAGAGTATATACCTGCTTGCAATAAAAATTTGTTAGCACAATGGAAGGATGATCATTGTAAAGCCCTTAATCAAGTGCCGCTTATATTACACAAAGCACGCCCTTGGGCATGGCATCAGTGGGCCGAGAAAGCCGGAATAGTTGACTTTTCGCCAACTCAAATTATACAAATTGACAGCATGTTTGGTGTAGCACGAGCAGCGCAGCAAGGTATGGGGATTGCGCTTATTCCTCTGCCTATAAGCCAAAGCTGGCTAGACGAACTCTGGTTATATAAACTATTCGAGCGCCCGCTGACCACTAAAGACAAGTACTATTTAGTGCAACACGAGCCAAGTAATGTAAATCATCCGCTTGATTTATTTGCTAAGTGGGTTATAGCTACTTTTAAAAATACACAAACCAAACCTATAGATTAATTTATTTCACTCATTGGGTGTATTTTTATCGTTTGTGATTAATGCTCAATAAATCTAAAGTTCACCTATCGAAAGTATCGCAGCTTAATTTAAGGTTTGATAATTAAGCTGGTAAAAGAATCTTATATTGTGTGTGTAAGATGTTGTCAGTGTAAAAAACGGTTCAAGTTAGGTGGTGACTTGGCTTGAACTGTTTTTATTTTTAGGCAATCCACATAATATTTACTAAAAATAAATTAGGCTTTAATACTGCTTTTTAGCTACAGCCTTAATTAAAAAGCCCAGTAAAAGTTAAGTTTACTGGGCTTTTGTATATCTCACGTATTTTTAATCCCTTGGTATAAATTCAAGAACCGTAGCATTGATACAATAACGGTCTGTACTGCGTGGGCCTTCCCCGGGGAATAAATGCCCTAAGTGTATGCCAGTACTTTTAGAGCGCAGCTCAATACGAGTCATTCCCCAGCTACTGTCGTCATGTTCAGTAACGCTACTTTTTATTGGATGCGTAAACGATAACCAGCCAGTTCCAGAGTTAAACCTATCGCGGGTATCAAATAGCGGCTCGCCACTGAGCTTATCGACAAAGGTGCCATCGGGTGTATTTTTAAAAATTTTGTATTCTTTGCAATAAGCGCGATCGGTTTTTGAATTAAATGCAACTTTATAGGCCTCACTATCGCCTAGTTTAAATGCGCCAAGGGCTTTATAAAACACCTCTGGGCTTGCATAGCCTTGACGTCCGTATACTTCAGTGCCATTTTCTAAAAATAAAATAGTGGGGGTTGCCCAGGTTGCCGACTTAATGGTTAAACCTTGGAGTTGATCGGCGTGGCGAAAGCTCATAGCAATACTGCCTTTGTAGTCGTTAGCTACAGTGCTTTTAAATTTTTCACAGTATGGGCAGTATTCGCGTGAGTCTAATACCACTATTTGTTTACCCATTAGTAAAGCGGAGTTATCTACTTGTTCGGGCGGTTTTTTGTTAAACACCACGCCAGTTGAGTGATCGGGACAATAGCCATTTGGATTTTTTTCTAAATAATTTTGATGATATTCTTCTGCTGCATAAAAAGTGTCAAGTGGCTTAATAATAGTGGCTATAGTGCCGTACTCTGCTTGCGTAAGCAGTTGTTGATATTGCGATTTAACTTGCTTTGCTACTTTCGCTTGCTCAGTGGTGGTAGTTAAAATAATTGAGCGATACTGAGTGCCTACATCGTTACCTTGGCGATTTTTTTGTGTTGGGTCGTGGCTTTCAAAGTAGTTTTCGAGTAGCTCCTTTGCGCTAATAATATTGCTGTTATAGGTAACTTGCACAACTTCGGCGTAATTGTCCTCGTCAAAGCGACGTGATTGACTGGTTATATTGCTGTAAGTGGCTTTAAAGCCGTTTCCATCGGCATAACCTGACTCAGCATCAATAACACCATTAAGTGCTTCGTAGCGTTTTTCAGCGCCCCAAAAGCAACCTGAGCCAAGTACTAGTGTTTCTACGTGCATAGTCGCTTGAACATTACTTTGCACGACTTTTTCCATTGATAAAGCAACACTGCTTGCGCTAAATAAAATAGCAACGCTAGATAAATAAATTAAACCCTGATACGACATAAACTACCTCTTAAATAAATGCTAAGGCCGGTTACTGTTGCGAATGTATTTTTAACAAAAAATAGTAACAGGCTTTAATAAAGACCTTACCTGTTGAATTATTATTTCAACTTGGTAAGTAATTAAATACGAGTGAGCGGCCTATAAGGTTTATATTTTATCTCTTAATCCATTTTGCTGGTCGCAATGGTGTAAATAAATCAATATAACTATGTTAGCTTTGAAACATGTTGTATTAACAGGTTTGTTTTATGAGTTCGGCTCCTATAATTTATGCACTTAGTAACAATAGCTTATTGATAGATGCAGCACATTTAGACGCAAACAATGTATTAACTATACAAAAAAAAATTTGGGCTTTAGCTGCGCACTGTAAAAACACCGCAGAGTTTACCGACTTAGTTGCAGGAATGAATTCCCTCACCTTGTATTTAAAGTCATCTGCGGGCTTAACTAAATGGCTAGAGGCATTACCATTATTATGGGATGAGCTTAAAAGCAGTACTTTTACTGGTAAACACCATTTAATAGAGACCCTATACGAGGGTGAAGATCTTGCTTATGTAGCCAGCTTTCATAATTTAAGTATTGATGAGGTAATTAGTATACATAGCAAAGCTCAGTATCACGTTTTGTTTTTAGGCTTTCAGCCCGGATTTGCCTATTTACATGGTTTAGATACACGCCTACATACCCCAAGGCGCGCTGAGCCTCGCATTAAAGTACCTAAAGGTGCGGTGGCTATTGGCGCTGCCCAAACCGGTATTTACCCTAGCGACACTCCCGGTGGCTGGCATATTATTGGCCATACCAATACCACATTATTTAATAGCTCTCATTCGCAACCTTGCTTAATGCAACCAGGCGATACCCTTGAGTTTGTAGCGCTAAAAAACCAAGGAGCAGGCGCATGATAAAAGTACTAAAACCAGGCGTACAACTCACTATTCAAGATTTTGGCCGAATTGGCTATCGTCATTTAGGAGTAAGTAAAGCTGGCAGCTTAGACCCCTGTGCACAATTAATAGCTAATCGACTCCTTGGTAATAACGACAACGATGCGGTGCTTGAAGTAACTGTGGGCTTATGTGAGCTTGAATTTAACTGCGATACTGTCATTGCCATCCAAGGCGCTGATTTACAGGCAAAGCTTGATGAACAGCCGATTTACCCAGGTTGGACATACGCTATTAAAAATAAACAAGTATTAAGCTTTGCCACAGGACGAGCGGGGTTAAGAGCATATATTGCAGTAAAAGACGGCGTGCAGTGCCCACTAATAATGGGCTCTCGAGCAACTGATTTAAATGCATGCTTTGGTGGGCTCGATGGCAAAGCACTCAGCAGTGGTGACTGCATTCCAATTAAGCCTTTTAATGGCCCTTTTATAAAAATGGGGGCTATTGCTCCACCGCAACGTAAAATTATCCGCTTGCACCCTAGCCCACACGCAAAGTTATTAGGTAAAACACTTTTGCATAGCTTTACTTCGGGTAAATTTAAAGCCAGCCCTAACAGTAATAGAATGGGCGTAAGGTTAGTAAATAATACAGATAATCTGATGCACACACATTCATTACCTTCTGTGGCTGTGAACCCAGGGAGCATACAATTGCCCCCCAACGGAGAGCCCATAGTATTACTTAATGATGGCCAAACTACCGGCGGCTATCCGCTACTAGGTACAGTGATCAGTGCTGACTTACATCAATTTGCACAGTTTAGAGCAGCCGATAATATAGAATTTGAATATGTAACCCTAGAGCAAGCACGCACAGCCCAACATAAACAAAATGCTCATTTATATCAGCTCAGTTTAGCACTCAATAATAGCAATAATAAAAAATAGGACGGTTATGCTCGATTTAAATATAGATACCGTGTAATAAAAGTACAAATTCCTACGGCAGTAACCTTACTTGCCGTTAATATTATTTAATGTATAGCGTGGTGTGCAATGACTAAATCAACTTACCCTATGGCGTGCGTGTTAATTACCGGTTTTGCTCCTTTTGATGGCGAAAGCATTAACCCCTCTTGGCAAGCAGTGCAAAAACTCGACGACCATATAATAATGAAGCATAGAGTATGCGCTATTGAATTATCGTGTGAGTTTAATACCTCTATTGCACAACTACACCACGCGATAGAAGCGCATAATCCGGCGATAGTTTTATGTGTTGGCCAAGGCGGTGGACGCAGCGAAATATCTATAGAGCGCATTGCGATTAATATAGACGACGCTCGCATTAAAGATAATGCCGGTAAGCAACCTATTGATACCCCAATTGCAAAAAATGGCCCCGATGCTTATTTTAGCAATTTACCAATAAAACGCATGTTAAGCGCCTTACATGAAAGCGATATTCCCGCGGCCATTTCTAATACTGCCGGTACTTATGTGTGTAACCATGTGATGTATGGTTTGCTGCATTATATAAACGAAAACTATACAAAAATGAAAGGCGGCTTCATTCATATTCCTTATTTTCCAAGCCAAGCTGTGCACCACAATGGCGCACCAAGCATGAGTGAAGAAGCGGTAATAAATGCGCTAAAAGTAATGATAGCCGAAGCTTTGAGTAATGAGCGCGATGTAAAAATAGCAACCAGCACCACACATTAATCATTTTGGTGCAATACGGGCTATATTGGTGCATAAATTATTCTTATTATTTTGTAAATGCGGTGTGACTTACGTTATTAATTCTGCTAAAACAAAGGTGAGTCGCAGGGCTATTTTGCTTTGCAATACACATAAAAACAAGAATGAGGGGTAGTCTATGTGTTCAATTTTTGGGGTGTTAGATATTAAATCTGATCCCGTACAGTTACGTACGCAAGCCATCGAAATGTCGAAGTTATTAAGGCACCGCGGCCCTGATTGGTCGGGTGTTTATGCATCGAAAAAAGCAATTTTAGTACATGAACGCTTAGCTATTGTAGGGGTTTCTAGCGGTGCACAGCCTTTATATAATCCAGAAAAAACACATATTTTAGCGGTAAACGGTGAAATTTATAACCATAAAGAATTAGCGGCAAATTTAACCACCGATTTTACCTTTCAAACAGAATCTGACTGCGAAGTTATTTTAGCGCTTTACAAACAAAAAGGTGCCGACTTTTTAGATGACTTAAATGGCATTTTTGCCTTTTGTTTATACGATGAAGAAAATGACAGTTACCTTATTGGCCGCGATCATATTGGTATTATTCCGCTTTACACCGGACACGATGAACACGGTAACTTTTACGTGGCCTCAGAGCTAAAAGCCCTTTCACCAATTTGTAAGCACATTGAAGAATTTCCGCCTGGGCACTACCTAAGCAGTAAAGATGGCAAGCTTAAAGCGTATTACAAACGCGATTGGCAAAGCTTTGACGCCGTTAAAAATAACAGCGCAAAGGCCGAAGATGTGAAAAGCGCACTAGAGGCTGCCGTTAAACGCCAGCTTATGTGCGACGTGCCTTATGGCGTATTACTCTCTGGTGGCTTAGATTCGTCGCTTATATCGGCTATAACCCAGCGTTTTGCGGCAAAACGAATTGAAGATAACGACGAAAGCGATGCATGGTGGCCTAAATTGCATTCTTTTTCTGTTGGCCTTGAGGGCTCACCTGATTTAGCCGCGGCTAAAAAAGTAGCCGATATGATAGGCACTATTCATCACCCTATTATATTTACTATTGAGCAAGGTATAGATGCCCTGCGCGAAGTGATTTATCACATAGAAACATACGATGTAACCACTATTCGTGCCTCTACTCCTATGTATTTAATGGCCCGACAAATTAAAGCCATGGGTATTAAAATGGTGCTATCGGGCGAAGGAGCAGATGAACTGTTTGGTGGCTATTTGTATTTTCATAAAGCGCCGAATGCACAAGAGTTTCATGAAGAGCTTAACCGTAAAGTATCTAAACTGCATATGTTTGATTGCCTACGTGCCAATAAGTCGATGGCAGCATGGGGAGTTGAAGCTCGCGTACCATTTTTAGATAAAGAGTTTGTGGATGTGGCAATGCGTATTAACCCACAAGCTAAAATGTGTACAGAGGGAAAAATAGAAAAGCAAATTTTACGCGAAGGCTTTGCAGATTATTTACCAGAGGAAGTATTATGGCGTCAAAAGGAGCAGTTTTCAGACGGTGTAGGTTATAACTGGATTGATACCTTAAAAGTGTTTGTAAACGAGCAAGTGAGCGATCAAGAGCTTGCCAATGCAAAGTTTAAATACCCTATAAATACCCCCGATTCTAAAGAAGCATATTATTACCGCGCTATTTTTGAATCTCACTTTCCTGGTGATGCCGCCGCTAAATGTGTGCCTTATGGCAAATCGGTAGCGTGCTCTACGCCCGAAGCGCTGGCATGGGATGCGTCGTTTCAAAATAATGCTGACCCTTCTGGACGTGCCGCGCTTATTCATAACGATGCGTATGCTAGCAAAAGCTAAGCGAATTTGCTTAGCGCCACACAAGCCAGCATGGCTTGTGTGGCGCTTTATAACACTCGCATCGTCCCAAGCTGTTTTTTATAACCACACAGCTAACTTAGCCGGTTCAAGTGCTTTAATTGTTATTTATAAAAAGGGCTTAACCTCTAAATTAATGCAATATATTGCGTCAAAATCGAATCATCCTGCGACTGTATTTTTAAATCAAAATGAGATAACTCAACCTTATTGTAAAATTCGCTGGTTTAACCAAACAAGTGAAATTAAGCGCTGTGGGCATGGCACTTTGGCTGCAGCTAACTTTTTACTTCATTATTTTTCTTATTGCCCACAGGTATTTATTACAAGCTGTAATGAGCGTTTTAAAATAAAAATTAACAGGCAACAGGCTCAGTTGGTATTAGCAAGTATTGAGTCGATAAAGTCCCCCTGCTACTGTAAATTACAGCGAGTATTTTCATTATCAATAAAAGCCGCGTACAGCAGTGCCAATAAAAACGGTTACACCTTGTTATTGTTCAATGCACAAGACGATTTAACACGCTTACAAGTTGATTTTAATGCCCTAAGTCACCTGCATAAAAATGCGGTTATTGCGCTAACAGTACAAAATACTCAAGCACAAAATGCCATTGCACATTTTAGATACTTTGCCCCGCAGTTTGGTGTAAACGAAGATACCGCAACGGGTTCAGCAGTATCGGTTATTGCACCCTTATTATTTAGACTATACGGTTTAAATAAAGTTACGCTTATACAGCAATCGCCTAATGGCGCGTTGTTAAACTATGAACTTAACAACGGCCAAGTTGTTATTTACTAATAATTTATAGCGGCCTTAATAAGCATAAGGCAAAGTAATTATTATCGTCTTGCCATGTTTGCTCTAAACTTAAATTAGCTTGTGCCGCAAGCTGTTTAAACGATTCTAGGGTGTACTTATGAGAATTTTCGGTATGAATACTTTCACCTTGTTTAAAATTAATTTGTTGGTTATTAATTATCACTGTTTGCTCGCAAAGGCTCACTAAGTGCATTTCTATGCGGTTATGCTGCTCGTTATAACGTGATTCATGGTTAAAATTGGCTAAATTAAATGATCCATTTAGTTCGTCATTGATTCGTTGTAATAAGTTTTTATTAAATGCAGCGGTTACACCGAGTTTATCGTCGTATGCATCTAACAGTACTTGGCGCTGTTTTACCAAGTCAATCCCGATTAAAACATAGCCATTTACACCACATAAATGCTGAAAGTTTCTCATTATTTCAATGGCTTTAAGCGTGTTAAAATTACCTAAGGTGGAGCCCGGGAAATACACTAAATTAGTTTGGCTATCGAGGGCGGTTTCTTTAATAAGCTGTTTAACCATTGCGCTATCGGTAAAGTCGCCTAATAACGGAGCAATAACTAGTTCAGGGAATAATGGCGATAAATGCGCTAATGAATAGTTAAGCATTTCTGTAGATATTTCGAACGGTACAAACGTTTTTACTTTGCTCATATGAGCTAATAAGTGGGCAATTTTTTTGCCTGAACCACAACCGGGTTCTATTATTGATAAGCTTTCAGGTAGGATTTGTGCAATCTCTTTTGAGTACCTTTCTAAAATAGCCAGCTCAGTACGGGTTACGTAATACTCTTGCAGCCTTGTTATTTGCTCAAATAATGCAGCCCCCTTGTCGTCATAAAAATATTTACAGGGGAGTGATTTTTGTTGCTGGGTTAAGCCACTTATTACATCTGTTAAAAACTCACAGTTGCTTATAGAGGTATTTATACTGCACTGCTTTATTGTTGTCATTTGGCTCATGTTTTATCCTTAGCGAGTCTTATACCACTACACATCCAGGCTTGATGGGGATAATAAAAGTTTCTGTAGGTTGTACGTAAATGATTAGCAGGAGTTAACACACAACCGCCACGTAATACCATTTGATTGCTCATAAACTTACCATTGTACTCTCCTGCCACGCCTGCAATTGGCTTAAAACCTGGGTAAGGTAAATAAGCACTGTTTGTCCATTGCCAGCAGCTATCTGTAAGCTGCCCAATAGCAGCGCTACTATCGGCCATATTTGGCAATAAAAGTGACGTGTGCGCTGTATTACTTGGTGCGTGTTGCTGGGCTGCATATTCCCATTCAAACTCTGTGGGCAGGCGTGCATTAACAAAACTTGCATAAGCGCTGGCCTCATAATAACTAACATGACAAACCGGCGCGGCTAAGTTAAGGGGTAATAATCCGTAATGGGTAAACTCAAACCACTCCCCGTTTATATAATGCCAATACAATGGCTGTGTTAAATTATTAGCCTGTATATGTGCCCAGCCGTCACTTAGCCAATGTTGCGGGTTGCTATAGCCTGAGCTATTAATAAAGCCTAAATACTCTGCATTAGTCACTAATCTATTAGCAAAGCTAAATGGATGAACCAGCACAGAGTGCTTAGGTTGTTCGTTATCGTAGGCAAATTGGTTTTCAGCATTGCTCCCTATATTTATAATTGCTTGGTCAAAGTTTATAAACTTTATAGCGGCACTGGATTGCTGGTTTGGTACTTGAGTTGGCTTTAGTGATTGGTACGCAGGAAATATTGGGTTAATAGAAAAGTTATACTTAATATCCATCAACATTAGCTCTTGGTGTTGTTGCTCGTGATTTAGGCCAAGAGTAATTATTTGCTCTATTTCTGGGGTTATTGCAGTATTTAACACGCTTATAACAGCTTCATCAATATATCGTCTGTATGCTATTACGTCATCAAGACTCGGCCTCGATAGGCTGCCTCTGTTGCCCCGCTTAAATTGCTCACCAATTCCGTTGTAGTAAGAATTAAATAATATTTTAAACTCAGGGTTAAATACTTTGTAATTACGGCTATGAATGCAGAGTAAAAATGTTTCAAAAAACCAACTGGTATGCGCAAGATGCCATTTACTTGGGCTTACGTCGGCCATTGCTTGTAATTGACAGTCTTCTGCACTTAACGCACTAATGAGTGATAGGCTATATTTACGTACCGATTTAAAATGCTCACTAAGCTCATTTTTTCCAACTAAATGTTTAATATCATTAGTCATAGTCGCAATTTACTCCTTTAACTACTTTACTGTTAAAATATAACCTAATGTTAAATCATATACTAAGTATTCCTAGGTTAAAGGGGCGTTTATATTAGGCACCTTTAATTAGCAGCTTATTAGTATTTACATACTCCGTGACAGTAATTATTTACCTATGTGTTTTTATAATTCTGATTTCGGATAATATGCGCTGATTTATAAGTGTTCTCGTATATGTATTAGTAAATAGTAAACTAATTTAACAAGTTAGAGAGTGTTTGTTTTTTATACTTAAAAGCAACAAATATCATCATTTTGACTATAATATCAGCAGTCTAAATACAAAATCATTTACATTTAGTATTTAACTCATACACTAGTAAAGTTAATGATCAAAAATCAGATTAGTTAGTCTTCTAATTATTTGTGTTTAAACTAATATAATTACAAGACTAATATAATTAATTACGACACTGGGTAACATCCAGGGTTAGAACAACAAATGAGGTATTGCATGAGCGAAGAGCATGACAAATATAGTATTGATAGTACGGACTATACCGTAGGTCAAGACAACGTACAAAAATGGGGGTTAGATATACATAACTCTGTTTTCGGCATAAGTGCTGGTCTGATTGTCATCTTTTTGATCGCTATTTTAGTTACCGATCCACAAACAGCTAAGTCTGCACTTGATAGTATAAAAACAGATATTATTAATAACTTTGATGCCTTATTTATGTGGGCTGCTAACTTTTTCGTTATTTTTTGTTTAGCACTTATTGTATCGCCTTACGGTAAAATACGTTTAGGGGGAGATGATGCAGTACCTACTCACTCTCGCCTTTCATGGTTAGCTATGTTATTTGCTGCAGGTATGGGTATTGGCTTAATGTTTTGGGGTGTTGCAGAACCGCTTGCTTATTATACTGGCTGGTTTGAAACACCTTTAAATGTAGCTCCTAATACACCAGAGGCTGCAAAACTAGCAATGGGCGCAACTATGTTCCATTGGGGTCTACATCCGTGGGCTATTTATGCAGTTGTCGCACTTTCACTTGCATTCTTTACTTATAACAAAGGCTTACCACTGTCTATCCGTTCTATTTTTTATCCTATTTTAGGTGATAGAGCGTGGGGATGGCCTGGCCACCTTATCGACATTTTAGCTGTGCTTGCAACACTCTTTGGTCTTGCAACTTCACTAGGGCTAGGAGCACAACAAGCCTCTGCAGGTATAGATCATGTATTTGGTACCTCTGGTGGTGTTGGTTCACAAATTTTAGTTATTATTGGGGTTTCACTTTTAGCTATTATTTCGGTAGTTAGAGGGATTGATGGCGGAGTAAAAGTACTTAGTAATGCCAATATGTTAATTGCCTTGGTTTTACTTGTGTTTGTATTTTTAGTTGGCTTTGCTGTTGCTATAGGTAATGTTCCTACTACCATAATGGGCTATGTAGAAAATATTATTCCCTTAAGTAATCCTCATGGTCGTGAAGATGAAACTTGGATGCATGGCTGGACTGTATCGTACTGGGCATGGTGGATTTCCTGGTCACCGTTTGTAGGTATGTTTATTGCGCGTGTTTCTCGTGGTCGTACTATACGTGAATTTTTAATTGCGGTATTACTAGTGCCTACTGCTGTTACTATTTTATGGATGTCTATATACGGCGGTATTGCTATTGATCAGGTGGTTAATAATGTAGGTGAGCTAGGTACTAACGGCCTTACTGAAGTACCACTTGCTATGTTCCAAATGTTTGATGCATTACCTTTGTCTAACATTTTATCGTTTGTAGCGATTATTTTAGTATTGGTGTTTTTTATTACGTCATCGGATTCTGGTTCATTGGTAATTGATTCGATCACGGCTGGTGGCAAAATTGATGCACCTGTACCACAACGTATCTTTTGGGCTGTAACCCAAGGTGCGGTAGCTGCCGCACTACTTTGGATAGGTGGAACTGAAGCTATACAAGCGCTGCAAGCTGGCGCTATATCTGCCGGGTTACCTTTTACTATTGTATTGTTGTTTATGTGTTTAAGCTTACTGTTGGGCTTACGTACTGAGCCTCGTACTAAAAAGTAACCGTACTTACTACCCTTACTGGTAATTATAAAAAGTACTAATAAAAACGCCGCAAATTATGCGGCGTTTTTTATAGCTATAAAATAAAGTTTATATCCACAAATCATCTATCGGCGTATCTAAGCGATAATGATGACTCAGCTGTGCTTGTAACAACTCAGCTGTGGCTAATGCATCAGTTAGGGCATTATGGTTATTATAGGCAGGAAGTGAGTAGCGCTTACGACAATCATTTAATCGCAACGAGCCTATTTTAGAGTTAAATAACCGCCCTATTAAACCCTGGCGTGCTGTTAATGCTCTTTTTTCAATATCCATAGTATCAACTAACGCAAACTCTATGCCTTCGTGCAGCCTAAGTAACAACGCATTATTTAAAAATGGCCGCTCAATTGCTGCATAATGTACCACCACGACTTTACCGCTTAGCGCGGCAAGCAAAGGCTCAATAATACGATTAAAGTCTGGTGCATCATCAACCTCTGAGTGCGTAATACCATGAATGATTATTGATTCTTCATGTAAGTTTCTGCGCGGTTGTACTACCCAATGGCGGCTGTGCTTGCAGTATATTCGCTGTAAGTTAAAAGGCACTAAACCCACACTCACTATGTCATCTGCTTCGCTATCTAAGCCGGTGGTTTCAAAATCCATCGCTACAAATGGCACATCAGCTATTGCTGCAGCAGGCTGATTAAAAGCCGATGCATAAAATTGCTGTAACAATGCATTTTCACTGCTATTTGCTAATTGCTGATACCTAAGCGACCAGTCAACTATTGCTTGCTTTTGCTTGCTCATAGAAAAATCACTTCACATTTGTATTTGAAATAAAGCTAAATTTTAGATAGTTTTGCGCTTTTTCAAGAATCGCAAATGCCTCTTTTAAATTACGCTGCTCAAACGGTGAAAGTTGATGCGGATCTAAATTATTATCGGGCTCTTCACCTTGCTCTATTTGTAATGCTTGATGACGAATTCGCATCATAGCTATATACTCCAGCGCATCTCGTAAATCTTGTGCTTTACCCTCGGGTAAACTTTTTGCGGCAATTATATCCTCAAGGCGGTCAAACGAGTTTTGTTTGCGTGAACCAATCGCTAATGCATGCACCCGTATAACATCCGAAAGTGGTGCGGTACCACGGCGTTTTAAGTTCATTGAGTGCTTATGCTGGCCGTTATGCTCTAAAACAAAACCTTTGAAGAACCCAAGAGGCGGCGTTCGATTACGTGCATTAGCAGCCATATTTGCCAAAAACACCCTATTTGCTTTACTTTGTTTAGCAACAAAGACTTTGAGCTCATCGGCCCATTTTGTTTTACCCCAAACGCCGTCCAAATCAAAAAATATAGAGCTGTGTAATAACGTTTGTGGTTTTGGTTTTGCTATCCAATCTGCAAATTGCTCAAACCATTGAGAGCGAGTTTTACGCCACTTTTTAAATGACGCCATAATTTCGCCATCGCAATAGGTGTAGCCGCATTGTGCTAAACCATCACAAACAAAATCAGCAATGTTTTGAAAGTACTCGTTATGTAACTCATCGTTGTAACTGTCATCTAAAATAAGCGCATTATCTTGATCCGTTACTATAAGTTGCTCATCGCGCGCCATGGAGCCTAAAGCAATAAAACAATAAGGCACGGGAGCTGGCCCATACTTTTCTTCAGCTAATATTAATAACCTTTGCTTAAAAGTACGGCCAATCACTGCCATGGCTGTACCAACCATATGAGAGTTTGCATCTTCGTTAACCATACGCACAAATACATTAGGTAACTGGCGGGCATAATGGGTTAAGTCTTCCACTGATTGCTGGGCCAAAATACCACGCACTAATAACAAGCTACTTTGCGACTCGTAACGTAAAATATCAGACAGTGATATTACCCCAATCGGCCTGCGTTTTTGCACTACCGGCAAATGATGCAGGCTGTCTCTTAACATAGCTAATACAGCTTCGAAAACGTAGGCATTAGCATCTAAAATTACTAAGTTAGTAGACATAATATGCTGTGCTTGAGTATCAAACGACAACCCTGGCGCAACCACTTTATTACGTAAATCTCGGTCGGTAATTATGCCAACTACTTGGCCATCATCCTCTTCCGGGTCGTCGTTAACGGGCTTATTTATATCTGTAACCAGTACTGATGAAACCGCTTCTTCACTCATTAATTTAGCAACATCTTGCACCGTAGAAGTGGTTAATACCGTCACTACATCACGATGAATAAGCGACTTTACTTTTGCTGTCGTTAAATCGTTACTGTCGGCTTGCTCAACAATAGCTTGGTGCAAACGTACATTGCCATCGGTTTCAAAGTAATCAGCAAATGCATCAAACTCATCGCAATAACGATTAAACAGTTCAACATTAATGCAGTAAACCAATGTGTCTTCTAGTGCAGTGGCCGGAAAACGCACTTTGCGGTTCATCAATAGGCCCATTTGGCCAAATATTCCACCCACGGCTAAACGATTATAAAGCTCGCCATTACGGCGATACATTTCTACCGAGCCGCTTCTTATAACGTACAAGTCGGCAATATCTTGGCCTAACTGTAAAATCTCTGTTTGCGCTCTAAAGTAAGCAACTTCAACTTGTTGCGCCAGCTCGTTAAGCGCTTTAATGGGTAAATCGTTAAAAGGGGGATGCTGTGCTAAAAACTGCGCTATTTCTATTTGTTCGGCTTGCATAGTTGCTTCCTACATAGCGATATTATGATGTGTTTTATACTAATTTAATGCAATTGGTATTACCTAAAGACTAACATTACCAATCTTAGGTTAAAACATATAGTGGATACAAAAAAAGAGTCAATAATGACTCTTTTTAAATTAATTTAATAAAATATTATTTACTACGTTGGGCTTGTTTTTTAGCGTTTTTAGCCTCTTTACGTTGCTGTAAAATAGCTTGTGCTTCATTACCAATGTGGCCTTCGCCACGCGCTTGTGCAAGCTCTATTTGCTTTTGTCGCTCAGCAAAACGTTCTCTCTGCTCATCGCTTACATTATCAATACAATGGTGACACGACACGCCTTCCATATATTCAGCTTTTAACTTTTCGTCTTCGGTGATTGGCATACGACACGCATGACATTGGTCATACGAGCCTTTTTGTAAGTCGTGATTAACCGCTACACGATTATCAAATACAAAACATTCGCCTTCCCACATGGTTTCATCTTTTGGTACTTCTTCAAGGTATTTTAAAATACCGCCTTCAAGATGGTACACTTCATCAAAGCCTTGCTCTTTCATATACGCTGTTGATTTTTCACAGCGGATACCGCCAGTACAAAACATAGCTACTTTTTTATGCTTGCTTGGATCAAGGTTTTCTTTAGCCCACTGCGGAAATTCACGGAATGTTTTGGTGTTAGGATCAACTGCGTTTTGAAAGGTACCTATTTCAATTTCGTAATCGTTGCGGGTATCTATAAGTATCACTTCTGGGTCTGAAATTAATGCGTTCCATTCATTTGGCTTAACATAACTACCCACTACTTTTAGCGGATCGATGCCCTCAACCCCCATAGTCACAATTTCTTTTTTTAGTTTTACTTTGGTGCGGTAAAATGGGCATTCGTCATCGTAAGATTCTTTAGTAACAATGTTATTAAGGCTTGGCTGTTGTTCAAGCCATTTAAGAAGATTATCTATGCCAGCACGTTTAGCTGAAACCGTACCATTAATACCCTCAGAGGCGATTAGTAAAGTACCGCGAATTTCATTTGCCTCCATTACATCTAGTAATGGTTTTCTAAGCGCTTCAAACTCAGGTAATGCTACAAATTTATACAGTGCACACACTATAAAGTGCTCGCTGGTTAAATTGTCTTTATGAACAGCCGTCATATTTATTCCTATTTTGCTTTTTAATATATACCGAATCGTAAATCCGGCGCATCTTGGGCGCGTATTTTACGCTTTTTGTGATTAAATGCAAAAATTAGCCTTATAATTTGCATTTTACTGTTAGCCATACGCCTCTGTGGGCTATAATGCGCCGATAGAATTAAGATATAACTTGCTCATTTTGGAGAAACACACCTTGCACTTTACTGATCTTGGGATTGATAATCGCCTTGAAACACAACTAGCACATCAAGGGATCACCCAGCCTACCGACATTCAAGCACATGCAGTGCCTACAGCACTTGCAGGGCATGACATTTTCGCCCAGTCTAAAACAGGGTCAGGCAAAACCTTGGCGTTTTTATTACCCGCTGTTCAACGAGTAATGAAACAAAAAGCACTCAGTAAACGCGATCCTCGGGTACTTATTGTTGCTCCAACACGTGAGCTTGCTACGCAAGTATTTACACAACTGCGTTTATTAATCGCAGGTACAAACATTAAAGCCGTAAAAATACTCGGCGGCGAAAATTTTAATGACCAAATTAAAGCGCTTAGAAACGATCCGCAGTTTGTAGTTGCAACACCAGGTCGTCTAGCCGATCACCTTACAAAGCGTACGTTACAATTGAGCGGTCTTGAGCTACTTATTTTTGATGAAGCAGACCGTATCCTAGATTTAGGCTTTACCGAACAACTTAAAATGATTAATGACTTGGCCGATCATCGCCTGCGCCAAACATTATTGTTTTCGGCTACACTAGATCATGCACAAGTAGATGCACTATCACGCAACTTATTAAAAAAGCCTAAGCAAATAATGCTCAGCGCTGCAAACGAGCAACACTCAGATATTAAACAAAGCTTATATCTTGCTGATCATCTTGATCATAAAGAAGCCTTACTTGAGCACTTTTTGAATCAAGACGATGTTGGCCAATGTATTATATTTACAGCTACCCGTGCAGATACCAGCCGTTTGAGCGAAGCGCTTTGCGCTAAAGGTTTTAAAGCACAGCCATTAGCAGGTGATTTAGCACAAAATAAGCGTCTCGATATTATGGATGCATTTAGCCGCGAAAACTTCAAAATATTAATAACCACAGATGTTGCGTCACGTGGCTTAGATTTACTCAGTGTTACCCATGTTATAAATTTTGATTTACCTAAACACGCTGAAGAATATGTTCACCGAATTGGGCGTACAGGTCGAGCTGGTTTTAAAGGCAGCGCACTGTCGTTAGTAGGCCCTAAAGATTGGCCAAGTTATTTAGCAATTAAAGCATTCTTAAATGATGAATTAAAGTTTGATAGCGTTGATGGTTTAAAAGCTAAATTTAAAGGGATTAAAGAAAAGAAACCAGTTGCAGTTTTAGCCACAGAAAAAACAGTAGCAGCTAAAAAGCCAGTGTTTAAACGCAAAGCTAAGCCTAAAAAACCATCAGCTCCCATTAAAGCCCCTATTAATATTGATGGCGATACTCCTATGCGCCGCAGAAAAAAGCCTGAACAGGAATAATTATGAGTTACCTTGGAACCACACAAACCTTATTTGTAAAAGAAGTTAGTAACGAAGGTGCTTACCTAGACGGCCACGATTTAGGCGAAGTATTTTTACCAAAACAAGAAATAAAACATGAGCTTGAAGCTGGTGATAGTATTAGCGTATTTATATTTTTAGATAATGCTAATTTACCTACAGCAACAATTAAAAAGCCTCATGCACAAGTAGGTGAATATGCCCTACTGCGTGTTAAAGAAATTAATAGTATTGGTGCCTTTTTAGATTGGGGCTTAGAAAAAGATGTACTAGCGCCGTTTAATGAGCAAAAACCGCGTATGCAAGAAGGTCATTCGTATTTAGTGCGTTTGTACCTAGACAATGCCAGTAAGCGTATTTGTGCATCAAATAACTTTAATCGTTTTTTATCTAAAGATGAGCCGCAATACACCCATTTACAAGAAGTCGATTTGATCATAGCGGGTAAAACTGACATTGGTTACAAAGTCCTTATTGAAGAATCTCACTTTGGTGTTATTTTTTACAATATGGTATTTAAAAGCTTATTTGTAGGTCAAAAACTAAAAGGCTTTATTCAAAAAGTACGTGAAGATGGCAAAATTGACGTTGTATTAGAAAAACCAGGTATGGCTAAAGTTAGTAATCTTGGCGATGTTATAATGGAAAAGCTAAAAGAGGAAGGTGGCGTTATTGCTTTAGGTGATAAGTCTGATCCTGAAACAATTAAGAAAATATTTTCGACCAGTAAAGCTAATTATAAAAAGGCAATTGGTGGATTATTTAAACTAGGATTAATAGAAATTGAAGCGAAATCCATTCGCTTAAAATAACAATTTATTATTATGCGTTGAGTGTAGCCTAAGTGCTGCACTTAGCGCTTATAACTAACCTTTCACTACCCAATAATATATTTATACGGCAAAGTACATTGTGTATATTGCTTAGCGTAATTGAGCACTTCTTCTTTATTTTGCAAATTTAATGGCGCTAAACGAAATACTTTATCTTCACAATCTCGTTTAAGGCTATCATGGCTATCTACACATTCGTGTGAAGTTACATGCTGTTGACTTAATCTATCCTCATTTTTATAACAAAGGTGATAAGCGTAATTTTGCAATGTTTGTTTAAAATCGAATATATTTACGGGATATATAGCAACAATATCCGTAACTGTCGTTACTCCATCATACACTTTACTAGAAAAAACATATTTGTTTACTGAAAATCCAGCAACAATAATCACTATAGAACCTAACATTAGTCTCAAAATAAAACCCTTACTGCATTTTGATTTTATTAATGTAACATAAAACAAACATCTCGCAAGGGTTCTGGCAATAAAGTCTGAACTTTTGTTAAATTATTCTATAGATTTATTAACATCTGCCAAAACAGCAACAGGATTGTCTGCTTGAGTAATTGGACGTCCGATCACCAAGTAATCGCTGCCTGCATCTATAGCTTGTTTAGGAGTCATAATGCGTTTTTGATCGCCAGCATCACTCCCTACTGGGCGAATACCAGGCGTTACTAGCTTAAAGCCTGCGCCTAACTCTGCTTTTAATTGTTGTGCTTCTTGAGCAGAGCAAACAACACCATCAAGTCCTGCTTCTTTTGCCAACTTCGCTAAATAAATAACTTGCTCTTGTGGTGTTTTTTCTACGCCTAAACGCTTTAACTCTGTCTCATCCATACTCGTTAGCACGGTAACAGCAATTAATAATGGGGCTTTATCGCCAAATGGAGCTAGTGCTTGTTTAGCTTTGCTCATCATCTCAAAGCCACCACTTGCATGCACATTAACCATCCATACACCCATTTTTGCCGCCGCAGTCACTGCTTTTGCCACTGTGTTAGGAATATCATGAAATTTTAAATCTAAAAATACATCAAAACCTAAATCAATTAACTCTTTTACAAATGCAGGGCCAAAGTAAGTAAACATTTCTTTGCCTACTTTAAGGCGACATGAATCGGGTGATAGCTGTTTTACAAAGTCTAAAGCGGCTTGCTGATCATCGTAATCGAGTGCAATAAGAATTTTTTTTGATTTTTCGAAAGGCATAACTATCCTACTTTATAGCGAAAGTGTTATTTGAAAACTAAAAGATTAAAATCCGTCTAAGCCCTTGCTTGGTACAGTAGTTTCCCAATGCTTACAAGAAGGACAATTCCAATAAATTGTATAACTAGTAAAGCCACAATGCTGACATTGAAAGTCTGGTTTGGTGGCAATATAAGAAGTGACCAGTTTATCTATTTGGTCGAGCACCTCTTTAGTATTTTTATCTTGAGCGCCCATTAGTTGTAATAAAAAACTAAACCCGCGTATGGTTGGTTGGCGCTTTAAGCTATCAGTTAAAAACTCAAAAGCTTGCTCTGTATTACCTTGCTCTAACAAAGCTTGGCAATGTTGTATTTTTATTAGCACTCCACCTTTGTCGAGTAACTCACTGATCAGCTGATGAAATTGATGAGTTAAATTTAGATGCTTATAACAATGTGCTAATTTATCGACAAATAAAGGAGCAAAAAATGTAAATTGGCAAATTAATTCGCGCCAATAGTAAATTGCCTTTACGTAGTCTTCTTTAGTATATGCAGACAAACCAAGTTCATATAAAGGACGTATCGCTTTATGATTCAAACTAATGGCTTTGCGCATTAATGAGGGGTTATTATCACTTAACGCCAGCTCACAGTAAAAGTTAGCTATGGCTTTAAAGTGTTGTTCTTTTGAAAATAATTCACTATGCGCTTCAAACATATTAATCCCTTTTTGCCACTCTCGGGTTTGCGAATATAGAGTGATAATAGGATCTAATGCTTCACTGTGGTCCATTTTAACAAGCCAAACTAAATGCTCTTCGGCACTATCTAATAGCCCAGCCATAACATAATCTTCTGCTAATTCTAAACGACTAGCAGCAGCTTGTTGCTCATTAAGGCTTGGGTGTTTTAAAAGGAGTTCGTGAATTTTTATTGCGCGGTCTAGCTCGCCTCTGCGGCGAAACATAGTTGCAAGCGTTGAATAATGTTCAACCGAGTCAGCTGCAACTTCTAGTAAATTAATTAAATGTTCAAGGCCTTGATCTTCTTCCCTGTCGAGTAAAAACTTTAAGCCTTTACTATATTCAGAGGTGATCTGCCGATTAAATTGATGAGCTTGATTTTTAGCACTGTTTTTTCCCATTATCCAGCCGTAACCGGCAGCCACAGGAAGTAGTAAAAATAACAGCTCAATCATAATTATGAGTCTTTATCAGCAGCAGGCTTTTTTTTATTTTGTTCAGGTGCTAACTGTTTTTTTAAACGATAATTTTGCCACTTAAGTTGTGAAAACAATTTAAAGCTTACAAAACAACCAATTACAACACCTAATAAAAAGCAAATACTTATTATAACGGCTAAAGGCAATGTATTGCTGGCTATAATATAGTTTATTTGTACTAATTGTGGATTTTGAGAACCCAATACAAATGCACTGATCAAGCAAAGTGCAACCAGAATAATTTTTAATACCTTAAACAAGTACCCTACTCCAATAAGTTAACTAGGCAATGCTCTCGTTTACACGATCACGTAATTCTTTACCTGGTTTAAAATGTGGTACATGTTTACCATCTAGCTCTACTGTTTCGCCAGTCTTAGGGTTACGACCGGTACGTGGAGCGCGATAATGCAAAGAAAAACTACCAAAACCTCTGATCTCAATACGATCTGAAGAAGATAATGAGCCGGCCATTTGTTCAAGAATTTCTTTTACTGCATTTTCAACATCTTTCACTGGAACGTGTGCGTGTTGCTGTGCAAGTGTTTCTATCAGTTCTGACTTAGTCATAGCATTTCCTTAAAAGAAATAATGGAAGGGCATAAACTGCCCTTCCAATTAAAGACTGATTAATTAGTCTTTTTGTGCATTTGCGAAAGCAGCAGCCATTGCGTTTTCAAACACTGGCTCGTCTTTCTTAAGCTTTTCTATTACTTCTTTCTCTTCAGCTTCGAAAAGAGCTTTAACAGATAAGCTTAAAGTGCGGTTCTTGCGATCAACACCAACATATTTAACTTCAATTTCGTCGCCTACAGAAACAACAGTAGTTGCATCTTCAACGCGCTCTTGAGCGATATCAGCTACACGGATGTAACCTTCAACGCCTTCGATAAGTTCAATAGTTGCGCCTTTAGCATCAACTTCAGTCACTTTACCTTTAACAATAGCACCTTTTTTGTTTGCATCAAGGTAGTTATTGAATGGGTCAGCTTCGATTTGCTTAACACCTAGAGAGATACGTTCGCGCTCTGGGTCAACTTGCAATACGATAGCAGTGATTTCGTCGCCTTTCTTGAATTCACGTACAGCGTCTTCGCCAGGTGTATTCCAAGAAATGTCTGAAAGGTGTACAAGACCATCAATACCACCGTCAAGACCGATAAAGATACCGAAGTCAGTGATTGATTTGATCTTACCAGTAACTTGGTCGCCTTTGTTTTGTAGACGAGCAAATTCCTGCCAAGGATTAGCAATACATTGCTTAAGACCAAGAGAAATACGACGACGTTCTTCGTCGATTTCAAGAACCATAACTTCAACGCTGTCGCCAAGGCTAACAACTTTTGAAGGATGGATGTTCTTGTTAGTCCAATCCATTTCAGAAACGTGAACTAAACCTTCAACGCCTTCTTCGATTTCCACGAAACAGCCGTAATCTGTAAGGTTAGTAACACGACCAGAAAGTTTAGAACCTTCTGGGTAACGACCAGCGATAGCTGCCCATGGATCTTCGCCAAGCTGTTTAAGGCCTAGAGATACACGAGTTTTATCTTTGTCGAATTTAAGAACTTTAACTGCGATTTCGTCGCCAACATTAACGATTTCTGAAGGGTGCTTAACACGCTTCCACGCCATATCAGTAATGTGTAGTAGACCATCAACACCACCAAGGTCAACGAATGCACCGTAGTCAGTAAGGTTCTTAACGATACCTTTAACTTCTTGGCCTTCAACAAGGTTAGCAAGAAGCTCTTCACGTTCTTGTGAGTTTTCAGATTCGATAACTGCACGACGTGAAACAACAACGTTGTTACGTTTTTGATCAAGCTTGATTACTTTAAATTCAAGCTCTTTGCCTTCAAGGTGAGTTGTGTCACGTACTGGACGAACATCAACAAGTGAACCAGGTAGGAAAGCACGGATTGAATCAACTTCAACTGTGAAACCGCCTTTAACTTTACCGTTGATAACACCAGTAACAGTTTCTTGCTCTTCACATGCTTTCTCAAGACGGATCCACGCTTCGTGACGCTTCGCTTTCTCACGAGAAAGGATAGTTTCACCGAAACCGTCTTCAATTGCATCTAGTGCAACATCTACTTCGTCGCCAACAGCAACTTCAAGTTCACCAGCAGCATTTTTGAACTGCTCAGCAGGGATAGCACTTTCTGATTTAAGACCAGCATCTACAAGTACAATGTTGTTCTCGATTGAGATTACTGTACCTTTAACGATAGAGCCTTGCTCTGCTTCAAAACCCTTTAAGCTTTCTTCAAATAACTGCGCAAAATTTTCTGACATACGAATATACGTCTCTATATATTATACCAATAAGCAACCATGCTGCATGGGGTTGTTAAAATAGCACTGGCATCCTGCTGGTGCATAAAATGTGTTTAGCTTCGTTTAGGAAGCCGACCTTCAGAGATAGCCGTATCCAATAAAGTTAATACCTTATCATATACTTGCTGTGCATTAAGCTCGCTAGTATCAAGCTCAATAGCATCCTCTGCAGGCACAAGTGGCGCAACGGCACGATTCATATCGCGATCATCACGCTCTTGAATGTCTTTTAATAGACCACTCAGTGTAACATTAAGACCGCGAGCATTCAACTCAACAAAACGTCGTTTGGCGCGTTCTTGTGCACTGGCGGTTAAAAATATTTTTAGCGGTGCATCTTTAAAAACCACAGTACCCATATCACGACCATCAGCAATTAGACCTCGTTCAGTTCTAAATGCGCGTTGGCGACGTAATAACGCTTCGCGTACGCGAGGTAGTGCTGCTACTTTTGATGCTGCAGCCCCTACTTCTTCGTTACGGATTGTAGTGGTTACATCCTCACCTTCTAAAACAACCTTTGCTGCATTAGTTTGACTATCTACCAAAAACTGCACATCTAAGTTAGCAGCTAAGGGAACTAATGCATCTTCGTTATCTAATGCGATTTGATGGTGAAGTGCCGCTAGAGATAAAACGCGGTAAATTGCGCCACTATCAAGTACATCCCATCCCAACTTTTCGGCTAACAAGCGACAAACAGTTCCCTTACCTGAACCACTTGGGCCATCTACGGTGATCACGGGCATTAATAACGCCTGCATTTAAACCTCCTACAATGCACACCTAAGTAAACCGCAATATTATACGTCAGTTATTTAAATAGATCGCTATTAGTGTGTAACTTTTTATTAATTAACATCAAAAACCTACTCACTAACTGATGCTAATACATTGAAAAATGTCGGAAATGTTTTATAAGTACACTTAGGATCATTAATCGTGATTGGCTTCCCACCTACGGCAACCATAGCAAAACACATGGCAATGCGATGGTCATCGTAAGTATCAATTGCTACATCGTTAAAGTGTTTCGGGGGAGTGATTTCTATAAAATCGTGCCCTTCTACAACTTCTGCGCCCACTTTTCTGAGCTCAGTTGCCATAGCGTGTAGTCGATCGGTTTCTTTTACGCGCCAATTATAAATATTACGAATAGCCGTTGGCCCTTTAGCGAACAGAGCCACAGTGGCTAATGTCATTGCTGCATCAGGTATGGCATTTGCGTCAATATCAACACCGTTTAATTGGCCTTTACGAACAACTAAGCGCTCATCATACCAATCTATTTTAGCGCCCACTTGTTCCATTACTTTAGCAAAGCCAATATCGCCTTGCACCGATTTAGCACCAACACCTTTAATTTCAATTTCGCCACCGGCAATTGCAGCTGCAGCTACAAAGTAAGATGCAGAAGACGCATCGCCTTCAACCATAATACGTTCAAGTGACTGGTACTGTTGACCACCTTTTACGGTAAAAGTTGCATAATTACTATGCTCAACTTCTATTCCAAAGCGTGCCATTACATCAAGGGTAATATCAATGTAGGGTTTAGATACTAAAGTGCCTTTAATCGTTATTTTGGTATCACCATTAAACAGTGGTGCAGCCATTAGTAATGCAGTTAAAAATTGACTTGATATACTGCCGTCAATTGCAACTTCACCACCGTTAATTTGCCCACCTATAATTTTAAGCGGTGGGTAATCTTTATTTTTGCTGTAAGTAATATCACCGCCAAGTGCTTGCAGCGCATCGACTAAATGCCCTATTGGGCGCTCTTCCATGCGTGGCTCGCCAATCAGTTCGTACTCACCTGCAACCGCAGCAAGTACAGCGGTTAAAGGACGGTAAGCTGTGCCTGCATTACCTAAAAACAAAGGCTCTCTTGGGGTTTTAAATACCCCACCAACACCTTGTACTGTAGCAACTGTTCGCTCTTGGTTTAAACTAACGTTAACACCTAATAATTGTAACGCGCCCAACATATGGCGTATATCGTCGCTATCAAGTAAGTTTTCAACAACAGTAGTGCCATTTGCTAATGCCGCTAATAACAATATACGGTTTGATAAGCTTTTTGAACCCGGCAGAGTGACGCTGCCATTAACACGCGAAATAGGTTCTAAGCGTAATTGTTCCATTAGCTATTTTCCTTTGCAAAAGCAGCCATAAAATCAACAAGCGCTTGCACGCCCTCAAGTGGCATTGCGTTGTAAATACTGGCGCGCATTCCACCTACAATTCTATGGCCTTCGAGTGCTAGCAAGCCCGCTTCGTTTGATTGAGCAACAAACTTACTGTTTAAGCTTTCATCATTTAACCAAAAAGGGACGTTCATACGCGAGCGACTATGCTTAGCTACTTTATTAGAATAAAAATCAGAATTATCGATAAAATTATAAAGTAGTTCAGCTTTTGCAATATTTTGTGCTTCCATGGCTTTTACACCGCCATTTTGCTCAAGCCATTGGAATACTTCAGCCGCTAAATACCATGCAAATGTTGGTGGCGTATTAAACATACTGCCCTGCTTGGCCTCTAGTGCATAATCTAAAATACCTGGTTTAGGAAGCCCTTCACGTGCTAGTAATGTTTTACGTACGATAACGATTGCAATGCCCGAAGGACCTATATTTTTTTGTGCGCCAGCGTAAATTAAATCAAATTGATTAACGTCAATTTCACGCGATAAAATAGTTGACGACATATCTGCGATAATTGGCGCTGTTGGATGACTCGGTACATCAAAAATCTCTAAGCCATCAACGGTTTCGTTAGGGCAATAGTGAATGTACGACGCATCTGCAGGCAACTGCCAGTCAGCCACTGCTTTAATCGAAAATTGACCATCGGTATCGTTACGAACATCGATAGCAGTAGTTTGGGTAAACTTATTTGCTTCATCCGTTGCACTTTTTGACCATACGCCGTTTTCGCAGTAAACCGCTGATTTATTTTCCTGATGTAAATTTAATGGCACAGCACTAAATTGACCGCGACCGCCACCATGCATAAACAGCACTTCAAATTCATCGCTAATATTCATTAAACGACGCAGGCTCGCTTCACATTTTTTAGTGAGCGCTAAAAACTCTTTACTACGGTGACTCATTTCCATCACCGATACACCCAAACCTTGCCAATCTATAAATTCTTGTTGTGCTTTTTTCATTACTGCTGGCGGTAACATGGCCGGCCCCGCACAAAAATTATACTTACTCATTACCTTTTCCTCATTCCAGTAATTAAAAAATTAAACACCTGATTACCATTCAATCAGGTTATACACACTAAATTAAAGCTGTGATCATTAAGTGGGCTATAGCCTCACTCATAGTATTAAAGCCTTCATTACCTATAAAGCTGCATTAATGCAGCAAACAGAGCAATATAAAACAATTACTGAGAACAACTATATATATAAATTAACGTCTTGCAATTGAGTCTTTTTGCTATTGTAAAAATTATTTTATTGCGCAGTATTATTAATATTAATTTTATTCAACACCATTAAAAAAAGCGGCCAAGGCCGCTTTTTTAATCTCAATTATTCTGAAGGAGGATTATCATCCGCTACTTCATCAATAACCGTATCAACTGTTTCGACGTCTTCGATATCAATTAAGTCACTTTCGGTAACTTCAATCTCTTCTATACGTTGTAAACCAACTACTTGCTCTTCGTCAATAGTTCTGATCAAAATAACACCTTGCGTATTACGTCCAACCGTAGAAACTTCATTAACACGAGTTCGTACTAAGGTACCACGATTTGAAATAATCATTATTTCATCGTTATCGTCAACTTGTACAGCACCTACAACCGCACCATTACGCTCACTTACTTTAATAGACACTACACCTTGAGTCGCACGACTCTTCGCTGGGTAGTCTTCAAGTAAAGTACGTTTACCGTAGCCGTTTTCAGTCACGGTTAAAATAGCACCATCTGTTTTAGGCACAATTAACGATACTACGCGTTGTCCTTCAGGCATTTTAATACCACGAACACCTGTAGCTGTACGGCCCATAGGACGAACACCTTTGAAGCGAATCTCAGGGTTACCTTCTTCGTCTAGTACTGGGTTACCGTTTTCATCAACAACCGTTGTTTCTTCTGCTTCTTTAAAGCGTACTACTTTACCCGCATCGGTAAACAACATAATTTCGTTGCTGCCATCGGTAACATCAACACCAATTAGGCTATCGCCTTCATTTAGGTTAACCGCAATAATACCGCTTGCACGTTGACGACTGTATGCCGTTAGTGGTGTTTTCTTCACTGTACCAAATGCGGTTGCCATAAAGATGTATTTATCTTCTGCATACTCGCGTACTGGTAATATAGCGGTAATACGTTCATCTGCCTCAAGTGGTAATAAGTTAACAATTGGTTTGCCGCGCGCTGCACGACTTGCAAGTGGTAACTGATACACTTTAAGCCAATATAAACGACCAGCCGTTGAGAAACACAATATAGTATCGTGCGTATTAGCAACTAATAAACGTTCAATGAAATCTTCATCTTTCATCTTCGTTGCCGATTTACCTTTACCACCACGACGCTGCGCTTCGTAATCAGACAGAGCCTGATACTTAACATAACCTTCGTGAGAAAGCGTTACTACTACGTTTTCTTCGGTAATTAAATCTTCAAGGCTGATATCGTGTGCTGCGGCATTTATTTCAGTACGACGCTCATCACCATATTGCGCTTTAATTTCAACTAACTCATCGCGAATAACTTCCATTAAACGCTCTGGTGTTGCCAAAATATGTAAAAGCTCAGCAATTAAATCTAATAACGATTGGTATTCAGTTAGAATCTTTTCGTGTTCTAAACCCGTTAGCTTATGTAAGCGTAAATCTAGGATTGCTTGAGCTTGTTGCTCAGAAATAAAGTATTGACCATCGCGAATACCTAACTCAGCAGCTAACCAATCTGGGCGGGCAACGTTGTCTTCGCCTGCTTTATCAAGCATGGCTTTTACGTTACCTAATTCCCACGAACGCGCTGTTAAAGCAACTTTTGCTTCAGCAGGTGTTGGTGAATTACGAATAAGCTCAATAATTGGGTCGATGTTTGCCAGTGCAATTGCTAAACCTTCTAGCATATGCGCACGGTCACGCGCTTTGCGTAAATCAAAAACAGTACGACGAGTTACTACTTCACGGCGGTGAATAATAAACTCTTCAAGCATTTCTTTTAAATTAAAGCACTTAGGCTGGTTGTTAATTAACGCAACCATATTCATACCAAACACAGTTTGTAACTGCGTTTGCGCATATAAATTATTTAAAATAACTTCGCCTACGTCACCACGTTTAATCTCAATAACGATACGCATACCGTCTTTATCTGATTCATCACGTAGCGCACTAATACCTTCAATTTTTTTATCTTTAACCAGCTCAGCAATTTTTTCAATTAGGCGCGCTTTGTTAACTTGATAAGGTATTTCGTGAACAATGATAGTTTCACGATGCGTTTTTTCATCTACTTCTATTTCAGCGCGGGCACGCATGTACACTTTACCACGGCCAGTTAAATAGGCTTGCTCTATGCCTTTTTTACCGTTGATAATTGCAGCCGTTGGGAAATCTGGGCCCGGGATATAATCCATTAACTCTAAAATAGATAATTCAGGGTTTTGAATGAGTGCTAAACAGCCATTTACCACTTCAGTTAAGTTATGAGGTGGAATGTTTGTTGCCATACCTACCGCAATACCCGATGAACCGTTTACTAATAAGTTAGGAACTCTGGTTGGTAAAACGTCAGGGATTTGCTCAGTGCCGTCGTAGTTAGGAACGAAATCAACCGTTTCTTTTTCAAGATCGGCTAATAATTCATGCGACATTTTTGCCATACGTACTTCTGTATAACGCATTGCCGCTGCTGAATCACCATCAACCGAACCGAAGTTACCTTGACCATCTACTAGCATATAACGCAGTGAGAATGGCTGTGCCATACGTACTATAGTGTCGTAAACAGCACTATCGCCGTGTGGGTGGTATTTACCGATTACGTCACCGACAACACGTGCCGATTTTTTGTAAGGCTTGTTCCAATCATTACTAAGCTCGTTCATTGCAAACAAAACGCGGCGGTGAACAGGTTTTAAGCCATCACGCACGTCTGGTAATGCACGTCCTACAATTACGCTCATTGCGTAATCTAAGTAGGAGTTTTTTAACTCGTCTTCAATATTGACTGGCAGAATGCCATGGGCGAGATCAGTCATTGATATCACATTCCTTCAGTATCAGCTCTTAAACACCCACTATTAGGTATCAAGAGAATTTGTTATTATTGCTAAAGAAACATGCTACCACAATTTATTTAGATTTACAGGCGCAAAACTTTGCGATTTACCAATTTAGCCCTATATAATGCCCCCAGATTGACGAGGAAGTATTTTATGACCGAACATCAAAATGTAGATCACGCAGAAATTGCAAAATTTGAGGCCATCGCAGAGCGGTGGTGGGATTTAGACGGGGAATTTAAACCGCTTCACGAAATAAACCCCTTACGTTTAGACTTTATAGCCAATAAAACTGGCGGTTTATTTGACAAAGAAACACTAGATGTAGGTTGTGGCGGCGGTATTTTAAGCCAGAGCATGGCGCGCATGGGGGCAAAGGTAACTGGAATAGATATGGGGCAAGAGCCTTTAACTGTTGCCAAATTACACAGCCTAGAGACAGGCGTACATGTAGAGTATATTAAAGTACCTGCTGAACAATATGCATCCGAGCACCCTGCTCGCTTTGATGTAGTAACCTGTATGGAAATGCTGGAGCATGTACCCGATCCGGCTTCTATTATTCATGCTGTTGCAGAGCTTGCAAAACCCGGCGCTGATGTGTTTTTTTCAACACTTAATAAAACCCCTAAAGCCTATTTGTACGCCATTATTGGTGCAGAAAAGCTATTAAAAATGGTGCCTGAAGGCACTCACGATCACAAAAAGTTTATTAAACCAGCACAGTTAATTGCCTGGGCTGAACAAGCGGGTTTAAAAGTGCGCGCCAGTGCTGGGTTATCTTATAATCCATTATCTAAGCAGTACTCGCTTAATACCGACGTAAGCGTAAATTATATTCTGCATTTTGAGAAGTTAGCGTAATGGCTAGCTCTCAATCAACGTCACCTACTATAGAGTACGATGCTTTTTTATTTGACTTAGATGGCACTTTACTCGATACCGCTGATGACTTAGGTGCAGCTTTAAATACCGTACTGCGTTCGCAGCAATTAGATACAGTAAGTCGTGAGGTATATCGCGCTGCTGCATCTAATGGCGCAGCAGCCTTGTTAGAGGTCGGTTTTAAAGATAAATGGGGTGAGCAACCGCAAGCACAACTCGTTAAGCAATTAATTGATGCCTACGCGGCTAACATAGCCAAACACACCACGTGCTTTGCTGGTATTGAGCCACTACTTATCGAACTGGAGCGAAAAAACATCAAATGGGGGATCATGACTAACAAACCCGGATTTTTAACCGCTCCTTTAGTAGCCGCGATCCCTGCTTTAAAAAATGCCTGCGTGGTTATCAGTGGCGATACTTTAGCTGAAGCTAAACCTTCGCCTTTACCTTTACTACATTGTGCCAAGCTAATGGGCGTTACGCCTAATCGTTGCTTGTACATTGGCGATGCTTTGCGTGACATTCAAGCAGGTAAAGCGGCAGGTATGCACACCGCAACCGCACTTTGGGGTTACGTGCCTAACTTAACCGAAGTTTTGAGCTGGCAGGCCGATTTTAATTGGCAAAGCCCTATTGAAGGTTTTAACCATATATAGTGCTATGTTAATTATTAAACACTATATATTGTGATTGTGTTAGTTTTCACACAAAGCCTGCTGATAAAAAAAGCAGTCAAAATATATTTTCAAAAAGCGTAAAATTAGTAGATCCTGCGTTTACTTTTGTAAATTTCAACTTAACCGAATGTTAGAAGGTTAATGCCTACTAACACAAATGTGTTATCCCGACGTTATCCACAATTAGGGGCAATTCTGCCCCTTGCAAAACAACGCAGACCACATTATCTTTCTCAGTAACGCTTTGATGAAATTAACATTTTATAAAAGTGGAGGGGCTAACACCATACTGATATATGGTGTTAGTAAAGACACTTGCTAAAATTTCAGCAAAGCGCTTGGTTTTACAAAATTTAGCGTAACTTATTCTGAAATTGTCGGCAAGTACAAGATAAAATTTCGGGTAATTAAAATTGAAAATAAGTATTTCTATAGAAGTTTCGGAAAATGTTATAATGATTGTTTCTAAAGCTATTATAACTCTGTGCAGTTTGTTCATAATCTAAATCTAAATGGGCTAATTTTTAGCCCTTTTTTATATCTAGCATTCCAATACTACTATATCTGTGAAAACAGCCTTGCCTCAATCTTATATATAATAACCAAGTATCTCATACAAAAACTCAGCTCAACCATATATAGTGCTATGTTAATTAATAAACACTATATATTGTGATTAAGTTAGTTTTTACGCAAGGCTTGGTGATAAAAAAAGCAGTCTGAATTTATTTTAAAAATACATAAATTTAGCAGATCATTAGTTGATTTTTGCATATTTCACCTTAAATGATTGTTCGAAGGTGAGTGTCTACTAACACAGAGGCTATATCTCCTCATTATCTACTAATAGAGCTAATTCTACCTCTTGCAAATGAACTCAGACCACACTATCTTGTGATCATTAAATAGAACAGCACCAGATATTGTGGCCAAATGTTATTCAATTAAATTCTCCAATTTAATGTAATTTATACTAAACAAGTATCAACCTTGCTTCAGAGAGGCATAAACATTGGTCAAAATACATAATTCCCAAGGAATACAGGCAAAACTATGAACCAACAGTTATCTGTAAGCAAACGTGACGGCCGTAAAGAGCCACTTGATCTTGACAAGATCCATCGCGTTATTGAATGGGCCGCCGAAGGGTTAAATAACGTTTCGGTTTCGCAAGTTGAATTAAAATCACACATTCAATTTTACGACGGTATTCGTACTAAAGATATTCACGAAACCATCATTAAAGCTGCAGCCGATCAGATTTCAAAAGAATCTCCTGATTATCAGTATTTGTCAGCACGTTTAGCTGTATTCCATTTACGTAAAAAAGCGTATGGCCAATTTGAGCCACCACGTTTATTTGATCATGTAACAAAAATGGTTGGCGACAAACGCTACGACGCTCACCTACTGGTAGATTACACCGAGCAAGAGCTTGACGAATTAGACGAATACCTAGATCACAGCCGTGACCTTAACTTTAGTTATGCTGCGGTTAAACAGCTTGAAGGTAAATACTTAGTTCAAAACCGTGTAACCGGTGAGATTTATGAAAGCGCGCAGTTTTTATATATTTTAGTCGCTGCTAGCTTATTTGCTGACTACCCTCGCGATACACGTATTGCGTATATAAAACGTTTTTACGATGCGATTTCATTGTTTAAAATTTCACTGCCTACGCCAATTATGGCAGGTGTTCGTACGCCAACACGCCAGTTTAGCTCGTGTGTATTAATAGAGTGTGGCGACAGCCTTGATTCAATTAACGCCACCTCGTCTGCAATTGTTAAATACGTATCGCAACGTGCTGGCATTGGTATTAACGCAGGTCGTATTCGAGCTTTAGGTAGCCATATTCGCAATGGCGAAGCGTACCATACGGGTTGTATTCCTTTTTATAAGCACTTTCAAACAGCGGTTAAAAGCTGTTCGCAAGGCGGTGTACGTGGCGGCGCAGCAACCTTGTTCTACCCGCTTTGGCATTTAGAAGTAGAAAACCTGTTAGTACTTAAAAATAACCGCGGGGTTGATGACAACCGCGTGCGTCATTTAGATTACGGCGTACAGTTTAATAAACTAATGTACTCGCGTTTAATTAAAGACGACTACATTACCTTGTTTAGCCCCTCTGATGTGCCAGGCCTTTACGATGCATTTTTTGAAGACCAAGACGAGTTTGACGCGCTTTATGTAAAATACGAGCAAGACGAATCAATTCGTAAAAAACGCATTAAAGCTATTGAACTGTTCTCAATGTTTGCGCAAGAACGTGCAAGTACCGGTCGTATTTACTTACAAAACGTTGACCACTGTAATACGCACAGCCCGTTCATTGCTAAAGTGGCACCTATTCGCCAATCTAATTTATGTTTAGAAATTGCATTACCAACTAAGCCGTTGGATAACGTAAACGACGAAGAAGGCGAAATTGCGCTATGTACACTCTCTGCATTTAACTTAGGGGCTATTGAGTCACTAGATGAACTTGAAGAATTGGCTGAGCTTGCTGTACGCGCTTTAGATAACTTACTTGATTTTCAAGACTACCCAGTACCGGCTGCAAAAAATGCCACTATGGGTCGTCGTACTCTAGGAATAGGCGTAATTAACTACGCATACTACCTAGCTAAAAACGGTAAGCGTTATTCAGATGGCAGCGCAAATGCACTAACGCACAAAACATTTGAAGCGATTCAATACTACTTAATGAAAGCATCAAACGAGCTTGCTAAAGAGCGTGGTGCATGTCCTAAGTTTAACGAAACAACCTACTCTCAAGGTATAATGCCAACAGATACGTACAAGCGAGATCTTGACAAAATTTGTGATGAGCCACTACACCTTGATTGGGATGCATTACGTGCCAGCATTAAAGAGCACGGTATGCGTAACTCAACAGTAAGTGCGCTAATGCCATCAGAAACATCGTCGCAAATTTCTAACGCAACAAACGGTATTGAGCCACCACGTGGTCATATTAGCGTTAAAGCAAGTAAAGACGGTATTTTAAAGCAAGTTGTACCTGAATATGAACGTTTAAAAGATAACTACGAGTTACTGTGGGATATTCCTTCAAACGATGGTTACTTACAACTTGTGGGTATAATGCAAAAATTTATTGACCAGTCTATTTCGGCCAATACAAATTATGATCCTGGTAAGTTTGAAGGCGGTCGCGTACCGATGAAAGTCTTATTAAAAGATTTGCTTAGCGCCTACAAACTGGGTGTTAAAACCTTGTACTATCACAATACCCGCGATGGTGCATCTGATGCACAAGAAGATACACCGGATCTTGAAGATGATGATTGCGCAGGCGGCGCGTGTAAAATTTAATTTTTGAGTTTTTATTTTAAGCGGGCACTAAGCCCGCTTTATTCTGATAGTTTTTTGAGTGATAAACATGTCTTATACTACCTTTAGTCGTAAACATAATAACCAAATGGAAGAGCCAATGTTTTTTGGCCAAACCGTTAACGTATCTCGTTATGATCAACAAAAATACCCTATTTTTGAAAAACTAATTGAAAAGCAGCTTTCGTTTTTTTGGCGCCCAGAAGAAGTAGACGTAAGCAAAGACCGCTTAGACTTTCAAGCATTACCTGATCATGAAAAGCATATATTTTTAAGTAACTTAAAATATCAAACATTGCTTGATAGCGTACAAGGGCGTTCACCAAACGTGGCCCTACTACCTATTGTATCGCTACCAGAGTTAGAAACATGGATAGAAACGTGGGCGTTTAGTGAAACGATTCATAGCCGCTCGTACACGCATATTATTCGTAATGTTACCCAAGCACCTGAACTTATTTTTGATGACATAGTTAGCAATGACAAAATTAGTGAACGTGCCGATGCGGTAACAAAATACTACGATGATTTAATTAACTCAGTGTCGCTTTACAATTTATACGGTGAAGGCAAACACGAGATTAACGGTAAATCTGTTGTTGTTAATTTATTTGAGCTGAAAAAGAAACTTTACCTGGCAATGATGTCGGTAAATATTTTAGAAGCGATTCGTTTTTATGTCAGCTTTGCCTGCTCGTTTGCGTTTGCTGAGCGTGAATTGATGGAAGGTAACGCTAAAATAATCAAGCTTATTGCCCGCGATGAAGCGCTACATTTATCTGGCACTCAGCATATTTTAAATATTATGCAAGACGGTAAAGACGATCCAGAAATGGCGATTGTTGCCGCGCAGTGCCGCGACGAAGCAATTAAAATGTTTGTGGACGCTGCAGAGCAAGAAAAAGAATGGGCCGAGTACTTATTCAAAGATGGCTCAATGATTGGCTTAAATAAACACATTTTATGTCAGTACGTTGAATACATTACCAACGCTCGAATGACAGCCATTGGTTTTCCTGCACAGTTTAAAAACAACAGTAATCCTATCCCATGGATAAACTCTTGGTTGGTGTCAGATAACGTGCAAGTAGCACCACAAGAAGCTGAAATTAGCTCCTACCTTGTTGGTCAAATAGACTCGCAAGTTGATGCCTCTGAATTTGGTGACTTTGATTTATAATGACTGATCGACCTACTGCAAGCATTACGCTTGCAGATAACAGCCAGTGCATAGAATTTAGCACTGGCTGCCCTTCTGTTTTACACTGCCTAGAATCTCAACAGATAGAAGTGGCCTTTCAATGCCGCGAAGGCTATTGCGGTGCCTGCAGAGCGACTTTAGTGTCGGGTAAAGTTGATTATAATGAAGAGCCTCTAGCGTTTGTACGCGACGGCGAAATACTGTTGTGCTGCTGCAAACCTAATGGCGACATACATATTAAACTTTAACTTCAACTTCATTTAAACCAAACAGTCTAAAAATCACTCTCTAATCAGTTTTAAGTACTTTTAAACCACTTAGTTTAAAAGTACTTTTTAGCCCTTTATAAAAAGCATATTCATAAACCAAATTAATTAACCTTTATAAATTGTTAACAATCAAAGCCTTGCAGATTTCCCTGCTAATTAATTACTAAAATCGATAAGGTTATACTATAACATCATTGAACCGTCGCTTTTGTAGTGTTATATTATATCACAACATAACAACCACGAACTTAAAGACTCATGACTAAGCTAACATTAATCTCCTCTGCAATTTTTTCTGTTTTATGCTCTCACTCTGCACTTGCTGCTACTGTTAATGGCAAAGTAACAGATGAAAAAAATCAACCTATTGAAAACGCCACTATTCATGTACACGGTAAATCTCAAAGCGTTAAAACTAACAAGCTTGGCGAGTTTGCCATTGAGCTTGATGCGAGCGCCCAGCTGCATATTAGCAAAGATAACTATAGCGATTCACGCATTACGGTAACCGAGTCATCAAACAATATTGCAATTGCTTTAAAGCCAACCTCTATTGAAACTGTAGTTGTGTTTGCATCGGCCTTGCACAAAAGTAGCTTAGAAATGATTTCTCCGGTAAATGTACTCTCTGGTGATGAGCTAAGAAACAAGTCAAAGCCAACGCTTGGCGAAACCCTAAAAGGCTTACCGGGAGTTAACGCGAGTTATTTTGGCCCTGTTTCATCAAGCCCAATTATTCGTGGCTTAGATGGCCCTCGGGTTAAAATTATGCAAAATGGCTTAGACAGCAGTGATGCATCGCGTATTGGCCCTGATCATGCTACTTCTAGCGACAGCTTAGCTGCTGAACAAATAGAAGTACTACGTGGCCCAAGTACCCTACTGTATGGCTCTGGTGCTATTGGTGGTGTGGTAAACGTAGTTGATAACCGCATTCCTACGAGTAATATAGATGAATTAACCGGTGCAGTAGAATACAGTCACGATTCGGTATCCAACGCGAATACCTACGCTGCAAAGTTAGAGACGGGTTATAATAATTTTAACTTTCATTTTGATGGCACTAAACGCAGCGGCGATGACTATCAAACACCACGATTTAACCAGCTTCACGAAGATGGTGATGTTGAAAGTAAAGATTCTGTAGAAAACACCTTTATCGACAGTGAAACCGTTAACTTTGGTACTAGCTACGTAGGTGAGCATTTAACGGTTGGGTTTTCTTACGGTAAAATAAAAACGGATTATGGTATTCCAGGTCATGAGCATGATCACGGACATGAACACGATCATGCAGCCGACGGCGATGCCCATAGTGATGAAGCACATGAAGAAACACCTGTTTTTGCCCAGTTAGAGCAAGATCGCTGGCAAGGTCTATTAAGCTATGCGCTACATAATAATTGGATTGAAACCATTAATTTGCGCTTAGGCTATACAGATTACTTACACAGTGAAATTGAAAATGGTGAAATAGGCACTACATTTAAAAACAAAACCACTGAAGCACGCTTAAACATAGAACATAAATTAGCTGATTGGCACGGCATGGTGGGTTATCACTACAGTGATTCTGATTATGATGCCAACGGCGAAGAAGCATTTACGCCAGCCAGTGTAACGACCACTAATGCTTTATATTTATTAGAAGAACGTGAGTTTGGTGATGTAACTATTGAGTTAGGTGCGCGAGTTGAAGACTATAAAATAAAAAGCCAAATAGCAACGCATCAGCATAGCCATGATGACACGCAAACAAGCAATGCTGAAGTACTTGACTACACTAAAAGCTTTACTAACCTTAGCGCTTCAATGGGTGCTATTTGGCAATATACCCCTGGATATAGTATGGCAATGAGTCTTTCACACTCAGAACGTGCCCCGCTCTCTGCAGAGCTATTATCTAATGGCTTACACATTGCAACTGGTACCTATGAGCTTGGCCTAGGCTATCATATTGAAGACGGTGAAGCGCATTTTGAACCCGAGAATATCAAACAAGAAACCTCAACCAATATTGATTTAGGTTTTAGACGCTTTAGCGGTGACTTTGGTTACTCTGTAAACTTTTTTTATAATGATATTAAAAACTTTTACTTTCAAGAAAATACTGGCTTAGTATTTGATGAAGAACATGGTTTAGAAGCGGCTGATAACGGCCACGACCATGGTGTGGCGGTGTATCAGTTTACCAGTAAAGACGCCGAGCTGTATGGCTTAGAGTTTGATGCGCATTATAAAGTTAACGCAAGCACCTTGGTTAAAGTATTTGGTGACTCTACGCGAGCAAAACTCAAGCAAGACGATGAAAACTTACCTCGTATCCCTGCTAATAAATTAGGCTCTGAGTTGCAATACAACTTAGGTAATTGGCAATTCGCATTAACCGGTACCCATTATTTTTCACAAACCGATATTACCGCCTATGAGACTAAAACCGATGGTTATACTTTATTTGATGCACAAGCTAACTATCAGCTAGATTTAGGTAACCTTGATACACAACTGTATATCAACGTTGATAATATTACTGATGAGCTTGGCTTTGTACATAGCTCATTTATTAAAGACACCGCCCCATTACCAGGTAGAAACTTCCGCTTTGGTATTCGCGGCTACTTTTAACAATATACTTTAATTACCGCTAATCATTAATAAGCCCCTTGCTATGCTGGGGCGTATTTATTGCTTGCTAAAGTACAGTGTTTTACATCCTCTTTATACATATCTCACTTTAAATACTTTTCACAAAAAGAAATAAATGAGCAATAGAAAAAGTTAAATATACCGGTAAGACACAAAAAAACCGCATTCAATTTAATGAATGCGGTTTTTTATTTATTGCTTAAGAATACTTAAGCAATAATTTCGTGTAACTCAACATCAAATACTAGTGTTGAGTAAGGTGCGATTGCAGCACCGGCACCACGTTCACCATAAGCAAGGTCATGAGGAACGTAAAGACGCCATTTAGTACCCGCTGGCATCATTTGTAATGCTTCAGTCCAGCCTTTGATCACGCCACCTACTGGGAATTCAGCAGGTTGACCGCGCTCGTATGAGCTATCAAAAACAGTACCGTTAATTAATGTACCGTGGTAATCAACACGTACTGTAGACTCAGCTGTTGGCTTGTCGCCTTCACCTGTAGTAATTACTTCGTATTGAAGACCTGATTCAGTCACTGTGATTTCAGGACGTTTTGCATTTTCTTCTAGAAATGCAATGCCTTCAGCAGCAAGTACTTGTGATTCTTGCTCACGACGAGCTTGAATTTCTTCATTGATTTTTTCAAAAGCAGCTTGGATCTCAGGGATCTCAACTTGAAAAGCGCTACCTGCGTACGCATCTTTCATGCCTTCAAACACTGAATTTAGGTTTAAGCCTTCAAAAGGATTAGACTTAAGTTGCTCACCCATTTGTAAGCCAATACCGTAACTTGCTTTTTCAGCATCTGTAGTAAAATTATCTGACATAATGTGTTTTTCACGTTTTGTTAGTTAAAAGACGCGACTATGCTATCACAAAATAAACCCGCTTTGGGGCTAGTTTTTGCTGTGTTTTACTTTAATTAGGCCAACAATATAGGTACTCACTGGTAAACTGCATAAAATTCCAGCAAGTAGCGCTAAAGTGAGTAATCCACTAGCACCAAATAATAAAAATGGAATTACCACAAGCCCAACTAAACCTATAAATACTGAGCCAATAACTGGCCAAAATTTATCGTATTTAGTAATTAAATGAGCCACTAAAATATTAAAACCGAGGGCATAAACAAAGGCGGTAATAACAGGGTTATTTGGTTGCGCATCAAGCGCCATTTTGACTAATAAACTTATTGCACTTTGATAACAATAAGCAAACACAATCCATAATAAAACGTGTTTAATTAATTGCTGTGAGGTTGAAAGGTTAGTTGATTTTGACATACAAGTTCCACAAAGCAAAAAACCGCCAATAAGGCGGTTTTTTTAAATAATGGTGGAGAGATAGGGATTTGAACCCTAGATGGGCTATAAACCCATGCCGGTTTTCAAGACCGGTGCATTCGACCACTCTGCCATCTCTCCGCACGGCGCGAATAATAGGGGTAAATGACAAACTTGTAAAGGCTTAAAAGCATAAAATCGTTAAAAATAATTTTATGCTTAAAATTAAAGCAATCTATTAAAATACCAACGGTTATTAATTTAGCGACTGCTAAATTTAACAAAGGAGTTTATTTTAGTAATATTGCTTTGGCCTGCGTGCAATCCAAGAACAAAGCAAACACACAAATAAACTTAAAGTTAAAAATGTTGCACTTTGAAATATTAAATCAAACCGATTTAAATCATCACTAGGCACTACTACAACCAAAAATGCAGGCAATACGGTGAGCAATAACACATAACAACATATTTTAAATGCACGACCAAAGTCATAGCGTTTAGATTGTTGCATCCACCAGGTTAAAACAACTAACACCCCCATTGATGAGGCAACAATAAAATGTGCTTTACTGGTACTCATTGCAACATAAAGGGTTATAAAAGCACCTATGGCGCCCCAAAAAGACCAGGCCAGCCAACTTTCTTTTTCACGTAAAAATAAATTTCCCATTAATTTCGTCTTCTTTATCTTTGTTTTTATTAAGACTTTCCATACTTTATCAAAAAACAATCGATTAAAAAACAAACTGCAGAAGGAGTTTTATAGATTACGCATCCTAGCACTTCTCACAGCTAAACTACTTAACCTGAACTCTGGTTAAGGTATTTACTAACACATTTAATAATAATGATATTTAAACTTATTTTCTCTAGCGTTGAAAATAGCTGCTAGAGATAGATTTATTATCAAGAGTTCTGGTTACTTACACATCCACTCTAACATACAAGCGTTAATGGTGTATGAGTATAAGTAGGGCAAAAAGTTCATCTTATTTTATAAGTAGCTGAAAAAATCAACAGCTTTATGACGAGGCGACTTTTTACACTCAACAGCCGGCGTGCCTAAATACAAATAGCCCACTATTTCGTCTTGCTCATTTAATTTTAATGCCTGTTTAACTGCAGGGCTTTGCGCAAAAAAACCTGTTCGCCAAATACCACTAAGCCCTTGTGCAAAAGCCGCTTGTTGCATAGCAAATACGCTACACCCTGCGCTTTGTATTTGCTCAATTCGCGGGACTTTTGGATGTTCTTGATACTTTGCTATAGCAATAATAATCATAGGCGCGCGCAACGGGTGCTCTTTTGTGCGCTCAATCATTTTTTCGGCTTGTTGCTCAGCAATTGCACTTTGCTGAAAAATGTCGCCTAATTTATGGCGCGCATCGCCTTGTACAACAATAAATTGCCAAGGTGCAATACAACCATGGTCGGGAACACGTAGCGCAGCTTGCTGAATCACCGCGAGTTGTTCTTCATTTGGGCCTGGCTCTGTTAATTTGGCGTCAGATTGACGGGTCAATAATAATTCAATCGCGTTCATAACCATCTCTCAAAATAAAAGCTAGCATAGCATTGATTTAACATAGAAAAATAAAGCGCTGTAATATCAGTGCTTATTTTAGCAAGAATAATAGATAAACAGCCTAAGCTGTATATTAACAGGCGGGATAAACTTATACCCCGCCTAAATAGCGGGGTATAGTATGCAGTAGCCAATTGGTTATAACAAGTTAGACTAGCCTATTGGCTAAGCCAAAATGTTATATTTCTCTGGCAATTTGCAGCGCTTCATAAATAGCACGTTTAGCATCAATTGCAGTGGCAAGCTTAGCGCCCCCAATAACATGCACTTTGGCGTTGTCGCTTTGCTTTGCCAATACTTCATTATTAGAAACCTGACCAATACAGGCAATCACAGTATCTACTGCTAATACTTGCTTATCTCCTGCAACTGTAATGGTTAAACCATTTTTATCAAAACTATGGTACTGACAATCAGCAATTTGTTTAACGCTATGTTGTTTAGCTACTTGGCGATGGATCCAGCCTGTTGTTTTACCCAAATCACTACCAAAGCGACCTGCACTGCGTTTTAGCATGTACAGTTGGCGATCATCTTTATGGGGTTTAGGTTCGCACTCAATACCCCACTGGCTTTTAAAGTCACTAATACTTTGCGACTTTTGCTCGCTTAAAAAAGCCACCATATCAAACCCGATTCCACCGGCGCCTAATATAGCAATTGACTTACCTAACTCTACTTCACCACGAATAACTTCATCGTAGGCAAATACGCGTTTACCATCACTGCATTCAATACTTGCCTCACGCGGCCTTACCCCTGTGGCAAATACAATGTCATCATAGTGTGCAAGCATGCTGTCGTTGTATGCTTTACCTAACTCAACCGTTACGTTTAAACGTTCAAGCTCATTAGTGTAATACGCTAAGGTATGATTAAAGTCTTCTTTCCCAGGTATTTGCATGGCTAAATTGAATTGCCCACCCATTTGCATTTTTTGATCAATCAGCGTTACCGTATGGCCTTTTTCTGCCAAATAACAACTTGATGATAAACCCGCAGGCCCTGCACCAACTACTAATACCTTTTTAGCTTTAGTCGTTTTTTCTAGTGGGTAGTCGAGCTCAAAAGCCGCTTGTGGGTTAACTAAACAAGTAGCACGTTTGCCTTTAAATACGTGATCCAAACACCCTTGGTTACACCCTATACAAATATTAATATGCTTTGATAACTGATTATTATATTTATTAAAAAACTCCGGATCAGCCAGTAATGGCCGCGCCATCGAAATTAAGTCGGCATCGCCTGCGTTTAGTATTTCGTTAGCTATTTCTGGGGTGTTAATACGGTTTACCGCGATAACGGGTACTTTAATTACATCTTTTAAGCGTTTTGATGCTTCTTTAAACGCCCCAGGCGGAACCATACTTGCAATTGTAGGAATGCGCGCTTCGTGCCACCCTATTCCTGTATTAAAAATATCAACACCCGCTTTTTCAAGTTCAAGCGCTTGAATAGTTACTTCTTCAGGGGTAGAACCATTAGGAATTAAATCCATTACCGACAGTCTAAAAATAATTAAAAACTGCTCCGATACCTTAGCCCTAACCGCTTTAACTATTTCAACGGCTAAACGCATTCTATTTTCTAAACTGCCACCAAACTCATCATTTCGTTTATTCGTATGCGGTGCCATAAACTCATTAATTAAATACCCTTCAGAGCCCATTACTTCTACGCCATCGTAGCCTGCTTTTTCAGCCATGTAGGCTGAATGTGCAAAGTCTTTAATAGTTTTGTTAATTGAGCTTAACGACATTGCCTTTGGCTTATAAGGACTTATAGGTGCTTTAATTGCGCTCGGAGCTTGATTAAAAGGGTGATACGCATAACGCCCGGCATGAAGTAATTGCAAACATATTTTACCACCATGCTTGTGTACTGCATTGGTGTAAGCACGATGTTTAAAAACATCGTAATAGCTATTAAAGGATGACGAAATAGGCGTTAATTTACCGCGCAAATTTGGGCTATAGCCCCCGGTAATTAACATGGCAGTACCACCTTTAGCACGTGCTTCGTAAAAAGCACGTAGGCGTTTGCGGTTATGCCAACCTTCTTCAAGACCGGTGTGCATTGAGCCCATTACTAAGCGGTTACGTAATTGTGTGTGTTTTAATTGTAATTGTTGTTCTAACATCCTGTGCCCCATTAACTGGTCTAACCTGTATGCATTGATCAATTCTGCTTTAATACCGACCAATAAGCAATATCTGAACTTAGTATTTTAATAAACTGTTGCACATTAGGCTAACAATACCCATTTTTCGGCTATTACAAGCCTACTTTTTTAATTTCAAAAAGTGCAACTGAAGTTTATATTGATAAAAATGTGAATAGCAACAGTGGCATAATTAGCTTTATAAATACTTCGTTACGATTTAGCAGTTAAATTTATTTATATTCTGAGCTAAGATGCTTGTAATGTATTAGTTGTACCAAATTAAGGATCTATTTTGATTGCAAAAGTATTTAAAGGTATTTGGACTGGGATAAATTTTTCTCGTCGTTTAATACTCAACATTTTATTTTTATTACTGGTTATTGTTTTTATTGTGTCTCTTTCAAGTGACGGCGATAAAATAATTGTAGAAAATGGCTCAGTACTTAGACTAAACCTTAACGGCCCTATTGTTGAAGAAAAAACCTATATAGATCCTATTGAAGCAGCAATTAGTGATGCTACTTCAAACGCTGAATCACCGGGTGAAATTTTACTCGATGATATAGTTGAGGTTATTAACGAAGCCGCAAAAGACGACCGCATCAGCGTAATACTGTTAGATTTACAAGAAATGCCAAAAGCGCATTTAAATAAATTAAAACAAATTACCAAGGCACTTGAAGCATTTAAACAAACGGGTAAAAAGGTTATTGCCTCTGGTTATTACTACACTCAAGCTCAATACTACATTGCAGCACATGCAGATGAAGTCGCTATGCACCCTTATGGCAGTGTAGCAATTGAAGGCTTTGGTATGTACCCACTGTACTTTAAAGAAGCACTTGAAAAGTTAAAAGTAACGCAGCATATATTCCGTGTTGGTACGTTTAAATCGGCAGTTGAGCCGTTTATTCGCAATGACATGTCGGATGCAGCTAAAGAAGCTAACCGCGTATGGTTAACTGCACTTTGGAATGAATACAAACAAGATGTTGCTGCAGTACGTCCTTTTGATGAATCAAACTTTGACGAAACCATGGATGTATTTTTAGCAAAAATGACAGCTGCAAATGGCGACGCGGGTCAATATGCGCTAGATAATCAATGGGTAGACACATTAAAAACCAATCAACAAGTTCGCCAACAGTTAATTGATTTAGTTGGCGCTGATGAAAAAGGCAAAACTTTTAAACAAGTTTCATTTCGTCAATATTTAAGCTTAGTTAAGCCCCCTGTTGTATTTGATAACCCAATGACAGAAAAAGTCGCGGTAGTTGTTGCTAGAGGTACAATTGTAGATGGTGAGCGCAAAGCCGGCGAAATTGGCGGCGACTCTACAGCTGCACTACTGCGTAATGCACGTTTAGATGACAAAGTTAAAGCCGTAGTACTGCGCATTGATTCGGGTGGCGGCAGTATGTTTGCCTCTGAAGTTATTCGCGCTGAGGTGTTAGCACTTAAAGCAGCAGGTAAACCTGTTATTGCTTCAATGAGCTCTGTTGCGGCTTCTGGCGGTTATTGGATTGCTTCAGCAGCGAATGAAATTTGGGCTGCGCCAAGCACAATTACCGGCTCTATTGGCGTATTTGGCACCTTTATGACCTTTGAAAACACCTTATCTAACCTTGGTGTTTACTCGGATGGCGTGGCAACAACCGACATGGCTGGGTTTTCTATTACTCGCCCGCTTGATGACAAAATGGCGCAAGTAATTCAAATGAGTGTTGAAGAGGCCTACGGACGCTTTTTAAATGTGGTTGCAGATGCACGTAACATGACACCTGAGCAAGTTGATAATATTGCGCAAGGCCGTGTATGGATCGCAGCAAAAGCACAAGAGCTAGGCTTAATCGATAAACTAGGTGATAAGCAAGACGCAATTAAAGCGGCAGCAGCACTTGCTAAACTAAATCATTACGATGTTAAAACGATTAAACAAAGCTTGAGCCCGCAACAAAAAATGATTCAAGATATTTTAGGTAATGCGTCGGTTAAATCTATGCTTGGCAGTAACAACGCAACAACCTCGGTGCTTGCAACGCAAGCTAACTTACAAAGTGTGGTTAAGCGTTTAAGTAGTGAAATAGATAACCTTAAAGATTATAACGATCCACAAGGTGTTTATGCGCGCTGTTTAGCTTGCTCTGTCGCACAATAAAAGTGCATCTGCCTTTATAAGCAGTTGTATTTAAAGTTATACTAAGCCCAGTTATTTTACTGGGCTTTTTTTATGAAACGTAAACGCATTTACATCGCTTACACTGGCGGTACAATTGGGATGAAAAAATCGAGTCGCGGCTATATTCCTGCAGAAGGGTTCTTAACTCAGACTGTGGTCAATAATGCAGAATTTAACCGTGAAGAAATGCCACTTTTTGATATTCACGAGTATTGCCCTTTAATTGATTCCTCTGATATGACGCCTGCTCACTGGCAGTTAATAGCAGATGATATAAAAAACAAATATCAAGACTATGATGGCTTTGTTGTCCTCCACGGCACCGACACTATGGCGTATACCGCCGCCGCCTTATCTTTTATGTTTGAAAACTTAACTAAGCCTGTAATCGTTACCGGCTCACAAATTCCCTTGTCGCAATTGCGCTCAGACGGGCAAGTGAATTTACTCAATGCTATGTACTTAGCAGCAAACTACCCTATTGCTGAAGTAAGCTTATTTTTTAATAATCAGTTGTTTCGTGGTAATCGAGCCACTAAAGCCCATGCCGATGGATTTGATGCATTTGCCTCACCAAACCTTGAGCCTTTAGCGCTTTCTGGTATTAATATTCAACTTATAAAAGGCCAATTAAGCCCCTATGTTGAAAACGATTTACAAGTAACCCCCATTACAACGCAGCCTATTGGTGTGCTGCATTTATATCCGGGTATTAGTACCGAGGTTGTGAAAAGCTTAGTAAACGGTAGCATTAAAGCATTGGTATTATTAAGTTTTGGCGTGGGCAACGCACCACAAGATCCTGAATTTTTAACTATTTTAGAGCAAGCCAGCAAGCGCGGCGTTATTATTATAAATTTAACCCAATGCATAAAAGGTCATGTAAATATGGGCGGCTATGCAACGGGTAACGCGCTCCTTAATATAGGTGTGATCAGTGGTTACGATATGACATTAGAGGCTTGCTTAACTAAGCTGCATTACTTATTAAGCCAAAACCTTGAAGTAGAGACAATTCGCCATTTAATGCAAGACAATTTACGCGGTGAGTTAACCCGTTAATTTAGCGGACTTAAAATTAAAAAAGCACGCTAAATTTAGCGTGCTTTTTTGTCGTTTTAATAATTAACCTGCACTCTGGTTGATTAACGTACTTTCGCGTCAATCTCAACTAGGTCTGTTAAATGACACACTTCACCTGTATGGGTTTTAACCCCATGCTCACCAAAGTAATCACGCTGGGCTTGTACTAAATGCCCATTACTTGGAGTGGTTAATGTAGCAAAGTAAGTTTGCGATGAGCTAAGCACCGGAAACGCTAAGCCTGTCATCATTGCTTGGCCTGTTATTTTACGCAGTGCAAATACTTCTTTATCAAGGGTGTCAATAAATTCAACGCCTTGTGCAACACTATCTAAATAATCAGCACGAATAATACAACCCGCACGCCATGTTTGCAGTGTTTTAGACAAATCTACTTTCCACTGATGCGTACGCGACGCGCCTTTAATTAAAGCCAAACCTTGGCGATAAGCAAGTAAGCTCGCTAAGGTAAATGCATCTTTAAGCTCAACTAAGTCAATTTCAACTTTAGTGGTTGCTCTATCGGCGTAAGTCATCTCTTGTGCAGCAGTTGTGTCATAAACATTCGTTAAATGACGTGCTTGCACTGCAGCTACTAAAGACGGTACTGCAATACCAAGCTCTAATGCATTTTGCGCAGTCCATAAACCTGTGCCTTTAGCACCCACTTTATTATCAATTAAGTCCACAAGTGGTACATTATTTTGATTTTCAAGTGACAATATGTGGCTAGAAATAGACAATAAGTAGCTGTTTAAATGCTCTTGCGACCATTCGTCAAAAATTTCTGCTACTTCTTTAGGTGAACGCCCAGTGCCATGACGCAGCAATTGATACACTTCAGCAATAAGTTGCATTAGCGCATATTCAATGCCGTTATGAACCATTTTTACAAAGTGACCACTGGCTGATTGGCCCACACGAGCGAAACATGATTCACCCTTATAACTTGCAGCAACCTTTGTAAACCATGGCTCGACACGCTCCCAACCACCTTCAGATCCGCTTGCCATCATAGCAGGACCATGACGAGCACCTTCTGCGCCGCCTGAAATCCCCATAGTGGCAAACTCAAATTTATTTTGGTATTTAAGCTTGCGGTTAATACCGTCTTTATAATTACTGTTACCACAGTCAACTATAATATCGCTGCACTGTACGCCTGCTTCTATTAGCTCACTGCATACAGCATCAACCAACTCGCCCGCAGGAACAAGCAACAAAATAGAACGCGGTGCTTCTAAACGTCTAACCATGTCTCCTAAATCAGAAACAATGTGCAGCTTATCAGCTAAACCTTCTGACTTAGCGCAGCTCAATAACTCTTCACCCGCATGGGGGTTTTTGTCATAAGCGACCAGCGTTATGCCCTTTTCAATTAAGTTTAGGGCAAGGTTTTTCCCCATAACGCCTAACCCTACTAATGCAACTTGCATTTAGTGCCCTCCTCGGTAACAACTAATTGGTTAGTTAATTTAAATAAATACTTTGGCACGTGTATTATATCATGAGCAAAAAAATATACTTTTATCACAATGTAATTATATCAAACAACAGCGGACTCAGGGGGAGAAATAGTCGCTAGATTAAAAATTTATAGATCATTGACGCCCCCTGACACCGGTGTCATAATGATCGCACATTCATTTTGTATATAATAGTGGCAATACAATAAAAATTGCCCATAACTAAAACTTTACCTGCTAATGGTAACTGCTTTATAAAACAAAATAACCGTCAATCTGCTTAAAATTAAGCATACAGGAGAATTAAATGCTAAGACGCACAAAAATAGTCGCGACACTAGGGCCTGCTACTGATAGAGATAACAACTTAGAAAAAATTATTTGCGCAGGTGCAAATGTCGTACGTTTAAACTTCTCGCACGGTGTGGCACAAGATCATAAAGACCGCGCCCAAGCGGTACGCGAAATTGCTAAACGCTTAGGTAAACATATTGCTATTCTTGCTGACTTACAAGGCCCTAAAATTCGTGTTTCTACCTTTAAAGAAGGTAAAGTAACCCTAGCTGTTGGTGCCAAATTTACCCTTGATGCAAAAATGGAGTTAGGCGAAGGCAATATTAACGCTGTTGGTATAGATTACAAAGAACTACCTAACGATGTAAGCGCTAATGATTTACTGCTGTTAAACGATGGCCTTATTCAGCTACGCGTTAACGAAGTTGTTGGCCACTTAGTACATTGTACTGTAACTGTTGGCGGTGTTTTATCTAACAATAAAGGGATTAACCGTTTAGGCGGCGGCTTAACTGCGCCGGCATTTACAGAAAAAGACAAAGAAGACCTACTTACAGCTGCAGAAATTGACGTTGACTATATAGCCGTTTCATTCCCACGCAGTGGCGATGATATGCGCTACGTACGCTCACTGGCTGAAGCCGCAGGTTCAAAAGCGCAGTTATTGGCAAAAATTGAACGTGCAGAAGCCGTTGAAACACAAGAAGCCGTTGATGATATTATTCTTGCGTCTGATGCGGTGATGGTTGCCCGCGGTGATTTAGGTGTTGAAATTGGTGATGCCGCGCTAATGGGCAAGCAAAAACTCATTATTCGCCGTGCGCGCTCATTAAACCGTACCGTTATTACTGCGACGCAAATGATGGAGTCGATGATCGACAATCCAATGCCAACACGTGCTGAAGTAATGGATGTTGCCAACGCAGTGCTTGATGGTACTGATGCCGTAATGCTTTCGGCTGAAACAGCCGCGGGGGATTATCCTGAAGAAACCGTTGCAACTATGGCGCGAGTTTGTTTAGGTGCTGAGTCGCAAAAAGAAACGCATGTTTCTAAACATCGTTTAGACAGTCGTTTTTCAAGTAATGCAGAATCTATCGCCCTTTCGGCTATGTATGCAGCAAACCACTTAGATTCAGTAAAAGCAATTGTTACCTTAACTGAATCAGGTAGTACGGCTAAGTTAATGTCGCGTATTAGCTCAGGTTTACCTATTTACTCGTTATCTCGCCATGCCAGTACACTAGGACAAACTGCGCTATACCGTGGTGTTTATCCAGTATTTTTTGATTCTACTAAAACTGAAAAAGACGGCATGGTTAAAGCGGCACTTGCAACACTTGTTGAACAAGGTGCTTTAGAGTCTGGCGATACAGTTATTATTACTCACGGCGACTCTATGGAAACTGTGGGCGCAACTAACACCATGAAAATTGTTACTGTAAGCTAATATTTAATACAGTAACTTAAATACAAAAAGCGAGCTAAGCTCGCTTTTTTTGTATCTACTCTGCAATCACTAACTGAAATATTAACTCGCTAATGCTGCTTTTACTTTATCGCGGTAGCTACGGCTTACTTTAAGCTCTTGACCGTTTTCAAGTACTAATAAATATTCACCACTTACTTGAGTGACCAATTTACTGATTTGTTTAGTATTTACAATTGCACTGCGATGCACGCGTACAAACAACTGCGGATCAAGCTCTTGTTCAAGCTCTTTCATGGTTTTACGTAATATATGCGTTTGCCCATCTTGGCAATGTAGGCACATATAATCACCCGCAGCATCAACCCATTGAATAGTAACAACTGGCACACGAATTATTTCGCCCTGCTCTTTTACGGCAAGCGACTCTGGGTAACGTCTATCCGTTAATGTGTCGCCTGTGGCTAATTTTTTAAGTATTTCTTCGCAATTATTACCTGTGATCCCAGCGACAAAGCTTGCTAGTTTTTTCTTATGGGCGTTGTCTTGCTGCGTTTTTAAATAAGTATGCACTTTTTCTACCGCCTGCTTAAGTCTGTTGTCATCAACGGGTTTTAAAATGTAATCTAAAGCATGTATTTCAAATGCTTTAACTGCAAACTGATCAAAAGCAGTAACAAAAACAATCGCTGGTAATACTCGTGTACTTTCGCTTAACGCGCGTGCAACTTCAAAACCGTTCATACCAGGCATTTGAATATCTAAAAAAATGAGATCTATTTTTTGATTTTTACATATTTCAATCGCATCGGCACCGGAACTACATTGTTTGATCACTTCAATGTCAGCAAACTCTTCAAGCCTTACAGCTAAGCCTCTACGTGCTAATGGCTCATCATCAACTATAAGTGTTTTTATTTTTATCATTACTTTACTGCCTTCTCAAACGGTACTCGCAGATTAACTTTTAACCCACTTGGCGTATTATGCGATAATACAAACGAATAATTATTTTCGTAGAGCGTTTTTAATCTATCCTTGGTATTTGCAACGCCTACACCTTGAGCATTTACCAACTGACCATTAATTAGTTCTGTTCCTGGTCCATTATCACCTACTTCAAGTAATAATTCATTAGCAAACACTTGCGCCTTAATATCTATTACACCGCCCTCTACTAAGTGTGCAATTGCATACTTAATCGCATTTTCTATAATAGGTTGTAAAATCAAGCTCGGCACTAATGCCTGCTTTGCTTGCTCACTAATTTCTATATTTACTTTTAAGCGTTCATCAAACCGCACTCGCTCTATTTCTAAATAAAGCATTAAGGCATGTAACTCTTGCTCTAGCGGCACTTTTTTAATTGGATCTGTATTAAGTGTATAACGTAAAAAGTCGCTTAATTTTGACACCATTAAATTAGCATCTTTGTTCTCTTTTACCAAAATTAATGTAGAAATAGCATTGAGGGTATTAAATAAAAAGTGCGGATTTAACTGATACCTAAGCATTTTTAATTGAGCTTCGTGCGCCATGGTAGTGGCTTTTAGTGCTTTTTGACGCTCACTTTGTAATAGCTGGTAATACTTAACGCCAAAGTATAAACCACTCCAACATAAAATTATGTATACCGAATCTAAGCCTTGCTGCAGGTAGTAAAACCATTCTTCTGGCCGATAGCCATGGCGGTATATTTCCCATAAATTAAATTTTTGTACCACAGCCCATAAAGTGCCCGTAATATAGGACGCGCTAAATACAACCAGCATTAATACCCAAGGTGAAGCATGCCAAATTTTTCGGTAAATATAGCGCAGCGGCACTGTCATTAAACAGCCTGCGTAGGCATTTAATAAAATAACAAATACGTAAATATCGCGCATTTCAAATACTTTAGAGCCGATATAATTTACCAAGGCGTAACCAATCCAGCCTGCTACTTGCAAGAGCCAAAAAAAACGCTGTCTGTTATCAATCAAAGATTGCCAATTCAAAATAAATTATTACCCTGTGTATTTGTCACTATTATATCGAGTTATGTAAACGCTTAGCACTACCAACTGTCTTGCTTTTTAAGAGCCTTGCCGCAAACAGGTATTGATCGCATCGATTGTTACGCATAAAAAAGCGAAAGGAATAAACCTTTCGCTTTTAACGTATTTATTTACTAAATTATTGCTTAATTTAAATTAAGCAAGCTTATCAGATACCACTTTATAGGTTGGATCTTCAATTACATTAACTTGAACTAAATCGCGTGCTTTATGCAGCAGTTGCGTACAGTCTTTACTTAAGTGTCGTAGGTGTAATTTTTTACCTGCTTTTTTATATTTATCAGCTAAGCTGTCAATTGCCTCAATGGCACTGTGATCGGCCACACGACTATATTTAAATTCAATAATAATATCGTTAGGGTCGTTCTTTACATCAAATAATTCAACAAAGTTTTTAACCGAACCAAAAAACAGAGGTCCATGTAATTCATATACTTTAGCACCTTGTTCATCAATATAGTTGGTTGTGTATATATGCTTTGCATGCTGCCAAGCAAATACCAATGCCGATACAATCACACCCACACACACTGCAATGGCTAAGTCGGTAATAACGGTAACACCCGACACTAATACAATTACAAATGCATCAGACAGTGGTACACGCTTCATCATTTTAAAGCTTGCCCATTCAAAAGTACCCAACACCACCATAAACATTACACCAACCAAAGCAGCCAGTGGGATCATTTCAATTAAACCTGAGGCAAAAATAATAAACGCAAGTAATATTAGCGCAGCACTAATGCCCGATAAACGCGAACGCCCACCTGAGTTAATATTGATCATTGACTGACCTATCATGGCACAACCGCCCATAGCACCAAACATGCCACAGGTAATATTTGCAGCGCCTTGGCCTATACATTCTTTGTTACTATGCCCACGCGTTTCTGTTATTTCGTCAATTAGGCTCAGCGTTAATAAAGACTCAATTAAACCAATTGCCGCTAAAATAAGTGCATAAGGAAAAATAATAATAAAAGTATCTAGGGTAAATGGCACCATAGGAATATGAAATTCAGGTAAACCGCCAGCAATCGTTACCGCTTCATCGCCGGTCATCCCTTTTAGGAAATCAAGTACAGTGTGCGCTTCTAAATCAAAGCCAATAACCAAGGCTGTAACTGTTACAATAGCAACTAACGACGATGGGATTGCTGTAGTTAATTTAGGTAAAAAATGAATAATAGCCATGGTTAGTGCCACTAACCCCAACATAATATACAGAGGATTCCCTGTCATCCATTGCTGACCGCCCATGCCATCGGGAACTTTAAACTGCCCCAACTGAGCTAAGAATATAACGATGGCTAAGCCGTTCACAAAGCCAAGCATTACCGGATGCGGCACCATACGAATAAACTTTCCGAGCTTAAAAACTCCAGCCAGTATTTGCAGTATGCCCATTAGCAGCACAGTGGCAAATAAATATTCAACCCCATGATCAAATACTAAACTTACCATAACAACAGCTAAGGCACCGGTTGCGCCAGAAATCATGCCAGGGCGACCACCGAAAATAGCCGTAATTAAACCAACGATAAACGCGGCATAGAGTCCAACTAAAGGTTCTACATTTGCAACAAAGGCAAACGCAACAGCTTCTGGGACCAAGGCTAATGCCACGGTTAATCCAGATAGGATATCGTTTTTAGCAGAGCTTGGCGCTTTGCTGAGTAAGTTAAACATTGAGTTCCTCAAGTGTTTTCATAGACGGGTAACAAAAAAAAGCGCTGAATTCTATCAAATTAGCGCCCAGTTAACAATTGTCAGTAGGGCATTAACGCTAAGTAATAAGTACTTAGCGTTAATAGATATTTGGTTACAGAGGTAGAGCGGTACTGCGTTTAACGCAAGTCATGGTCACATTAGAATGTACTTCTTGAACGTACTCTAAGCTAAGCAAGTTATCACGTACAAAGTGCTCATAGCCCTCAATACCTTGTGAAATAATACGCAGCATAAAGTCCATGGTGCCTGCCATAGTGTAACATTCCGTTACTTGATCGTAACTCAATATTAGTTTTTCAAATTCAGCAAGATTCTTTTTACCATGATTCGATAAACGCACGTGAGCATAAACCAGCATATCAAAGCCCAGCTTTTTCTCATCTAAAAGTGCAACTTTACTTTTTATGTAACCATCTTGCTCTAGCTTAGCAATACGGCGCCAACAAGGAGATTGCGACAAACCTACTTTATCTGCTATTTCAGCGGTTGATAAACTAGCATCTTGCTGCAAAAGTGCCAAAATTTGGCGATCTACGTGATTTAGAGACATTTTATTTCTTATTTATCAGATAAACTGGCTAAATTATACATGTGTTTTAAAAAACAGTCTGCTTGTTTTTGGCAAAAAAATTATTTACTCAGCATTAACCAAACTGCCCACTTATAAAAGGATTGTTCTGTTTTTCGTAGCCTACGTTCGTATCGCTGCCATGCCCTGCAAGTATGCGGGTATTATCGGGGAGCGTCATTATTTGCGTTTTAATTGAGGTAATTAACTGCTGAGCATCTCCTTTTGGGAAATCCGTGCGCCCTACTGAGCCTTTAAATATTACATCACCCACAATAACACACTGCTGTTGTGGCTGATAAAACACCACATGACCAGGAGTATGCCCAGGGCAATGCCTTACGATAAAGCTCAACTCCCCAACGCGTATTATATCGTCGTGTGCTAGCCACTCATCTGGATAAAAAGCAGTAACCGCTGCAAAACCAAACATTTGTGCTTGCATTGGTAAATTTTCAAACCAAAAGTGCTCATCTTTATGTGGGCCAATTATTTTTACGCTATAGGTATTACGCAAGGCATCAGCCGCACCAACATGATCTAAATGGCCATGCGTTAACCAAATTGCTGTTAACGTTAAATCGTGCTGTTTTAATGCCGCCACAATTTTGTTGTAATCGCCACCTGGGTCTACTACCACAGCTTGTTTGCTTTGCGAGCATGCAATAATGCGACAGTTTTGTGCAAAAGCAGTAACGGGTATTGTAATTATATGCATCTTAAATTTCTTTATCTTTTTGCTCAGCAAGTACAATGTCTTCTTCAAAAGACATTAATATTGGATATTTTAAATAAGCTTGATCGTAAAATGGGCTCTGCTCATATAACCAATTTAAGCGCGCATCGGCATCTTTGGCAAATACCTTATCGTCATTAATCTTTTTATCGAACGCGAGCGCTAATTTAGGATTATTTTTGAGCATTTGGCGGGCATAAGGAATTAATGCATAGTTTTCCATGTACTCAGTACGCTGAAAAATAGTATTAAATTCGCCCCACGCAAAAAATGAGTCAGGCGCTTCGGGGTGTAATAAATGCACCGCCAACTCGCCTGCTTTTTGCTGCGTGTTCACTTGATACCAGCCATTTAAATCAACATTAATTGCAGCAACATAATCAAAGTTTGCCGAGACTCTAAATCGCCCTTCAAAGGGGGCTTTATCAAAAGTGTAATCTTTTACTTTCGCTACTTTTAATGGTTGAGTATTTACCCCCTCAAGCTGAGTAAACTCCACACCATGCAATTTAAGTTTTGCTACAAGGTCGCTATACACTGGCGGAATAAAGAATGCTTTAGGTACTTCAACTGTATGCAGCACCTCTTTTTGCCAATAAATAGGAAGATTAGTGTAGTCTTGCTTATTACCTAAATATTTAACTTCTACTTGTCCAGAAAGTGCATTTTGTTCTCGCGCGTAACTTATGCCTTTAAATTCTATTTCGTTTGCTTGCTCAGCATAGCCGCGCTTAACACTAAGTTGCTTAGGAATAAATGCTTGCTCTTTTTTTACCGCAGCTAATAGTTCATTACTATGCTCAGCAAGCGCACTTATTGCGCCATCTAAAAACACATACGTCCCCAAAACTCGTTGTTTATAGGGTTTTAATGAATGGTTTTCAACGAGAATGGTCGGTAATGACTTTAAGTCTCCCCAGCCGTTAGAGTATCTTGGCGTAGCCACCCAACCCGCTAGGCCACTTTTAAACTCGCGCTTGTCCATAACAAATACCAGTGGTCCTGGTATATGTCCTTGCGATACCAGCTTTTCATCTATTAAAGGTTTAAAAAGTTGATTGAGTGTATCTGATACCGCCGGCGACTCGCTAGCAAACACCGGATTGTAGCCATAGGTTACATCGTATTGATAATCTGCACCGTCGGTTACATGTACATCAATATACAAATTAGGGTTGTAGTCGTTAATTACTTTTAAAACACTTTTAATTTCTGGTGTATCGAGTTTAGTAAAATCACGATTTAAATTTAGATTATTGCCATTGGTTCTAAAGCCCATTTTTACCGGACCGCGCTGATTAATACGGTTAAATGCACTACTGCGCTCGTGGCCATCTACGTTTAAAATAGGAATAAATAAAATATTAACGTTTTTTAATATATCGCGGCGCTTACCTGTTGCTATATCTCTGAGCAACATAAACATGGCATCTTTACCGTCAATTTCTCCGCCATGAATACCGGCTTGAACAAAAATGGTTGGTTTAGTATCGTTTGCTATTTGACTGGCTTGAAAATACCCTTGCTCGCTGGCAATCAACATTTTTATAGCCCGTTGGCTATTGCTGTAACCAATTGTTTGAGCTTTAAATTGCGTTGGGTTCGCAGCAACCAGTCTGTCTACAAAAGCCATCGTCTCGGCATAACTTGGTGATGCTTCACCAGAGGAAAGTTCAAAGTCAGTGGTCAGTGGACCTGCTTTTTGCATTAGGGATATGCTTTGCCCTTGCCATGGCAACAAAGGAGGTAAATGGCTGTCATACGCCACACTAGCTGATAAAACCAATAAACTTGCAAACATAAAATTCTCTAACAAACGCCTTAATTAAATAAATTATATCAATTAAACATTTTTATATGATGAAAGTGCGGTGATTCAACAAAAAAAAGCAGCCAATAACATTTAGCACTTTGTTTGTGTTTAGCGAATTATTAAGGGGAACAATAAATTTACTAAAATTCAATATACTATACAGTTTATACTAATGATAAAAGCAAACTGCGGAATAATTACTATACGCCGAACACAAAAAAAGGAGCCATAGGCTCCTTTTTAATACTTATATAAAAAAGCTTAAGCGGCCGCTAGGCCTTCTTTTGCTTTTTCAACAAGCGCTGCGAATGCAACTTGGTCATAAACAGCGATATCTGCAAGGATCTTACGATCGATTTCTACAGATGTCTTTTTAAGACCACTGATAAAACGGCTGTAAGACAGACCATTTTGACGTGAAGCAGCATTGATACGTGCAATCCATAATTGACGGAAAGTACGTTTCTTCGCACGACGGTCACGGTAAGCGTATTGACCCGCTTTAGTAACAGCCTGGAAAGCTACACGGTAAACACGTGAACGTGCTCCGTAATAACCTTTTGCTTGTTTTAAAACTTTTTTGTGACGTGCACGTGCGACAACGCCGCGTTTAACTCTTGCCATTTCTAAAAACCCCTATTAAGCGAACGGTAACATACGTGAAACTAGACCATGGTCATTTTTATGAACCATCATCTTAGGACGTAGGTGTAACTTACGCTTAGAAGTTTTCTTAGTCAGAATATGACGAAGATGCGCTTGTTTACGCTTGAAACCGCCAGAAGCAGTCTTTTTGAAACGCTTAGCTGCGCCTCTGTGACTTTTTAGCTTATAAGCCATTGCAATAACTCCAAATTGTATTGCATTTAAATTAGTAAGCAGGCGTGAGATATATTGCTATAGCTCCACTTTCAGGCCTAACTTACTGCCATGTTCCGGTGAAAACCCAGCATAAATGCTGCAATCTTACTTTAAACCGGTTAACTCAGGTGAATATTTACATATTACTTGCAGACCTGAGCTATTTTCGGTGCGTATTATCGCTTAAAAATTATTTTTTAGCAACAGGCGCCATCATCATAACCATTTGGCGACCTTCAACGCGATTAGGGAAAGACTCAACAACTGCAAGCTCCTCCAAATCGCCTTTGATACGGTTTAATAATTCTATACCAATTTCTTGGTGAGCCATTTCACGACCACGGAAGCGAATCGTAATTTTAGCTTTATCGCCAGCTTCTAAGAACTTACGTAAGTTGCGCAGCTTAACCTGATAATCACCTTCATCCGTACCAGGACGGAATTTGATTTCTTTTATCTGGATTTGCTTTTGCTTCTTCTTCTGCTCTTTTAGTTCTTTGCTTTTTTCAAAGATGAACTTACCGTAGTCCATGATTCTACAAACAGGCGGCTCAGCGTTCGGGCTAATCTCTACAAGATCAACACCCGCTGCATCAGCCATAGTTTGCGCGTCTTTTAATGACTGAATTCCAGCTTGCTCGCCGTCAATGTCAATTAAGCGAACTTCTTGAGCTGTAATTTCTTCGTTAATACGATTTTTTTGGGCTGTTTGTTGCCCTTTCTTGCCGCCTCTAATAGTACGTTCCTCCAAGAATATCAATAATAGTAAGCGTGTAATTGGCTGTTTGTAAATGCCTTACACGCTCGATTTTTTATTGTCGACTTTTTATCTCTTCGCTAATTTTAGCTACAAAGTCATCAACATTAAATTTGCCAAGGTCTTCACCTGTGCGGGTACGTACTGCTACTTCTTGTTGTTCAACTTCTTTATCGCCAACAACAAGTAAGTAAGGAATACGCTTAAGTGTATGCTCTCGGATTTTAAAGCCAATCTTCTCATTTCTCAAGTCAGCAGTGGCTCTAATTCCAAGTTTATTTAATTTTTGTACAACTTCTTTAACATAATCGGCTTGTTTATCGGTAATATTCATAATTACCACTTGCTTTGGCGCAAGCCACGTAGGGAATAAACCAGCGTATTCTTCAGTTAAAATACCAATAAAGCGTTCAATAGAACCTAAAATAGCACGATGTATCATAACTGGGGTGCGGCGTTCGTTATTTTCAGCAACATAAGTTGCGCCTAAACGACCCGGTAATGCAAAGTCTAGTTGCACTGTACCACATTGCCACGCTCTGTCTAAACAATCGTACAAAGTAAATTCAATTTTAGGGCCGTAAAATGCGCCTTCACCTGGTAGGTAATCAAATTCAATCTCGTTTAGTTTAAGTGCTTCGGCTAATGCCAGCTCTGCTTTATCCCACATATGGTCTTCACCAATACGTTGCTCTGGACGTGTTGAGAGCTTAACCACGATTTTTTCAAAACCGAATGTCTCATATGTATCATAAACCATCTTAATACACGCTGAAACTTCGTCCATTATCTGCTCTTCGGTACAGAAAATGTGCGCATCATCTTGGGTAAAGCCACGTACACGCATTAAGCCATGTAGTGCACCCGATGGCTCGTTACGATGACAACAACCAAACTCAGCCATACGTAGTGGTAAATCGCGGTACGATTTTAAACCTTGATTAAATATTTGTACGTGACCTGGGCAGTTCATTGGTTTAATCGCGTATTCGCGCTTTTCAGATACTGTGGTAAACATAGCATCTGCATATTTTTCCCAGTGACCTGATTTTTCCCATAACGAACGATCCATCATCATTGGACCTTTTACTTCTTCGTAATCGTATTCACGTAGTTTTTCACGCACAAACTCTTCAAGCTCACGGTAAATGCTCCAACCATCGTTGTGCCAAAATACCATACCTGGCGCTTCTTCTTGCCAATGCCATAAATCAAGTGCTTTACCAATACGGCGGTGATCACGCTTTTCAGCTTCTTCAAGGCGTTTTAAATACGCTTTAAGTTGCTTTTTATCGCCCCACGCTGTGCCGTAAATGCGTTGTAGCATTTTGTTTTCTGAATCACCACGCCAATATGCACCCGCTACTTTCATTATTTTGAAGTTTTGGCAAAATTTCATGTTAGGTACGTGAGGGCCACGACACATGTCTACATATTCTTCGTGATGATATAACCCTGGACGGTCATCTTTAGCGATATTTTCATCCAAAATTTCTATTTTGTATGTTTCACCACGCGCTGCAAATACATCGCGTGCTTCTTGCCAGCTTACGGTTTTTTTAACTACATCGTAGTTTGTTTTAGCAAGTTGCAACATACGCTTTTCAATCGCGTCAAGATCATCTTGAGATAACGACTGTTCCATATCAATATCGTAATAAAAGCCGTTATCAATAGTAGGACCAATTGCCATTTTTGCATCTGGGAAAAGCTGCTTAACCGCATGCCCAATTAAGTGTGCACACGAGTGACGAATAATTTCTAAGCCGTCGTCGTCTTTTGCGGTGATGATTTCAAGGCGCGAATCTTCACTTATTAGGTCACATGCATCAACACGCTCGCCATTAACACGGCCAGCAATGGTCGCTTTAGCGAGTCCTGGGCCAATATCGTTGGCAACATCTAGCGTACTTACTGGGTTTTCAAAACTACGTTGACTTCCGTCAGGGAGAGTAATAACTGGCATTATAAATCCTTGCTACAGTGGTGACACCTACAATGTATCACGTGTATTTTTTAAATTAATTAAATGAGAATGACTCGACAACGCTCTTACGAATAAGCATTGACTATTTTTCGCCAAATTTGGCTAATGTAGATGCTGAGTCTGCTCAACTACAAAAAAGATATTGTCGCGTGCAACGCTACTAATTACAAGTTTAAAGCGGCTAAAACACCTGCTATTTTGTTATAAAGGCTAAATTAATAATGTTTCGGCGCAGATTTTATTGCATCAATATAATAAATCTAATCGCCGTTAAATTTACAACTGACTTAAGTGCTTACTCTCGCAATTTAATGGATGTTGCGTATAATACTGGGTAATTAAGTTATATTAGAGAATAGTAATGAGAACATGTGGTGTAGATATTACCGGTAGTGATGTACTACTTTGTATTTTAAGTAAAGATAATGACGTATTTGATATTCGCGACGTGCGCCAAACACGCTTTACCTTAGGTAACGGTAACGACACAGAAGTAATGCGTAAGTTTCAGTTTGATTTTGCCAAGCTAATGCAAGATTACCAAATTGATTCTGTTGCAATACGTCAACGTGCTCCAAAAGGTAAATTTGCTGGTAGTGCTAATGGTTTTAAAATGGAAACCGCGATTCAGCTAATCGAAAACCTTGATGTAAAATTATTTACAACAACCGAAATTAAAGAGCAAGTTAAACGCAACCCTATCCCCATTGATTTTGAGGATACCGGTCTTAAAAAGTATCAAGAAAATGCTTTTGTAAACGCTTACGTTTATATTATGAAAAAAACTTACCGCAGCGACGAAATGTAACCTCATTTAGTCGTTGCTAAAAGCGCGTACTTACAGTGTAAGGCGCGTTTTTTTTGCTTTATTTTTGCTTATTTCATTTTCAGCAACAAACCTAAGACATTAGTCTACCCCCCCTCCCTTTGTCGACAATATATGTTTATTTATCATTCAAGCAATTCATATCTACTGATACGGAGAATGACATGAATGTAACAACAAAAGCGGTTAAAGAAATAGAAAAAATAAACCCTATGCCGCTATTGCAGAGTTATTTTAAAGGAATACAAAGCACCCCATTAACCAAACAAACCATAGGTGACTACTTCGACAGCATTGTCGACAATACCCCCGACGCATTAGCCGTGGTTGTGCACCATCAAAACATTCGCTTGAGCTATAAAGAATTTCAGCATCAAGTTAATCAATTAGCCATGGGTTTACTTGCACTGGGTATTAAGCCTGGAGAAAGAGTAGGTATTTGGTCACCAAATAACATCCAATGGTGTTTAACTCAGTTCGCCACCGCTAAAATTGGCGCAATTATGGTCTGTGTAAACCCAGCTTATCGCCCCAGCGAATTGCAGTACGCTTTAAACAGCGTTGAGTGCACCACCTTAATTACTGCTTCCGAATTTAAAGGCAGCAACTATCTGCAAATGCTACAAAGTTTGGCGCCAGAGCTAGCAGAGTGCGAAAAAGGTCAGCTTAATGCCGCTGCTCTTCCCACGCTTAAAAACGTAATTAGAATTGGTGATGAAGCAAGCTCTGGCATGTTTTCATTCGCTGAAGTAACCGCACTTGCAACTCAAGAGCATAAACAGCAGTTAGATTCAGTCGCCGCAACTCTTAATTGCAATCAAGATATCAATATTCAATTTACGTCTGGCACCACTGGCAACCCCAAAGGGGCAACGCTTACCCACAAAAACATTTTAAATAATGCGTTATTTGTTGGTGAAGCCATGCACATTACCAATAAAGATAAAATATGCATACCTGTGCCACTTTATCATTGCTTTGGTATGGTACTTGGCAGTTTAGTGTCTATGAGCAAAGGGGCTACAGCAGTTTATCCTGGGGGTGCATTTGATCCAAAAACAACTCTCGAAGTAGTACAAAATGAGGGCTGTACAGCACTGCATGGTGTACCGACCATGTTTATTAGTGAGCTTGAATTAAGTAACTTTAATGATTACGACTTAAGTACATTACGCACTGGTGTAATGGCCGGCTCTACCTGCCCAGAGCAAGTAATGCGCAAAGTACAAACTTTAATGAATATGCACGAAGTAGTTATTGCATATGGCCAAACTGAGTGTAGCCCTATTAATAATATTACTGAAACCGACTCATCAATTGAGCGCCAAGTAACCACAGTAGGCCGTGCATTAGCGCATACCGAAGTTAAAATAATTGACGAGCTAGGTAATATTCAACCCGTAGGGCAATCGGGTGAAGTATGTAGTCGCGGTGCAGGTATTATGCGCTGCTACTGGAACGATGAAGAAAAAACCAAAGCGACTATAGATCAAGATGGTTGGCTGCATTCTGGCGACTTAGGGGTAATGGACAGTGAGGGCTTTGTTAGTATTGTTGGCCGCATTAAAGACATGATAATTCGCGGCGGCGAAAATATTTATCCCCGCGAAATAGAAGAAGTGCTTTATACCTACCCAGGTGTTCAAGATGCCGCTATATTTGGTATTAGCGACGAAAAATACGGTGAAGAAGTATGCGCCTGGATCCAACCAAAAGAAGATGCGGTTTTAGATGAAGAGCAAATACGGTTATTTTTAAAAGACAAATTGGCTTACTTTAAAGTGCCTCGCCATATTCGTTTTGTTGAAAATTACCCTATGACGGTAACCGGTAAACTGCAAAAGTTTAAAATGCGCGAACAAATGCAAGAAGAGTTAGCAGAAAAAGCATTTTCATAATTATCAACTTTAACAAAGCGCAGCCTAAAACAGGCTGCGCTATTATTATAGCAAACGTGCACTAACTAACCTGAGCTCCGGATAATAAACTTATCTCAAGCAGCTATTTTCAGCGCTAACTGCGTTGAATTTACTTGCAATAGGCCAGCTATTGACGCGTAAATTCGCCTTGTTTTCACTGAAAACCTCTGGCTAGAGAAAATAAAATTAAATATAACGATGATTCAATATGTTAGTAAATCTCTTAACCAGAGTTCAGGTTAACTATAAATTAAGCATACGCTTTTTTAGCCTTTCTAAGTCAATCGCATTGGAGCGTACTGTGAGCTTAATATGGCTATATTCATATTCTTCTTTAATGACACTCATGGTCGAGCGAATTTCACCCACTATACCTTTGGCGGTGTAAGGAATAATAACCTCTTCTTCAATCATGTCGCTTTGTGCAGTATCAACAATGTACTTATGCAGTTTAGCTATATCAGCAGGGTTACGTGTTGATGTCATCATAGCATCAGGAAATTCAGCCATTAATGCTTGTTGTTGCGCATCGCTAAGTTGGTCTGATTTGTTCAGTACTAATAACTTTTTACTGCCTTGAACACCCACTTCTGCCAATACATTATGCACTACATCAAGTTGTGAGCGAAAAGACGCATCCGATGCATCAACTACATATAACAACAGCGACGCATCATGTGCTTCGGCTAAAGTTGAATGAAATGAAGCAACTAAATCATGCGGTAGTTTTTTAATAAAACCAACTGTATCTGATACTAATATGCGTGGTTGCGTTATTGGATACAAAGCACGAACTGTGGTGTCCAACGTGGCAAAAAGTTTGTTTTCGCCCTCTACATCACTGCCCGTAATTGCGCGCATCATCGACGATTTACCCGCATTGGTATAACCAATTAAAGCCACTGAAAATAGCTCTGAGCGCTGTTCTCGTCTGTCCATCATTACATCTTGAACATTTACCAGTTCACGCTTTAACTCAGCTAATTGGTCGCGTACTTTACGACGGTTAAGCTCAAGCGTTGTCTCCCCTGCGCCCTTACCCATTTGGCGTTCTTTATCGCCGGTAGATGTTTCACGCAGACGCGGCGCTACATAGTTAAGGCGAGCAATTTCAACCTGTAATTTTGCTGTTTTAGTACGCGCATGGCGGCTAAATATTTCAATAATTATGCCGGTGCGGTCAAATACTTCCACACCTAACTGGTTTTCCACATTACGTAGTTGAGAAGGCGTTAAATCGCAGTCAAACACGACAACATCGGCACAAGCAAAATCTAAACCGTCTGATGGAATTTCTGATGGCATGTCGGATAATGGATCGTCATCAAGAAAATTCTCACCCTCTTTCTCATCTGCAGCAGAACCTTTATTACCAGTAAGGTGCGCTATTTCAGCCAGTTTACCTGAACCCAGTACATTTACTTTTTGGGTAGAACTTTGCTTTTGTGATTGTGTACCAACTACTTTAAAGCCAAGAGTGGTAACTAGGCGTGCCAATTCTGCAAGCGACTCAATTGCTTCATCGCCTTTAAAGTGAGGTGTACTAATAGAGATAAGTAATGCGTTAGGAAGTGATGCTTTTGCAGTTAGTTGCATAATTTTTTATGTTAATGCACCGCGAAGTGCAAACCTATTTTCATTCGAAAGTAGCCTGATCCTACGCTGTTATAGCTTGGCTTTATAGCGTTATAACTAACTTAAGCGGTTATTTAAATAAAACACCCTGTAAATAGCTAAATTTATGGGGTGTTTTTAAGTACAGGCTCTCACAGCAATAAGCTGCAATTGCTTTAAACTATTTTAGTTAAACTACGCCTTGCTCTATCATTGCATCGGCAACACGGCGAAAACCAGCAATATTAGCGCCAAGTAACAGGTTAGTAGGTTGGCCAAATTCTGCCGCTGTTTCGTTAGCAATATTAAAAATGTTTTTCATTATGTGCTGTAATTTTGCATCCACTTCTTCAAAAGTCCAGCTTTGCATACTGGCATTTTGCGCCATTTCTAATTGGCTGGTTGCAACGCCGCCCGCATTAGCAGCTTTACCTGGGCCGTAAGCTATTTTGGCTTTAATAAAGCAGTCAATCGCGTCTTTGGTCGAAGGCATGTTTGCACCTTCACTCACCAAAATACAGCCATTGCTTAGTAGCGCTTTTGCATCGCCTTGAGTTAACTCATTTTGAGTGGCACACGGGAACGCAGCATCGGCTTTAAAACGCCACACTGCATGCCCATCTTCTGGGTAATCTGCGCGAGCAATATAAGTAGCTTCTGGGTAGCTTTCTTTATATTTGCTTAAACAGCCACGTTGCTGCTCTTTTAACTCTTTAATAAGCGTTAAGTCTATACCCGCGTCATGAAATAGTGTACCGCGAGAGTCACTACAGGTAATTGGTTTTGCATTTAATTGATACAGCTTTTCCATCGCATAAATAGCAACATTACCCGAGCCCGAAATTAAACAACGTTTTCCAGCTAGGCTATCATCGCGGTTTTGTAGCATGTAGTTTGCAAAGTACACTGCGCCGTAGCCAGTTGCTTCTTTACGAACTAACGAGCCACCCCACATTAGGCTTTTACCGGTTAACACACCATCGTAACGCCCTGTTAAACGCTTGTACTGGCCAAACAAATAACCAATTTCGCGTGCGCCAACACCAATATCCCCTGCAGGTACGTCGGTAGTTGGGCCAATGTGGCGGTATAACTCGTTCATAAATGATTGGCAAAAACGCATTATTTCACCGTCTGAGCGCCCTTTTGGATCAAAGTTAGCACCGCCTTTACCACCACCAATAGGTAGGCCGGTTAATGAGTTTTTAAACACTTGCTCAAAACCCAAAAACTTAATAATACTGGCATTAACACTCGGGTGAAAACGCAAGCCCCCCTTATATGGGCCCAAGGTAGAGCTAAATTCAATGCGATAGCCTTTATTTACTTGAATATTACCTTCGTCGTCAACCCAAGGTACACGAAACATTAGTTGACGCTCTGGCTCTACCATTCTTTCTATAATGGCTTCTTTTTGATAATTTGTAGTTTTTGCAAAAAGAGGTTCTAAAGATTCTAGTACTTCTTCAACAGCTTGATAAAACTCACTTTGCGCGGGGCTAGTTTGCTTTAATTGAGCTATCGTACTATGTATATAATTCATAATTATTCTTCCGTGTAAGCTATTTTTAAAATTTGAGAATTCGGGTAAGTATGATTGAGTTTGTTTTTTGAATATAAATCTATTTTAAAATCATAATTTTCATACACCTTACCATTAGAAAGAGTGGTGTTGCACGTCATTCAAGTTGAATTATTTTACTGTTGTGTAAAAATAAAACAGCGACTAGGCGAATTTTTATTCACTTTAACGATATAAAAATACAGTGCACGGTTACTAAAACCAAACATACAGCTAACAAAGGAGGTAATTACTTGATATTTAAATGATCTCATTCAATTGCTAGTTTATTAAGCGGTATTGAACAATTTTAAAGTAGGCGTGTAACAAGTTGAAATATATTTAACTTAAAAACAACAAAACGCTAAAACAAGGGCTGTTTTAGCGTTTTGAAAGAGTAATGGCTTTACCTTGCTTACTCAGCAGTGCTTTGTGGACGAACCTGCTGTTGTACACCCGTTAAAAATAAACGAAGTACCTGGTTGTTACATACGCGGTAGTGCTTGTTATCTACTTTACGAGAAAACGCGCTTAGCTCATGCTTACTCAAATTAAAGTCAACGAGTGCCAGCGTCGCAATCACATCTTCCGCTTTCATATTTAAAGCAATACGCAGCTTCATAAAAATAATATTGTTATTTAACTTGCTCTCAGGAGCAGGTTGCTCGCCTTCGCGCTTACCACGTTGCGTATTAATAAAACCATTTAAAAAAGTTGCAAACTCTGTATCACTTATTTCAGTGTAAGCCTCTTCGCCTTCTTTAGTTAACCAAGCAATTACTTGCTCTGTAGTAACCGTATGCTCAGCTGCAGCAAAAACATTTACCATAGCGGTGTCGGTTAAATTAAAAGTGTAGCGAATGCGGCGTAAAATATCGTTATTTGTCAAAGTAAATCCCAGAGTAGTAAATGCTAACCCAATGGTTAGTTATTGTTAGCTTGTAAATAAGCGCTCTAGTTTAACAGACTTGCCAATACTGCCCTATTAGTTTTTATTTAGCAGCGCACACGCTACCAATGCCGCTAATTACCCAGCACTTTTGCAGGGTCAACTCTTGTTGCTTGCCACGCCGGATAAATAGTAGCTAACGCCGCTAAAATAAAAGTAACAACAACTGTTACCACAATATCTTGCCACACTAACTTACTGGGTAAAAACTCTATAAAATAAACTCCTTGAAGTGGGTTTGCGCCAAAGAGTTGGCTGAGCCAAGTAAATAATTCGCTAATATTTATTGCCAGTACCACACCAATTAAGCTGCCTAATACCACACCTACAAAAGCTTGCGTTAACCCCTGCATTACAAAGGTAGCTAAAATGGTACTGTCTTTTGCGCCCATGGTTTTTAAAATAGCAATATTGCCTTGTTTTTCGCGTACTTCCATTACCAATGAGGACACAATATTAAAACTTGCCACAGCTATAATTAAAAACACCACAATATAAACTATGGTACGCACCATTTGTATATCTTGGTATAAGCTGCCTTGCGTTCTAAACCAACTAGAAATATATACATAGTCGTCTATGGTTTGCCCTACCCGTAGCGCAATTTGATGCGCGGTAAATACGTCATCAACGCTTAGGCGAAGCCCGGTTACTTGGCTTTCATCGTAACCTAATGTTTGCTGCGCTTTATTAAGGTGGATAAATGCAGCTGTGCTGTCTATTGGCCCCCCCATTTCAACAATACCTGCAAGTAACAGCGTTACTCGCTTAGGGGCTAATAATGACTGCCCTTGCTGAGCTATTTGAGGAATAAGTAAGGTAATACTATCGCCCACGCTGGCATCGAGTTGGTTAACTATTTGCTTGCCTAAAATAACTTCATCAATGCCAAGCTGGCTCACCAATTTGCCTTTGGTAAATTGATTAATAGCCGACACGCTCCCCTCTAATGAAGGCTCAACCCCGCGTATTTCTACTGCTTTTAATTGGCTTTTAAATTGCGCCATGCCGTTAACTGCAATAAATGGCGCGGCGCCGGTTACATGATCTTGCTGTTGAAGCTGCTCAACTTTTTGTGGCCAATTAGCAATTGGCCTATTAGGCGCTACATATTCCACCTGCGGCACTACGCTTAATAAGCGATGCACTAATTGCTGCTCAAAGCCATTAATTACCGACAGCGCAACTATTAAAACCGCAACGCCCAATAAAATACCCACAGTAGATGCTTTAGCTATAAAGCTTACAAAGCCATTTTTTTCATCTTTATGACCAGAATACGCTCTAAAGCGTTTACTTATAAACGCACTAAGCAACATGTTGCGACTCTTTAATAGTAAGTTTTCCATCATCTAAATAGGCTATTTTACCGAGTTTGTCGGCCAGCTCTAAGTCGTGTGTTACCACCACAAAGCTGGTATTTAAACTTTTATTAAGCTCATTTATTAAGTCGTATATTTTAATCGCGTTTTGTTTATCTAAATTACCGGTTGGCTCATCGGCAAGCACTAATGCCGGTTTAGTAACGAGCGCGCGCGCAATTGCCACTCGTTGGCGCTCACCACCAGACAGTGCCGACGGCTTATGAGAGCTACGATGTGCTAGGCCCACTTTTTCAAGCATTTCTAATGCAGCTACTTTCGCAGCTTTAGCACTTAGTCCTTTAATTAAAAGCGGCATAGCTACATTTTCTACCGCGCTAAATTCCATCAGTAAATGATGAAATTGATAAATAAAGCCTAAGTTTTTATTTCTAAATGCCGCTTGCTCTGTACGGGAGAGCTTAGCCACTTCTTGATTTTTAATTTTAGCACTGCCAGATGTTGCAGTATCGAGCGTACCGAGTATATGCAATAAGGTACTTTTACCCGAACCAGAGCTGCCCACAATAGCCAGCATTTCACCTTGTTGCAGGGCTAAATCAACCCCTTTTAATACTGCAACTTGGTTACTACCATCTTGATAAACTTTATTTAAATTTTCACAACTAATAACTAAATCATTCATAACGCAATACCTCGGCTGGTTTTACTTTTGCGGCTTTGCGCGCTGGGTAAACAGTGGCTAAAAAGCTCATAGCAATACTCGAACAAGCGATAACAATTAGGCTTGGCACATCAAATTTTACCGGCAACTCTATACCTGCCATCAAATTTAACCCTACTAATGCTAATAACTCATTAATATATAAACTAAGTAATACACCTAAAAATGCCCCTACTGCGGTGCCAATCACGCCATTATAAAGTCCTTGCACCATAAACACTTTTTGTACTTGCGATGGTGTTAAACCCAAGGTTTGTAAAATAGCGACTTCGCCTTGTTTTTCACTTACCATCATCGTTAGCGCAGAGACAATATTAAATACCGCAACCAGCACAATAAGCCCTAATAACATCGACATAATCCGTTTTTCCATTGCTACAGCAGCAAATAATGTGCCTTGGCTGCTGCGCCAATCTGTATAGGTATGATCTTTTAATATTAGTTTGCTGGCCTGTATAAATTCATCCAATGCAAAGGGTTCATACAAAGAAATACTTAAATTAGGTGCAGTGTTTTGATCCAGCTTTAATACGCGTTGCAACGACGCACCACTGGTAAAAGCCAGCCCCATGTCAATTTCAGAGCCAGTTTCGTAAATGGCTGCTATTTTAAACAAGCGTTGGCTAGGCATTCGCCCAAGCGGTGTATAGGTAGAAGCATTTGGCATAATAACCCGCAGCTTATCTCCCAAACCAACACCTAATTTACGGCTCAGGTAGCGACTAATGGCAATGCTATAGTTTTTATTAAGTACTGTTTGCCAATTTCCTTGTACTATTTTATCGGTAATTTTATAGAGCGAGCCGTCATCGCCATATAAGCCTTGCAGCAACACACCGTGTAAATCTTTATTGGTTTGTAATATAGCTTCACCATGCTGATAAAGGCTTACAGTACTTACATAAGGAGATTGTTCAAGATCTGCTTTTAAACTACTCATTTGCGCTGCAGTACGCTTATTAGCTTGCACTTCAACATGCGGAATAAGCCCAAGCATATTGGTTTTTAAGCTGCTTTCAAAGCCATTCATTACTGAACTGACAGTAAATAATGCCATTAAGCCAATCGCAATACCGGCAATAGAAAAAAACGAGATAAATGAAATAAACGCATTCCCTTTTGAGGAGCGACTATATCTAAGCCCAATAAACAAACTAACCGGTTGAAACATATTGTTTTTAAACACTTATCCTAAAAATAGTAACTTATAATAACACGAATAATCCGTACTTGGGTATGCCACTAAATGTAATAAATATTTAAAAATCTGATACTTGGCTAGAATAAAAATTAAATGATTAACCCGCTATTAAGCTTTTAGTCCTGCGACTAAATAATCAAGTAGCACCCTTACATTAGTTGCCACAAACTGTCGAGGCGGATACACACCCCATACCCCTTCTTGCAGCGGCTGATAGGATGTTAAAATAGGCACTAACTGCCCTGTTTTTAACTCGTTTTCAATGTAGTAATTAGGGAGCTGAATAATCCCTAAACCTTTTTTAGCGCCATCTACCAACGCCCAGCCACTATTACATTGCAGTCGCCCAGCTATTTTAATATGCTTTTCGCGCCCTCCTTCGTTTACCCGCCAATAACGACTATTCCCCACTAAACATTGATGATTTATTAGCTCACCTAATGTGTGTGGCTCGCCAAATCGGGTTAAATAATCAGGGGCACAACACATAATAAAACGCCGTGCACTTAAGCGCCGTGCTTTTAAGCTCGAGTCTTTTAAATGCCCCAGTCTAATAGCTAGATCAAAACCACCTTCTAATAAGTTTTCTTGCTCATTACTGAGCGTAGCAACGACTTCTACATCGGGGTGGTCGTGCATAAAATTATGCACTATTGGCATAATAAAGCTCTCGCCATACATTACCGGGGCTGTTAGATTAATTTTACCTTTTGGCGTACTTTGCTGTTGCGCTAAACTTTGCGTGGCATCATCCATTGCATGTTGTAAATGCTTTATTTGGTGTAAAAACACCTCACCTTCTTTGGTCAAAACCACTTTACGCGTTGTGCGCGTTAGCAACTGTGTATTTAAGCGTTGTTCAAGCGCACTAACATGGCGGCTAATATGCGCAACCGACAGCCCAATTGCTTTGCCTGCAGCGGTAAAACTACCTTCTTCACCTACCGCAATAAATTCGTCTATTCCATCCCATCGTGCCATTGTTACAGTTCTGAAAAAGTGTTTTAATAAAATTGAGATTATCATTATTTGAGAAACAAATACAATAGCTACATCACCCAAGCAAATTGGGTCTACAATTATTATCTACCCACTACAAAGGATAAGCACATGTCAGAATTTATTAAATCAAAAGCAGCTATTGCTTGGGGTCCTAATCAACCACTTAGTGTTGAAGAAGTTGATGTGATGATGCCTAAAAAAGGCGAAGTAATGGTAAAAATTACCGCTACTGGTGTATGTCATACCGATGCATTTACATTATCGGGTGAAGATCCTGAAGGTATATTCCCTGCAATTTTAGGCCACGAAGGCGCTGGTGTTGTATATGCAATCGGCGAAGGCGTAACCAGCGTAGAAATTGGCGATCATGTTATTCCTTTATACACCGCAGAATGTGGTGAATGTAAAATGTGTACCTCGGGCAAAACTAACCTGTGTTCTGCTGTGCGCGAAACCCAAGGTAAAGGCTTAATGCCAGACGGTACAACACGTTTTTATAAAGACGGTCAGCCAATTTACCACTACATGGGTTGCTCAACTTTCTCTGAGTACACAGTACTGCCAGAAATCTCTTTAGCTAAAGTAAACAAAGAAGCGTCTTTAGAAGAAATATGCTTACTAGGCTGTGGCGTAACAACAGGTATGGGCGCAGTAACAAACACAGCTAAAGTAAAAGCGGGCGACACTGTAGCTATTTTCGGTTTAGGTGGCATAGGTTTATCAGCTATTATTGGCGCAAAAATGGCCGGTGCGAGTCGTATTATCGGTATCGATATAAACAACTCTAAATACGAGTTAGCAACCAAGCTTGGCGCAACCGATTTAATTAATCCAAAAGACTTCGACAAGCCAATTCAAGACGTAATTGTTGAAATGACCGATGGCGGCGTTGACTACTCGTTTGAATGTATTGGTAATGTTGATGTTATGCGCTCAGCACTTGAGTGTTGTCATAAAGGTTGGGGTGAGTCGGTAATTATTGGTGTAGCAGGCGCTGGCCAAGAAATTGCTACTCGTCCATTCCAATTAGTTACTGGGCGTGTATGGCGTGGTAGCGCATTTGGTGGTGTTAAAGGCCGCTCACAACTACCTGAAATTGTAGAACGTTACATGGCTGGCGAGTTTGCACTAAATGACTTTATTACCCACACAATGGGCCTTGAAGACATTAATGATGCATTTGATTTAATGCACGAAGGCAAAAGCATTCGTACCGTTATTCATTACTAAGCAATAAACCAATCGCTTGTATTCACGGTGTGGATATAAGCGGCTTTTGAGGATTATCATGTTAGAAAATATCTCAAGTGTAAAAGTATCCGGTGGCTGGCATAAACAATATACGCACAGCGCTGTAAGCACTCATTGTACTATGCGTTTTGCCGTTTTTTTGCCGCCCGGCGCTAGTGAAAGTAATAAAGTACCGGTACTTTATTGGCTTTCAGGTTTAACCTGCACCGACGAAAACTTTATGCAAAAAGCAGGCGCATTCAAAAAAGCAGCTGAGCTAGGTATTGCTATTGTGGCACCCGACACTAGCCCTCGTGGGGATAATGTTCCTAACGAAGACAGCTACGATTTTGCTCAAGGCGCTGGGTTTTATGTTAACGCGACACAAGCCCCTTACAACACTCACTTTAATATGTACGACTACGTAGTGAATGAATTACCCGCGCTTATAGAGCAGCACTTTCCAGTGACTAGCACAAAAGCAATTAGTGGTCATTCAATGGGCGGCCACGGTGCGTTGATGATCGCCCTTAAAAACCCACAGGATTATGTTAGTGCCTCGGCGTTTAGCCCTATAGTAAACCCTATTAATTGCCCATGGGGCGTTAAAGCGTTTACGGGTTATTTAGGAGCCGATAAAACAACATGGGCACAATACGACAGCTGCAAATTAATGGCTAAAGCTGAGCAAAGTAACTACTTGCCAATGTTAGTGAGCCAAGGCGATGCCGATAACTTTTTAGACGAGCAATTAAAACCGCAAAATTTAGTGGCTGTTGCAAAACAAAAAGACTACCCACTGACCCTAGAAATGCAAACCGGGTACGATCATAGTTACTTTTTTATCAGTAGCTTTATTGATCAGCACTTGGTATTTCATCATCAGTATTTGTCTGCATAACAATATTATTGTTTGTAGTAATAATGTGTAGAGAACCCTCTACACATTATTTTAAACTATTAAAAAAACGTCCTTACTTGCATCAGTATTCACTCGCCTTTTATTACCCTGCTTGCTGTGGCTCTACCCATAAGCTTATTTAGAGCATGCTGACCTTGTAAAATAAAATCAAATTTTAAATTTTAAATTGTAACGGTGTTAAACAAAGCACATTACTCATGCACTTCCTTTTTTATAAACTCCTTAACAAAACCAATTAATTGCAGTAAATATATAATCAAAAAAGGGAATGCACCTACAATCGCAACGCTGTGATTTAAAGGCTCGTTATTTTCAACTAATAATACGCAAGCATACAATCCCAACGCAAACGACCAGGCGTATAACCAAAACGGCAGAATCATCAGAGGTTGCTAACGCGCAGTAATAACGCGTTTTTTTCAAGTTTAGTGGCTGTATTTATTGTTTTTTTTAAAAGGCAAGTGATGTACATAATTACCTTTAATATAAGTAAAAGAATATGGATATTCAAAAGCGATATCAAACTAACTACTTAGTAAAATAGTAAAATAGTAAAATAGTAGTGTAACTATTACCAAGCCAGGCAGAATAAAAATAAAGGCAAACCTAAATTACTGAATTTAAAATATTAAATAAATGGCTTACAGATTGCTAGCTAGTTATTAAGATTAACTAAAAAGGCAAGATCATGGAAATTGATTTACAGTGGCACGAAATCGTTGATAATCTGATTCACTTAGGCATAGCTTATTTACTCGCTTTGCCAATGGCCTACGACAGAGAGCGCAGCCAAGATGGTGCGGGGCTGCGTACCTTTCCGTTAGTAGCGGTGGCATCATGTGGTTATGCGTTAATTGCGTTGTCTGTACTTGACTCCTCTGAAGCACAATCAAAAATGTTACAGGGGATCATTACCGGTATCGGCTTTATTGGCGGTGGCGCAATTTTAAAAAATAACCAGTCCACCTCAGGTACTGCCACCGCGGCGAGCATTTGGAATATGGGTTTAATTGGTATTGCTGTGGCCTACAGTCGCTACGAAATAGCTATTTTACTGGCCATTATTAACTTTATAACATTACGCTATATTAAAAAGTTTAAGTAACCTCTTAATTTTATATCTTAATAAAAACAAAAAAGGCGCTATAAAAGCGCCTTACCAAACAAGAATGTGTGCTTAAAACATGTCTTGATAGGGATTTTTTGTATTAAAAGCAATCGCTTTTTCAAAGCCAGGAAGGTGTATGCTTTGCTCATCTATAACAATGTCGTTGTCGTCAATTAAGCCATCACCAAAACGATAAATTAGTTGGTATTGGCCTAAGTCTGCTTGTGATTGATAGCTTTGTTGCGCTGCTTTTACAGCCACATTTTTATTAGCATAATCATCCATAACGCTTTTGCCATGGCGCTTGGCAAGCATTTGCAGTGTTATTTTTGCAGACAATACTGTAGCGGTAGCATTGTTACCACCAAAGCCTTTTGAGTTAATAAATGCAATATCCATATCACCGCAATCATAGTGGCTGTTTCTAATATCTAGATGATCAGCGTAAACATCGTCGGCTATTTTATCTATAGTCGTAATACCAGGCATAATATTGTGGCTAAATACACCTAATGCTATAGCTAACTGATCGCCACTTGCAGGAGCAATAGTATGGCCAACATATGCTTTTGGCGCAGTTACTTTCCAGTTATCAATAGCAAAGGTTTGTGCCACTTTATGATAAATCAATGACTCGGTTACACGGTTTAATGGCGTGCTTGAACCATGGGCTAATATAAAGCTGCGCTGTTGCAGGGCTTCTTTACCTAATAAGCTACTTGCCAGTGCCGCCGATTTTGCCATAGTAATGTAGTTACCCGGCCCTGGTGAAGTAATTGACTTTTTAATCCCGTCGGCATTTACAAATACATCTGGCACACACCCCATAATGTCAGCGCCTAACTCTAGTGCTAGAGCATCATCCATTAAAATAGCCACTTGCGCGCCTTCACCTAGCGTAAAGCCACAGTTTTCGCCAAACGGACGGCTACTTTTACGATAGTCGGGCTCATCTGTATTACTTAAGTTATCTAAACGGCGCAAACCTTCAACGTTTGCCAGTGCGCTCATGTTACCAAAGCCTTCTATAACCTCTGGCGTAATAGCACATTCAACACTGGCTACTACAGCAACGCGAGTGCGCCCGGCTTGTATATCGTTAACCGCTGCGCGTAAGTTATATAAAAACGTAGCACATGCGCCCGAAGTTGAAAACGTAGTACCTACGTTGCCCGTTACATACGCATTAATAAAATCGGTCGACATAGTATTTAAACCCAGCGCTAATTGCTTAGTGCTTACGCGGTCGCCTTGCTGGCGAGCTTTAACTAAGCCACCTAAACCTGTGTCATCCATTTGGCCAATAACCGACGCCGAATAGGTACCAATTTTGTCTGGCTCTACGCTATTCATTATATGTTGCCAATCAAGCCCGGTTGACTTTATTGCATCGGTAGCAGCAAAAATAGTTGCTTGCAAACCACGTGGCTGATAGCGGCTGTTATACATTACTGACGGATCAAACCCAGTAGGAAACTGCCCTGCCGATTTAATCGGGTTGTCACGAGTTGAAGCGTGTTTAACATCTATATCTGCGGCAATAGTAACTTTAACTTTTTTACCTTCGAGCTGCTCTACCTGCCAGCTTGCAGGTATCGGTTGTGGTAAATCGCGAGCACGGGTTTCAAACACAATCGCATTCTCATCCGAGTTGCTTAGCGTCATTTTTTGCTGCCATGGGGTAGCGTCTGGATCAAAATGTTCGTTTTCGATTTTACGAATAAGCGTGCCGGCAATTATTTGTTCACCAAAACGTGCTTCTATGTCGCTTTGCTCAACATTGTTACCTTGAGTGTCTTGTAGTTGATTATCAACAACACTAACTAAATTCATCAAGGTGGCGAGGCCTAAAAACGTTTCTTGACGATCTTGTGCACTTAAACTGTCTAACACAATACGGCGGTAACCTTGGTGAAAAGAAGTACGGCCAGCGGCATTAATGCCTCCCATGCCTACAATTACGGGTAATGCGGTCATAATTTACCTTTAAAAAACGTGTTATAAGAATATGACACTAGTTTAAATGGATTGCGCACCACTCTTTGTGCTTTAATAGCCAAATATTAAGCATAAAAGGCCAACTCTAACTGGTCGGAGCATCTATATGACTGATAAACAGAGTAACCCCCCATTAAATATAGCTATTGCTGTTTACCAACACTTATTAATAACGAGTTTAACCCTCCCTATAGAAATGTTGAGAGCGGGCGAAGCCTTTGCAAAAGGCCATATTAATAAACAAAACTTTAGGCCACTCGCTATTCATTTAGTTGCTAAAAACCTTGAACCAATAAGTAATCGTACCGGCTTGGCAATCCTTCCCGATTGCGCCACCAGCAATACCCCCAATTGCGATTTAGTAATAGTGCCCGGTATTTGGCGAAACCCGCGCCCAGTTGTACGCACTAATCAAAATATAGTTACTTGGTTGGGGCAAAGTTTTACTAATGGCAGCCATATTATAGGTGTAGGCACTGGCAACTGTTTACTAGCAGAGGCCAAGTTACTTGACGGGCACCCAGCAACCACCCATTGGCATTACGCTAAACAATTTAGTCACGACTACCCCAAGGTACTGTTAAAGCCTGACTTTTTTATTACTCAATCCGAGCGACTCTATACCGTAGCCAGCCTAAACGCCCTAGCCGATGTAATAGTGCATATTATTAGCCAGTATTATGGCAAAGCTGCAGCGCAGCATGTTGAGCGCAATTTTTCCCACGAAATACGCAAACCCTACGAAGATCAGCGCTATCTTGAAGGTGCGGTTGATCGCCATCCCGATGAATTAATTGCCCAAATTCAATTTTGGTTAAAAACTAACTTAGCAACAGAGCTTAATTTACAGGATGTAGCCGCACAGTTTAATTTAAGCTATCGCTCTTTTACGCGGCGCTTTAAAGCAGCTACCAACCAAAGCCCTATTGAGTATTGGCAACAGTTACGAGTAGAAGGTGCTAAAGAGTTGCTCGCTTCGTCAAATTTATCAATTCAGGAAGTAGCGTTAGAAGTAGGCTATAATGATCAAGGTCATTTAACGCGAATATTTAGAAAAATATTGAACCAAACACCCAGTGAGTATCGTAAAGTAGTGAGAAAAAAATTGTTTGGTTAATACTTTAAAAACAAGCCAAGCTACTGTATTAATATAAACCATTAACTAAAACACAGGAAGTTGGAAATATGCATGTAAATTTTAGTGAAAATTTACTATTAGATATTGAAGCAGAGACTGATCTCAATACTAGACTAACTCGCTTGCTAGCACTTATTCGTAAACACCTTGATATGGACGTTGCTTTTATTTCTGAGTTTAAAGACTCTAAACGTATATTTAAATTAGTTGATACCAAACGCCCTAACGAGATTGTAAAAGTAGGTAATTTTGATCCCATAAACGAAACCTACTGTAATAAATTAGCCAATAATGAACTAGATAATATAATACCTGACATCAGTAAAAATAGTATAACCCGCAATATGCCGGTTACTAAAAAGCTTAATATTGGCGCTTATATTGGCGTGCCAATTACCTTATCTAACGGCGATATTTATGGCACATTTTGCTGCTATAACGAACAAAAAGACGACACATTAAACAAGCGTGATCTGGCGTTTTTAAATTTAATTTCAGATCTGGCTTCACAGCTTATTGATACACAAATACAAGACAATGAAGCAAAACAACTTATTAAATCTAACGTACTTAATATTATAAATACAAATAATATTGAAATTTACTACCAGCCTATATATAGCTTAAACACAAATAAAGTTTCGGGTTACGAATCCTTGTCTCGCTTTTTTGTTGAGCCCTATAGAACACCTAATATTTGGTTTGATGAAGCAGCACAGTTTGGTTTAGGTGAAGCCCTAGAAATGTTGGCAATAAACAATGTTTTAGGCAATATGAGTCATTTTAATAAAGAGGTGTATGTGTCAATTAACACCTCTCCAGAGCATATACTAAGTGATGCCGTTGCCAATGCATTAGCTGCTATTTCTGATTGCAGCAATATAGTATTGGAGGTAACCGAACACTCTCCTATTGCCAACTACAATGAAATGTTAACGGCACTCGCGCCACTGCGTAAAAAAGGCATACGCCTAGCTATAGACGATGTTGGTGCAGGGTATTCTTCTTTTCAGCATATTTTGGAGCTACAAGCAGATATTATTAAACTTGATATTAGCCTTACCCGAAACATAAATAGCGATCGTCGTAAATATTTATTAGCTAAAGCGTTATGCGGATTTGCTAAAGACATTGGCTGTAATATTATTGCCGAAGGCATAGAAACACTAGAAGAAATAAACACCCTCCGCAAACTAAGTGTCGATAAGGTTCAGGGCTATTATTTAGGCCGCCCACAAGCACTTTGCGATGCTTTAGTGCATCAAAAATCAGTATTAAGTTAGTTATAAACTTAATTATAAAAACGCCACTTTATAAGTGGCGCTCTGTTTCATTTTCACTTTTGCGATAATAGCGTTTTGAATAAATTTTAACTTTAGTGTGCACACCTTTACTTAAGCTTTTAAACTTAGCTTCAAGCACATCAACACCGTATAAAATACCGACCACCAGCACAGAAAGCTTAATAGCTGCGCCCAAGTTTTCGGTGGCTATCATTACACCAATAGACGCTAACACCCAAATGGTTGCTGCCGACGTTACTCCTACCACAGCGCCGTCTTTAGCTAGCATTACGCCTGCACCCAAAAAGCCAATACCAGTAATTATTTGTCCCACTACGCGAGAGTGGTCAATTACATCGCCTTGTAAATTAAACGCGGTCGATAAAAATAAATAGGTACCTAAAGTAATTAACGCAGAAGTACGAATACCCACAGGTTTGCCACGTAATTGGCGCTCAATACCAATAATAGCGCCACAAAATGCCGCCGTACCAATTGCAGCCCATGAGTACGGAGCTACATCAAATAAATCAGGTAAAAACACGTAATTTCCTCGTTATTCATATATGAATAGTTTAATTTTATTTTAACAATCTTTTGATTTAGCAATAGCCACAGCTGTTCTTAAGCGTTGGCTACCAAACGCCGACATTTTACTAAAGTCGCTGCGGGCAATAGGCACATATTGGCAATCTATAGCCAATTGACTATCACTTCCTGGCTCACAAAACGGATCATGAACATACACACAGTGCTCATCTAAATGCGTAACGCACACCCAATGCGGCGATTTTTTACCATCAAACCGATAAGTGCTTATTAATAGCAACACGCTAAAATTTTGCTTCAGCCAACGCTCAATGTCTTCAAGCTCAACATCTTTATTACTAAGCGGTATTTTGGCAGCGGTTATGCCATCTACAAACTGCTGATGTACCGTTGCTAATACTACTTTTTTATTTTCACTGCGCACGCCATCTAAAAACAACGGCTCTAGGGTATTAACAATTACCTCGCTGTTAAAACCACGTTTATGTGCCGCCAGTGCTAAACCAAACGGATGGCAGCCGCCATGCCCAGAGGTCATAAAAATAGTAGTGCCTTCTCGCCATAACGACAACTCATGCGATTGAGTCAGTTCAGTGCTAGCATCTAAGCTCCCCATAGCCATTAACAACGCCGCAGGACCACAGGTAAACTCAGTAGTTTGCTGATACCACGGAGTTAACCGTGCTAACTTAAGCTCACTGGTTTTACGAATGTTTTTTTGCATGCGTAGCGCATCGCTGTGATCGTCGTAATAATCGCTATATTGACCAAACACCCGATAACCTAAGCTTTTATACAAACCAATTGCGCTGTCGTTATTTACAGCCACTTCTAAACGCAGATAAATTCGCCCACGCTCTGCGGTGGCTTTTTCAAGTGCAATAAGTAGCATTTTTGCAATGCCTTTGCCTTGCATGGTAGGTAATACAGCAAGCGAATAAAGACGCGCTAGACGAGTGCCTTTATGGCACCAAATTAGCCCATAACCGCATAACGCATTATTTTGCTCGGCAACTAATAAAATACCGTGCTTAGCACTTAGCCAGCGCTTTAAACTGCGCGGGCTAAGCTTGTCGTTACTAAAGCAAGCATTTTCAAGTGCTGTAAGCGCGGTTAAATCACTGATAAGCGCTTGGCGAATAACCACTTGCTCAGTCTGTTCATTAACCACACTCTCAACCATGGCTTTTGCCATTAACCACGCCCCCTCGCTTCAAGGCGTTGTTTAAACTCATCCATAATGATCATATAAAGCTCATCGCCTAAATAGCCGTCTTCTACTTTATGATCAATACTTGGGTTATCGTTTACTTCAAGTACATAAGCACGCCCTTGATGTTCTTTTACATCAACGCCATATAAACCCTTACCCACTGTTTTACACGCTTTTAATGCTGCATCTAATACCGCTTTTGGTAATTCAAAAGTAGGCAATGTTTCAAAGCCACCCGAAAAAAACCGCTTTGCATCGTGGTTATAAATTTGCCAATGGTTACGCGCCATTAAGTAACGACACGCGTAAATTGCACGGCCATTTAGTACCCCTACTCGCCAATCGTATTCGGTGTACATGTATTCTTGTGCAAGCACTAAAGCACTAAATTCAAATAGCTCAGTTAACTTAGCTTCCAGCTCAGCACGGTTCGTTACTTTATATACCCCTTTTGAAAACGAGCCTTCTGGCATTTTCAATACTAACGGGTAGGTAAACGCCGCTTCTAACTGCTCAAGAGTCTCGCTTGACTGATCAGCCACAACCACTGTTTTTAAACTAGGTACTTTTTGATAGTTAAACGCATCGTGTAAATACACTTTATTACAACAACGTAAAATAGACTCCGCATCGTCAATAACCACTAAACCTAAGCTTTGTGCCTTGCTAGCAAGGCGATATGTTGGGTGGTCAATTGCTGTAGTTTGACGAATAAATAACGCATCAAACTGGGCTATATTGTCTATTTCGTCAAAGCTTAATGCTTGGGCATTAATACCATGTTTAGCCGCTGCTTTAATAAACTTTGCTATTGCGTCTTTATCGCTTGGTGGCACCTTTTCATTGTGATCAACAAGTATTGCCATGTCCCAGCGAAAACGACGTCGCTCCGCAGTAATACGCCATTGCGTTTGGGTAAAGTTATTCAACTTAGCTACAAAATCGCTGTACTGTTGCTCATCTAATGACGATAACGACCCTTGTTGTAATAAGCCTTGGTTATCAACAAATAAAATAGGCGCCGGGTATTGTTTAAATACCGATTTAGCCGCTTTTGTTTGCTCATCGTTAGTGGCATTACCAAAGTATAGAGCGCCATCTATTTGGCCAACATTGTGCATAGGTGCTTGGCCGCTACGTAACGCATTTATTGTTTTTACACTTGGTAATACTTGGTGCTTACGCGCTTCAGCGAGTAGCGAGCAATAGTAACCTTTGCTCAAGTATTGGCTTGAGTCACATAAGTTAATAATGCGAGTTTTAGGTTCATCACGTTTTGGATAGTCACGTAGGTAAGTATTAAACGTAATAACATTTTCGAATGATTGAGCAAGAGTTTGCTCGTTGTTATCAACCACAATTAAGGTTTTAAACACGACTTTTCCTAGTTAAGTCTAATTATAAAAGCATGCTTAATTTTTTATAATTAAGCATTAAAAATAGAAACACCCATCGTACTAAGTGGTGCATTGCGCGTGTCACTTAATAAGATGGGTGCTTTAGTTTAGGTAATCCTAAACCACATCTGCTTTATAAGGCCTTTTTGATAAACTAACAAACGAGATATTTTTAGCGTGAAGATGAAAATTATTGATGTAGGTCGAATAAGTGGCGAAGCCACGCCATCCGACACATAATTTATGGGAACGGTAAGTGTTTATAACCTTGGCTTGGCTCTTTCGGGTGATAATATATTATTGTGATGCGGCTTGATTGTCGGATGGCGCTTCGCTTATCCGACCTACGTTTAAATATTCCATATGTATGAAGTTACACAATAAAACATTGCTGTAGGTCGGATAAATGGCGAAGCCACGCCATCCGACACATAATTTATGGGAACGGTAAGTGTTTATAACCTTGCCTTGGCTCTTTCGGGTGATAAAATATTATTGTGATGCGGCTTGATTGTCGGATGGCGCTTCGCTTATCCGACCTACGTTTAAATATTCCATATGTATGAAATTACACAATAAAACATTGCTGTAGGTCGGATAGATGGCGAAGCCACGCCATCCGACACATAATTTATGGTTTTTCACCACACCAATTATTCGTGTAAACACCTTGCTTAACTGCTCTGTGAAAACTTGAATAAGGCCAATCAGCAACCCTACTAACTAAGCCATGTTTCATAGGGTTAAAATGCACGTAGTTAACATGATGCCAATAATCATTATCATCCCTAATTGTATGCTCCCAAAAGCGGCGTTGCCAAACTCCCCGCTCATTTTTACGTTTTCTTGTTTGAGTTAAAAATTCTGTTTTTGGGAGTGATTTTGAAAATCGCTTTTTAATTTCACGCCAACGCCCAGAGTAATCACTATCGTTATCTGGCAAAGTTAAAACTGCATGAAGGTGATCGGGTAGCACAACCCATGCGTCAATGTAAAATGGTCTTCGTAATTTAACAAAGCGAATAGCCTCGCGTAATAAATCAATATGTTCAACTAATAACGACTTATTACGATCGAGCAAATTAACAGTAAAAAAATATGACCCTCCTTTTACATAATTCCTACGATATTGCATTTTATTCTCACTATATTATTTAAAGCGCATCAAATAAATAAAGCGTAAATTTAGGATATATACAACATTGACGTAGGTCGGATAAATGGCGAAGCCATGCCATCCGACAATAAAATGAGGGGGAATAAATACGTTTTGTGGTGCTTAAAAATGGGCTTTGCTTACAACCAATATTTTATAAAATTTCTACAATGTCATAATCGTGCTTTACATCGGCAATGGTTAAACTAATGCCATCATCAATTTGTTTATTTAATAACAGCTTACCTAGTGGTGCGCCGGGGGTTACAACGGCAATCGTTAAGCCTTTAACCTCTACGGTTAACCCACCTGCGCTTGGGCCTAAATAAAACCATTTTTGCTGCTCATTTGTATCCTCTAGGCACACTAGCGAGCCAATGGCTATTTTACTACTGGCTGGCTGATTAAATATGGGCTTAAATAACTCCATGCTTTTATAGCAATCGTTTACGCGCTGCGCTTGGCCTTGGGCTAAATAGGCGGCCTCTAACCCTAGGGTATCGTATTTGTTTTCTGCTATGTTTTCTTCGTGCGTGGCGGTGTCGTGCGCTGTTTTAGCGGCCACTTTTGCGGTGGTAAGCTGCGCCTCTAGGGCAAACTTAAGGTGTTCAATAACGTGGGCTTTGTTCATGGGGTTTACACACATACAGTAAAATATTGCGAGCAGTTTAACATTGCTACGGGGGCTAAACACAATAGTTTGGCCCCTAAGCTTTGTTTATTTGTATGCTTTGAGCCTTTATGGCATATCCATGAGCGCTTGGCTTTGGCTATCTATTTTCACTTCGTAGTTTTTAGCACTTAACCCCATTAGCTCGGGCAAGGTGGCGGCAATACAAACAGATGAAAACGTACCCACAACAATGCCACTAAATAACGCAATAGCAAAGCCTTGCAGCGGTGTTCCAGCTAATAGCCACACACTTGCTACTGTGGCTAAAGTGGTACCTGAGGTAATTAAGGTACGCGTTAGGGTGCTTTTAATCGCACTATTTATAATGCTGGATACGCTCATACTGGCATTTAATTTAACTCTTAATAGCTCACGCACCCTGTCGCCAACAATTATAGAGTCATTAAGTGAGTAGCCTATAATTGCTAATAAACTGGCTAATACGGTTAAGTTAAATTCAAGCTGTAATAGCGAAAACAAACCCAGCACCAATATTAAGTCGTGTGTTAAAGCAACTACCGAGCCAAGGGCTAAACGCCATTCAAACCTTATCGCTAAATACAGCATTACTGCAACCATAGCTGCTAGAAGTGCCAAACAGCCTTGTTCAAATAGCTCATCGCCCACTTGCGAGCCAATATAGGCCGATGACAATACCGTGGCATTTATGTCGGTGCTTTGTGTTACCGCACTTTGCCAATCGTTGCTACTATTACTCGCAGATTGATTAATAGCTGGCGCTTCTCTTAATTGAAAGTGGTTATTCCCTTGCGCTGTTAGTTCAAACTCACCGTTGTGGTTTTTAGCTATAAAAGTTTTAAGCTGCTTTAGCTCAATACTTTGGCTAGTCGTAAATTCTGTTAAGTAACCACCGGTAAAATCTAGGCCAAAGTTAAGCCCTTTTTGCGCTAAGGTTACTACCGATAGCAATACTAATACTGTACTTAAAACCAAGCCCATAAAACGCATGCGTGTGCCGGTTTCGCCTTTTAAAAAATAATTAAGCATCTGTACTTACTCCGCTTTTTTTACCCAATTTTAAATACAAACTTTGGCTCAACACTTTCGATACATACACGCCTGTAAACATACTGGTTACTAAACCCAGCGCCAAAGTAATTGCAAAGCCTTTCACTGGCCCATAACCTATACCGTATAAAATAAGTGCAGTGATCATAGTGGTAATATTGGCATCAAAAATAGTGCTAAATGCTTGCTTATACCCTTGCTCAATAGCTTGATAAGGCGCGCGGCCTTTACGGCGCTCTTCTTTTATACGTTCGAATATAATGACGTTGGTATCTACTGCCATACCTATGGTTAGCACCAATCCGGCAATGCCGGGAAGCGTAAGCACTACCCCAGGCAATAACGACATTAAACCCACTAAAGAGGTTAAATTTAAAATAAGTGCTACGTTGGCAATTAACCCTAAACGTCTGTACCACATAGCCATAAATGCCAAAGTAATACCCATACCTAACATTAGGGCGGCTAAGCCGTTACTTATATTTTCGCTGCCTAAGCTTGGCCCTATGGTTTGTTCGTGCACTATAGTAACCGGCGCACTTAACGAGCCTGCACGTAACAATAGCGCTAAGTCGGCCGCGGCTTGTGGGCTTTGCATATTGGTTATGCTAAAACGCGAACTTAAGTGCTGAGCAATATTGGCTACATTAATAACCTCACTCTTTTTAACTACCTCTCCTTTAGCATTTTGCGAATACTCTGAGTAAACCGTCGCCATAGGTTTACCTATATTAGCTTTAGAAAATGCCGACATAGCATCGCCGCCTTGGCTATCAAGGCTTAACTGCACTAGCGGTTTGCTCCAATCGTCGCGCCCAGCATGAGCGTTATTAATATGCTCACCGGTAAAAATTGGCACAGGGTCGAGTTTTATAGTACCGCCCGTCTGTAAATTAAAGGTTTGCCCACCCACAGCTTTTAATTGATAAAACCCCAGGGATGCCGTTGCGCCAATAATGCGTTTCGCCTCGGTAGGATCTTGCACTCCAGGTAGTTCAATACGAATGCGCTGCTTACCTTGGCGTTGTGTTACCGCTTCGGTTATGCCCAGCTCTTCAATACGCGAACGTAGAGTTGTGAGGGTTTGGCTCATAACTTCTTTGTTAAACGCGCTTCGCCCTTGCTCTGAGTAACTAAATTGCGCCGTTTTAACTGTGCCATTATTATTTGTTACTACTGCTAAGTTAGCAAAGCGGCTTTGCAGCTCTTTAATAACAGGGGTTAATTTATCACCAGCATTAGGTAGAGCATTTATTACAAACCCAGTTTGAGTTTGCAGCGCTTTTACTCCATGTGCCTTTTGCTTAATTATGATTGATTTAGCTTGCTGATACGCACTCACTAATTGCTCATCAATTGCTTTGTCTAAATCTACATCGAGTACAAATAGCACCCCACCGTTTAAATCTAGACCTAACTTTATTGGCGAAAGTCCAAAGCTTTGTAGCCAGCTTGGACTGGTAGCGCGCTCAACAATTTTGGTCTGAGTATTTGCATATTGCGCTTTTATAGCCGCTTGTGCCTGGGCACTTTTTGTTGGCTCGTTAAGTAGCACATTTATTGTTGCTTGCGACTCATACGCTTGCGCCGCATTTAAGCCTTGCTCATTTAAAAATGTAACTAAGGTATTAGTGCTCGGGGGTGTTTGCATTTTGCTGTGTGGGGCTGCACTAATATACAACCATGACTGGTTTGGATATAAATTAGGTAACGCACTCATTGCCAGTAGCAGTAATACCACCAGCATAGCAAAGGTGCTTAATTTAAATTTAGCCATAAACGGCTTTTTATTATTTTTAAAACTCAACATTGTTATTCCTTACTATCAGCAACTAGCTGATAAGCGCTTAAAAAAGCACAATTAATCTGCAAGCTAAAACTTTAAAAGTTAAAACCTATTAATTATTAAATAAGGAAATTAAGCGTGATGGGTGTTGGTAGCGCTGTAAAGTAAGTTAGCTTCTTTCCAGCCACTAATACGAGACTTTTTACTATTAGAAACAACTGTATACCAAGGTAGTGCCGTGCTTATAGCTTTAGGTTGTAAATAAAACTGCCTTGCTAGCGTATGAATAAAAAATTCATAAATAACGTCGTATTCAGGCTCTGTTTGCGCACTAAATAAAAACAACGATGAATTACTGGCAGTTAGCCTAGGTTGCAGTGCATCAAACGCTGTTTTATTAGGCTTAGTTTGTTGTTTAGCATGCAATACTTTAACTAATATGGAGGGGTGACTTATATCTAATGAAACATTACCTAATGAAGTAGCACCTAATGAAGTAGCATCTAATGAAGTAGTATCTAATGAAGTAGTATCTAATGAAGTAGCATCTAGTGAGAAAGGAGCTGCTGAAAAAGCAGCAGATATTAAAGTAGAATTTGCAGTGTTTAAACCATGTTTAACTGGCGCGGCTTCGCTACATGCACTAAAAAGTGCAGTAATAAGCAAAAATGCAGTTAAAAACAAACGAAATTTAAACATCAATTTTCAAACTTTAATTAAGGATTACTAGTATATAAGGGCAGCTATTTAAAATACAATAGTCTAATTAAGTATTTAGCTTGATGAAAAATTAAATCCACAGCAATTTATACCCATTATAAAAACCGAGATCATTCATGCGCTCTAAACAAAGCTCAGTAAAACGCCCCGACGCAATGAACCTGCGCCAAAGTATAAAAACACTTTGGCCTTATATCACACAATTTAAAGGGCGAGTTTTTATTGCAGCTATGGCACTGGTAGGCGCTAAAGGTGCTACTTTACTTATGCCGTGGGCACTAAAAGAAATTATTGATAGCGTTGATAAATCTATTCACCCAGTGCTTTTTATTCCTACCCTACTGCTTATTATGTACGGTGCACTGCGCTTTGCCAGCGTATTTTTAGGTGAAATACGCGATGCGGTTTTTTCGCGAGTTACCGAACACGCCATGCGCGACATAGGCCTAAAGGTGTTTAAGCATTTGCATTCGCTTGAACTGGCTTTTCATTTAGATCGACAAACCGGTGGCATAAGTCGCGATATAGAGCGTGGCACCAGCGGTTTGAGCTTTTTAATGCGATTTTTAATGTTTAACATTGTGCCTACTCTATTTGAAATTCTTACCGTTGCATTAATTTTTGGCACTTTGTTTTCTATCTGGTTTGCGCTTATAACCCTACTTGCAGTTGCCATATATATTACCTTTACAGTAACCGTAACCCAGTGGCGCAATCGCTTTATTCGCGAAGCTAACACCGCCGACAACTTAAGTAATACCCGCGCTATCGACAGCTTACTAAACTACGAAACAGTAAAATACTTTAACAATGAAGAGTTTGAAGCCAGCACCTACGACACCTTTTTAGCGCGCTGGGAAAAAGCCCGATTAAAAAACCGCATGTCGTTATTGGCACTAAACTCTGGGCAAGCGTTAATTATAGCCAGCGCCATTACCGCACTTATGTGGTTAGGCTCAAGCGAAGTAGTAACCGGTACACTTAGCATTGGTGAACTCGTAATGATAAACGCGTATATGATCCAACTGTTTTTACCGCTTAACTTTTTAGGCTTTGTATATCGCGAAATAAGACGCGCCCTTACCGACCTTGAAAACATGCTTGGGCTGCTCAACAAAAAACCACACATTGCCGACACTCCTGCATCACAACTACTAACACTCACTAAAGGTGAGGTTAGCTTTAACAATGTAAGCTTTAGTTACGATGCTAACCGCCCTATTCTTAACAATGTAAGTTTTAGCGTAAAACCCGGCACTAAGGTAGCAATAGTCGGTGCAAGTGGCGCAGGAAAAAGCTCATTAGCTAGGCTCTTGTATCGTTTTTATGAAGTGTCATCAGGTAGTATCACTATAGATAAGCAACCTATAAACACCGTAACTTTGCACAGTTTACGCCAAGCTATAGCCATAGTGCCGCAAGATACCGTGCTATTTAATACTTCAATACGCGAAAACATTGCTTATGGCAGGCCAACAGCCAGCGAGGCCGAAATAGATCAAGCCATTGCTATGGCGCATTTAACAGCGTTTATAAACAGCCTTGATAAAGGCGATAAAACCTTAGTAGGCGAGCGCGGTTTAAAAGTGTCGGGCGGCGAAAAACAACGCATAGCCATTGCCCGCGCAATCTTAAAAAAATCGCCTATTTTAATTTTTGACGAAGCCACCTCAGCCCTCGACTCCCATGCCGAGCAAGCTATTTTAACGGCTATGCGCGCTGTCACACAAAACCATACCAGCATAGTGATTGCCCATCGCTTATCAACCATAATAGATGCCGATAATATTTTAGTATTGCATAAAGGCGAGCTTCTTGAGCAAGGCACACATTCTGAGTTACTAGCCCTTAACGGCCAATATGCGCAAATGTGGCAATTGCAGCAAGAACAAGCAAAAAACACATAAATACCATTAATATTGCTCGTATAAAGGCTTTATTTGCTATTTTATCGACCTCTAGGGTGATTCACCTCAAAAGGTTTGTTTAGCAGCCTCTTATAAATAACAATTACTAAAATAACCTGAACCTAGGTTAAGATAATATTTACAATAATAAAAAATATTAATTAAACAGAGTGAAAGCTCAGGGGAACACAATGAAAAAGAGTTTAATTGCAGCTGCATTAGCTGCCACATTTATTACCGGCTGTTCAGAGCCACAAACATCAAAAACGCAAGTACAACCAGCACCTACTGCACCAATAGCCGCAACAACAGAAAAAGCAGAGTTGGGTAGTTTTGGTGTTGATTTAGCTGCACGTAACGAAGCGGTTAAACCAGGCGACGATTTTTTTATGTACGCCAGTGGCACTTGGTATGACAATTACAGCATGCCTGCTGATAAAACCCGCTATGGTGCATTTTCGGCATTGGCCGAGCGCAGCGAAGACCGCGTTAAAGTAATTATTGAAGAAATTGCCGCGCGTAAAGACTTAAATGCCGATGAAAAACTAGTAGCCGACTTTTACAACGCCTACATGGACACCAAAGCACTTAATAAGCTAGGCATAACACCAATTAAGCCGCTTTTAACGCAAATAAGTGAAATATCATCAACCGACGACTTAGCCAAAATGTTTGGTCAGTCTTGGTTAACCGGTGTTAAAGCCCCGCTTGGTGGTGGCATGTGGTTTAACCGCTTAGATCCTAATAAATACGAAATGTCGTTAGGGGCTGGCGGTTTAGGCTTACCCGATCGTTCATACTATCTTGAAGACTCAGAACGTTTTGTTAATACGCGTAGCGCCTATGTTGCTCATATTGCCGACATGCTTAAATTTGCCGATGCAGATAACGCCAATGAGCGCGCACAGGCAATTTTAGAGCTAGAAACCAAAATTGCACAAGGCCATTGGCCACGCGAAAAGCGCCGTAACCGCGACCTTACATTAAATCAAATTAAACGCGACGAACTAAGCACTGCCTACCCTGACTTTAACTGGGATGCATATTTTGCTCAAACAGGCTACAAAGTACCGCAGTTAAATGTATCGCAACCCGAGCCAATAAAAGCCATGATTGAATTAATCAATCAAGAAGACTTAGCGGTATGGAAAGATTATTTAACCTACCACGCAATAAGTGGTAACGCTAACTTGCTCTCTGAAGATATTTTTAATACTAATTTTGCATTTTTTGGTAAAGAGTTAAATGGTCAGCAAGAGCCGCGTCCACGTTGGAAGCGTGCTATAGATGAAATGTCGAGCACCAATTCACTTGGTTTTGCTATTGGTAAAATATACGTAGCACGTTATTTTCCTGAGTCGTCAAAACAACAAATGTCTGAACTGGTCGAAAACTTGCGTACCGCATTAGGTGAGCGTATTGATAACCTAGAGTGGATGGGCGCAGAAACCAAAGTAAATGCGCGCGCTAAACTAGCTGCATTTGTACCAAAAATTGGTTACCCAGATGTATGGCAGTCGTACGAAGGTTTAACTATTAGTAATAACGACTTAATCGGCAACGTAAAAAACATGCGTGAGTTTTTTCAAGCCGAAAGCGTTGCAAAAGAGCTGCAAAAAACAGATCGTAACCGTTGGGGTATGACACCACAGCGCGTTAACGCTTACTACAACAGTTCATTTAACGAAATTGTATTTCCAGCGGCAATTTTACAACCACCATTTTTCGATCCAAATGCCGACGCAGCAGTAAACTACGGCGGCATTGGCGCAGTAATTGGCCACGAAATGGGCCATGGTTTTGACGACCAAGGTTCTAAATCAGACGAAAATGGGATCCAACGTAACTGGTGGACTGATGCCGATCGCGCCGCATTTGACGCAAAAGCCGACCAGTTAGCAGCGCAGTACAATAAGTATGAGCCAATTGAAGGTAACTTTGTTAACGGGCGTAATAGCCTAGGTGAAAATATTGGTGATGTGGGTGGTTTAGCCATGGCTTATCATGCCTACAAACTGAGCTTAAACGGTAAAGAAGCACCGGTTATTGACGGTGTTACTGGCGATCAGCGTTTCTTTCTTGCTTGGGCACAAGTATGGAAAGAAAAACGCACCGAGCAAAGCATGTTAAATCAGCTACGCGGTGGCACGCATGCGCCGGGTCGCTTTAGAGCACAAGCCCCGCGTAACCACGACGCATGGTACAAAGCATTTGATGTAAAACCAGGCGATGAGCTGTATCTTCCTGAGGATCAACGCGTACGCATTTGGTAATAGAGCGCTAAATTGCAATTAAATATAACCCGCCATTGCGGGTTATATTTTTTCTGCCCAGTGTTTTTATAGCCCTTAGTATAAAACTCAACCCATCCTGTTTTTATCTGCATTAATCTATTTAATAGTTACTAGCCCTACCCCACATTTACCTTTAAACTATGCCCCTGAAAATTATTTTAATACTTATATTTAAAGGCGAAACGCAGATGGGAAGAGCTTACCAAAACAAAAAAGATTCAATGGCTAAAACTGCGGGTGCTAAAACTAAAGTTTATTCTAAGTACGGTAAAGAAATTTATATTTGTGCTAAAAATGGCGGTACCGATCCAGACGGTAACTTATCGCTACGTCGTTTAATTGAGCGCGCTAAAAAAGACCAAGTACCGGCGCATGTTATTGACCGCGCAATAGACAAAGCAAAAGGCGGCGGCGGTGAAGACTACGTAGCCACACGTTACGAAGGTTACGGCCCGGGTAACTGTATGATTATTGTTGATTGTTTAACCGACAACAATAAACGTACCTTTGCTGATGTACGTGTTTGCTTTACTAAAGCTAACGCTAAAATTGGTGCACAAAACTCGGTTTCGCATTTATTTGATCACCTTGCAATTTTTGTATTTGACGGTGATGACGACGAAACAGTACTTGAAGCACTAATGATGGCTGATGTAGATGTAACCGACGTAGAAGTTGAAAACGGCAAGGTAACTGTATTTGCACCACATACTGAGTACAACAATACTCGCACAGCACTTGAAGAAATGGGCGTTACTGAATTTGACGAAGATTTAATTTCGTTTGTACCCCAAATAGCAGCGCCTATTGAAGGCGAAGATGTTGAGGTTATGGAGCGCTTTTTAGCTATGCTAGAAGATTGCGACGACGTACAAAACGTTTACCACAACGCAGAGTTTTAAGCGTTAATAATAAAACGTGATCAAAGGCCAACTTAGTTTGGCCTTTTTGTTTTTGTAAAATGGATTAGTTAATTTTGAATACCCTTGAACAACTACGCAGCGGTGCTTTAAGCGGTGCTCGCCACTTACAATTGGTGGAAAACCTCACTGATTTCCCAAAAGAAATTTTTACCCTTGCCGACACCCTAGAAGTACTCGACCTATCTAATAATAACCTGAGTGATTTACCCGCAGAGTTTGCCAGTTTAACCCGCCTTAAACGGGTGTTTTTATCGTTTAATCAGTTTAAGCATATTCCTGCTGTTTTAGCACAATGCCCAGCACTTGTTATGATCGCATTTAAAGGCAATCAAATTAGTGAGTTTGCCCAGCATAGCCTGCCGCTTACAACACAGTGGTTAATATTAACCGACAACCGTATTGAGCAATTACCCGCATCATTCGGCGAGCTTAAACAGCTGCGCAAACTTGCTTTAGCGGGTAACCGGTTACGCACTTTGCCAAGCAGTATGCAGCAGTGTACAAACTTAGAATTAGTGCGCTTATCTGCCAATAACTTAACGCACCTAGATAACTGGTTATTTGAGTTACCAAAGCTTACTTGGCTGGCCTTTGCTGGTAACACCTTTAATAAAGCCCAGTGCCTAACAAAAAGTAGTTTAGAGAATAAGCCACTGAGTGATTACACATTACAGCAGGTTATTGGCCAAGGTGCCTCTGGGGTTATTCACCTTGCAAAAGCAGCAAATAAAGCGGTAGCTATTAAGCTGTTTAAAGGCGCAATTACCAGCGATGGTTATCCGCTTGATGAAGTTAATTGCTGCTTGCAGGCAAATGAACATGCCAATTTAATTAAGGTACTTGCCTATATAGAGCAAGGCAGCCAACTTGGTTTAGTAATGGAGCTAATAGATAATAGCTTTAGCAATTTAGGATTACCGCCAAGTTTACAAACGTGTACTCGCGACACCTTCGCAGATGGCTGTAATTATAGTAGCCAAGCTATTTATAAAATTGTGCAACAAATGGCCAGTACCCTACAACATTTGCATGCAAATAAAGTAAGCCATGGCGATGTGTATGCGCATAACACTATGGTAAACCAAGACGCAGATGTGTTATTTGGCGATTTTGGTGCAGCAACTAATTTAGCTATGTTGAGTGAGTATCAGCGCCAGCAAATGCAATTAATTGAAGTACGCGCGCTAGGTTGTTTAATTGATGATTTACTAAGTGTTTGCAGCGACAATAATGCAATAGCAGTTAAGCTTGCGCAACTAGCTAAGCAATGCATGACAACTGATATTATACAGCGCCCCACACTTTCGCAGTTAAGCACACAGCTAACTACACAGTCATAAAGTAAAGCGTAGTAAATTTATAAATGGCACAAAAAAACCACGCAATGCGTGGTTTTTAACGTTCTTTATATAATCTTAAACTCTAAAATTATAAAAACTTACCTAACGCTTTAACTTGATCTAACATGCGGTTTGAAAAACCCCATTCGTTATCGTACCAAGCCATTACTTTAACCAATTTACCATTCGCTCTGGTTTGCGTTGAATCAAACACACAAGACGCTGGGTTATGGTTAAAATCAATAGAAACAAGTGGCAGCTCATTATATTGTAAAATGTCTTTCATTGAGCCCGTTGACGCTTCTTTCATAATTGCATTAATTTCTTCAATGCTGGTATCGCGCTTAGCAATAAACGTAAAATCAACCAAAGATACGTTAATTGTAGGCACACGTACCGACATACCATCTAACTTGCCTGCAAGTTCTGGTAGCACTAAACCAACAGCTGCAGCTGCACCGGTTTTAGTTGGGATCATCGACTGCGTTGCACTGCGTGCACGGTATAGATCAGGATGATATACATCCGATAAGTTTTGATCGTTGGTATATGCATGAATTGTGGTCATGCTGCCTTGATCAATGCCTACCGTGTCGTTAATTGCTTTAGCAATCGGTGCTAAACAGTTAGTAGTACACGAAGCGTTTGAAATAATTTGGCTTTGTGCATTAATTACTTCGCTGTTAACGCCGTGCACTACGGTTGCATCCATATCTTTGCCCGGCGCCGAAACAATTACTTTTTTAGCGCCAGCAGTAATATGCTTAGCGGCTGCTTCGCGCGTAGTAAACAAACCGGTACACTCTAAAACAATATCAACATCGAGTGCTTTCCACGGTAAATTTGCTGGGTCGCGCTCTTGCGTTAAAGTAATAACATCGTCGCCAATTAGCATAGTGTTATCGGCTAGCGTTACTTTATGAGAAAATTGTCCATGTACTGAGTCAAATTGCGTAAGATGAGCATTAACATTAGCTGGGGCTAAATCGTTAATTGCAACAATTTTAATCTCATTATTTTGTGCCGACTCGTAAAGTGCACGCAATACATTGCGACCTATACGGCCATAGCCATTAATTGCTATGTTAATCATTTTTGACTCCTATTTACTTCACAAGCTTGTCGAGCAAGCGCTTCAATAGCTTGCCAGTCTTTATTTTCAATTAGTTGTTTATCTAACATCCACGTACCACCAACACAAATAACATTATTTAGTGCTAAGTAGTTAGGTGCAGTAGCGAGCGTTATGCCGCCCGTTGGGCAAAAAGTAATATCGGGTAATGGCCCACCGATTGATTTAAGCATGGCGGTTCCGCCTGCTGCTTCTGCCGGGAAAAACTTTAAATACTTAAAACCGTGCGACGCTAGTTTCATAACTTCGCTTGGCGTAGCAGCGCCTGGTAAAAACGGGATGTCACTGGATTTTATCAGTTCAAGTAGCTCGTCACTAACCCCTGGGCTTACCATAAAGTCAGCGCCTGCAGCTACCGAAGCATCAAAGCTAGCTTTATCAACTACCGTGCCTGTGCCTACATAGGCCTCAGGTACGGCTGCTTTCATTAGTTTTACCGCTTCTGCCGCAATGGGCGTGCGCAAAGTAATTTCCAGCGCTTTTAAGCCACCGTTATATAAGGCTCTAGCAAGTGGCGCTGCATCTTCTAATTTTTCGATTACCACTACTGGCACAACTGGCGCCGATGCTAATATTTTTTCAATACTCATTACGTGTTCCTCATTACCCACAATGGCTGATTATTCTTCAATTCCGAAAGCACTCGCACCTAAATCGGCGCTGCTTACGATATTTCTAAATCCGGTAAATAACTCTCGGCCTGTGCCAAAGGTTAAGCTTGGTAGGCTTAATTGCAGTTCACGTTTAGCAAGCTCTTCATCGCTAACATGTACTTTTAATATGCCGCTTGGTGCATCTAAAGTAACTAAATCACCTTCATGAATTTTAGCAATTATGCCGCCTTCAACTGCTTCTGGCGCTAAGTGAATCGCCGCAGGTACTTTACCCGATGCGCCCGACATACGACCGTCAGTTACAATAGCTACTTTAAAGCCTTGATCTTGTAGCGTTGCCATTACAGGTGTTAATTTATGTAGCTCTGGCATACCTTTAGCTTTAGGGCCTTGCTCTTTTAGCACTGCAATAAAGTCTTGGTTTAATTCGCCGCGGCTATAAGCATCTTGTAACTCACCTTGCGAGCTAAATACTTTAGCTGGGGCGGTAACTACTTGATGTTCAATTGCTACTGCCGATACTTTAATAACCGCTTTGCCTAAGTTACCCGTAAGCAGTTGTAAACCACCTTGCTTACTAAACGGATTATTCACTGGGCGAAGTACATCTTCATCGTGTGAGTTATCAGGGCAAGATACCCATTTAACTTTACTTGGGCCGGTTGCATCACTCATTATTAAGCTATTGTCTTTATCAAGACGAGGCTCGGTCATGTAAGGTGCTAAGCCATCGCCTAACATAGTTTTAACGTCGGTATGTAAATAGCCTGCGCTGGCAAGTTCACGTATTAAAAAGCCCATACCGCCGGCTGCTTGAAAATGATTTACATCAGCAGAGCCATTAGGGTAAATACGCGTTAATAGTGGAACCTCAGCTGATAAATCAGACATATCTTTCCACGTTATTTGAATACCTGCCGCTTTGGCAATAGCCACAATGTGAATGGCGTGGTTAGTAGAGCCACCAGTAGATAGCAAACCAACCAAACCATTTACTATGGTTTTTTCGCTGATCACATCCGCTAAACACGGGCTGTCTTTATCGTCGGTTAATTGCTTAAGCATGGTTTCTACCGCATTACCGGTTAAACCATCGCGAAGCTCTGTGTATGGGTTAATAAACGAGCTACCAGGAAGGTGTAAGCCCATTATTTCCATTAACATTTGATTTGAGTTAGCAGTACCGTAAAAAGTACAGGTACCAGCACTGTGGTAAGACGCGCTTTCGGCTTCTAGCAAGTCTTCGCGGCTTACTAAGCCTTGCGCAAACTTTTGACGAATACGGGCTTTTTCTTTATTTGGAATACCTGATTGCATTGGTCCTGCCGGTAAAAAGAACACCGGTAAATGGCCAAACGACAGTGCACCAATTAATAACCCTGGGACTATTTTGTCGCATACGCCTAAACAAAAAACGCCATCAAACACATCGTGCGATAACGATATTGCCGTAGACATAGCAATTACATCGCGTGAAAAAAGTGATAATTCCATGCCGTCACGCCCTTGCGTAACGCCATCACACATTGCTGGTACGCCGCCTGCCACTTGAGCTGTAGCGTCGTATTTAGTAGCAATGCTTTTAATTAAATCTGGGTAATCTTTATAAGGCACATGTGCCGAAAGCATATCGTTATATGAGTTGATAATTGCAAGGTTTGGTTGCTCATCGGCTTTTAAACGCGCTTTGTCATCGGTGCTACACGCAGCCATAACGTGGGCAATATTACCGCAGCCTAATCCAGCACGAACTCTTGTTTGTTTTTTTGCGTGCGAAATGCGATCTAAATAAGCTTGGCGGGTTGCTTTACTGCGCGTAATGATACGTTCGGTGACTTCTTGAATTCGTGGATGCAACATAATTAAACTCAGCTCTATTCGTTAGAGGATAAAGGCTCAGTGGCAATTAAAGACTCCACGTAATTAATTGCACTGAGCATCTTTGGCTTACCCGTTCAAAGGTACCTTATCAGAGGGCCTCTCACAACCACCCTGACACCGGTGTCACTGTATTAACGCACGACCATGACACCGGTGTCAACCCTGTCTAATAAAAATAGTCACTTTTTTTAACATAGCCAACTATTTTTTATAAATAGACATTTAATAATGTTGTATAGCATCGTTGTATTTAACGACAGCCAACAAAAAGCCCGAATATGCTTTGTGCACATTCGGGCTACTGTAAATATTCGTTTTAAGTTGAGTTTATTTAACCTGCGCTGTCGACTCGCGAGTAATTAAACGCGCCTCTAGGGTCACCTGATACGCAACCTCTTGTGGCTGAATAATATGAGCAATAAGCTGAGTAACCGCCTGTTTGGTCATTTCTTCAACTGGCTGCGCTATGGTAGTTAACCCAGGCCAAATATGGCGTGCTATAGGGGCGTTATCAAAGCCAGCAATTGAAATATCATCGGGCACACGTAAACTGCGTTGAGTTGCTAATTTAAGTACGGCGGCTGCCATGTAATCGTTTGAAGCAAATACTGCGGTTGGCCGTGGCGATAAATCTAAAATACTACGGGCACTGTCTACCCCTGAATGATAACTAAAGTTACCCTCTTCTACTAAACGCTCTTCAAATTCAATGCCATGGCTTGCTAACGCCCGTCGGTAACCTTTAAAACGCTGTTCAGTGGCACTGTGATCGGGATGACCTTTAATAAAAGCAATTGATTTATGACCCAGTGTAATTAAATGCTCGGTTATTTCAAATGCCCCTTGCTCGTCATTGCTGCGCACCGAAATCGAATCATCTTCAAGTACTGCAGAGGCAACGCGTGCATAAGGTATTTTTTTCGATTTTAAAAAATCAACTAGTTCAGCAAAGTCCGAAAAAGGCGGCGTTAATACAATGCCATCTAAGCGTGATGACTGCAGTAACTGATCAATATTATTGATTAGTGCTTCACCGCGCAGCTCACAAGGATGAATTAATAAATTGTAATTGTTTTCTTGGCAGGCAGCCAATGCGCCTGTTTGCACGCGGGTAATATAACTTTTACTTGGATTATCGTAAATACAACCAATAATAAAACTGCGATTTTGAGCAAGACCACGGGCAATAGGATTAGGCGTATAATCAAGCTCTTTAAATACTTTAAGTACCTTTTCGCGGGTAGCTGCACTTACATTTGGCTCGTTATTTAACACCCGAGAGACTGTTTTTTTAGAAACCCCCGCATAACTCGCTACACTATTTATGGTGACTTTTTTCATCTATTTACTTCCAAATACCAGCAGCATTATTCCTGCTTACTATTATGCAAACACGCCGCAGCGCCAATCAAAGGTATATTATCTTGGGTTACTAGCGTAACAGGAACTTGCCCGTTATATTGCGACATAATACCTTTTTGTGAAAAACGTTCAACAAAACGACTCTCTAACAAGCGCGATTGCATGCGTGGCAATATACCACCGCCAATAAATAAACCGCCCAACGCACCATAAGCTAATGCTAAATCGCCTGCGGCACTGCCAAGCCAGTCACAAAACTGGTTTAGAGTTGCATCGCAAACCTCACACTCGCCTGTATTGGCTAAATTACTAATTTGCGCGGCATCTAAATGCTTAGCAGTAATACCTTTAACCGCCGCCATCGCTTTATATAAATGGGCAATACCCGGGCCTGAAAAAACAGTTTCTAAAGACACATGCGGATGTTCTTTGCGTAATTCTATAAGTAACTTTGCATCTAAATCGGTAACGGCAGCCAGCGAAATATGCCCGCCTTCAGAGCTAAGCACCGCACTAGACTGCGCTGTTCTAACTAGGCAAGCTGCACCAAATCCTGTGCCTGGGCCCATAACTGCAATGTTTGAGTTTTCATCGGCTTGCCCTGCTTTAATAACCACATTTTGGTTACTATCTAAATAAGGGGCAGCGTAGGCAAATGCAGCAAAGTCGTTAATAATTTCAAGCTGCAAAAAAGAAAAAGCCTGTTTAAACTCACTAACGCTAAAATGCCAACCTAAATTAGTAAGGTGAACCTGCCCTGCTTTTATAGGGCCTGCCACTGCCAAACACGCGCGCACAGGTTTAATATGAGGCACAGTTGATAAATAATGGCGTGTTGCATTTTGTAACGAGCCAAAGTCGGCACTAGGAAAGGTATGATTATATTCTATAACAAATTCGTTTTTTGCTGCATCAAAGGCAGTAATTAGTGCAAACCGCGCATTGGTACCACCAATATCGGCAACTAAAATAGGATCAAATTGGGCAGAAGAGTGTAAGCTCATAGTGTTATCTCTTTTGTATAATACTAATCTTATTAAAAAAATGAACATTTTAACTAATTAAATAACTTACTCACTGCGTTAAAACAATTCATATAAAACAACTCTATATGATTACTTTCGCCTTGTGATTAAACCATTTTTTGGCGGTATTTTTTTTGCGTTTTAATAGTCCACTCTTTAATGCGATTAGTATAAGCGATTCATGCTTATTATTTTACAACGGGTAACCCATTGTTCTTTTTATTACTTTAGGCTATCACCCCAAAGCAGCTATCACAGTAAAAAAATGCTGCCTATAAAAATATAGGCAGCCAATACGTTTTGACAACAAAATGATAAAACGCCCTCATTATGACACCGGTGTCATGGGTAGATCAACTAAAAAAGTGCTTAATTGATAAATTAGCTTGAAATAAATCATTAATAAACGAGAATGGCTGCATTATTCTCTTTGTTATTTAAGTAGTGCTCATGAAAGGTAAAGCAACGTCATTTGATATAGCCCATTATGCTGGAGTATCGCAATCAACTGTATCTCGTGCTTTACGTAACAGCCCCTTGGTAAACGAAGAAACCCGTAAGCGCGTTTTCGATATAGCTAAAAAACTCAACTATAAAGTAGACAAAAACGCCAGCAATTTACGCACCCAACAAAGTAGCACCTTAGCGCTATTATTGTTTGAAGATCCAACCTCTGATGAATCACAAATTAACCCGTTTTTTTTAGCCATGCTAGGCAGTATTACCCGCGCTTGTGCTAAAGAAGGTTACGATTTACTGGTGTCGTTTCAATCGGCCAGTGCCGATTGGCAAGCCGACTACGAAGATAGCCACCGCGCCGATGGTATTATTTTACTCGGTTATGGTGATTACTTAGATTATCAACCTAAATTTAACACCCTGCTTGAGCAAAACACCAAGTTTGTTTGTTGGGGTGCAACGGTCGACAATCGCCCCGATCTGACTGTGTGCTGCGACAATTATGGTGGCGGAAAACTAGCTGCAGCGCATTTAATTGCGCGCAACAGAACCGACTGCGCGTTTATAGGCGACGCATCGGATCATAGCCCTGAGTTTTTTGCCCGTTTTCAAGGTTTTAAAGATGAACTAAGCGCTAATAACGTAACCTTAAACGAACGTAAAACAGCAAATGCAATATCGACTGAAGAGTCGGGGTATCATGCCACTCGCTCACTAATAGCCAATAACATAAAATTTAATGCACTCTTTGCAGCCAGCGATTTAATAGCCATTGGTGCAATACGCGCACTCAAAGAAGCCGGTATTAGCGTACCAAAAGATGTTGCCGTAATAGGTTTCGATAACATCGCCATTGCCAGCTATACCAACCCACCTTTAACCACGATAGAACAAAACACCACAGTAGCCGGACAAATGTTGGTAGAAAATCTATTAAAACTAATTCGAGGCGAAGCAGTACAAAGTACCCTACTCCCGCCAATATTAATTGCCCGAGGCTCAAGTTAACAGCCTGCATTACCTTGCTTTTAAATACCACCCAACAATATAAAGTGGCTCTAGGGCAATAACGGCTTAAAATTCAAAGTAACTTATTTTATTGTTTGCGGCCTATTGTCCTTCACCTTTTACAACCAACCCAAAGGTTCACCCCAATTTAACAGCCTATTTACGCATAAGTTTCGTATTAGTTTTTCTTATCTGAAGTAAGCGTTTTTAGCGTGATTTCTCACTCGTTATTTTGCTATTTTATCTATACAATCACGCCTTTATTATAAGTGTAAATTTCAAGTGACTATCTCATGCTATTAAGTATTGTTTTTATTATTGGTATTACAGCAGAAGCCATGACCGGAGCCCTAAGCGCTGGCCGAATGAAAATGGACTGGTTTGGCGTTAGCTTGGTAGCCAGTGCCACCGCCATAGGTGGTGGTAGCGTTCGAGATATTTTACTAGGTAACTACCCGCTTACGTGGGTACAAAATCCAGAGTATTTATTAATTACCTGTATGGCCGGCATTATCACCACTTGGTTGGCTAAATGGGTAGTTAAGTTTAAAGGCATATTTATGCGCCTAGATGCCCTTGGCCTAGCTGCTTTTAGTATTATTGGCTGCCAAGTTGGGCTAAATATGGGTTTACACTATGGTATTTGCGTGGTTGCAGCTATAGTTACTGGCGTATTTGGTGGTTTGTTACGTGATTTAATATGTCGTCAAGCGCCATTAGTATTACACCACGAGCTGTATGCCAGCGTTTCACTTATTGTGGCGTGTTTATACCTAGCACTGCATCACTATAATATTGATGACAATATAAGTATTATTGTTAGCTTAGTTACAGGGTACTTAATACGTATGGCATCGGTACGCTTTAAATGGCGCTTACCTGTGTTTAGTTTATTAGAACCCGCTAAGTAACTAATATTGCATGTTATTATGTGAAAGCTAACTTAATAATGGCACCACTATAAAGTAAGGTGATTAGCAGCCCAATTACTAAAGTAAGTTTATCTTTCATTGTTTGCTTTGGCTTTTGCGTAAATACAAAAACAGTTCTATACAGCGTACTAGGCACTATAAGCAACATGCTAAGTAACGTAGGAAGTACCCCCATAATAAAACCAAAACCGAATCCTGAATTTTCTACTTGGGAATATAAAGCTACAAACCCAAACCAAGCTATAGCAATTAAAAAGAAAACAGCTCCGAGTGAAATATAAAAAAGTGCCATTATTAAAAATCCCTTTTCACATAACGAGCCTGTATATTAACTCGTTTTTTATTTGTTTTTATTGATAAACAAACCATAGCCGAGTTCCTATTTTGGTTCAATTTATTACGTTATTTTATGCAGAATATAAAGTGAGAGCTAGGTATTGTTTTAATTGGGTGTTTTAATTGGCTTTTTTAAAGCTCCCCCTCATTTTCATGAGGCTAGCTGTTGAGAGAACTGGCTTTTTATTAGTTATCCGTTTTGTGCATATTCCGGAGCATCGTGAACAGTGATTCCGGCCCATCGTGAACACCCGTTCTGGTTTTAGCGTGAACGCTCATTCCGGTTTTATCGTGAACACTTTTGACTGATTTTCCGGAATCGGTGTTCACACCAAACCAGTACAATTTCAACGCATTGATTATTAATTACTTTGTTAAGCTATTTCCTTTTTGTATTACTGAGGAAGGGATATGGCGACTAAGAGGATCACAATGCGTAAAATTCGAGAAGTGTTGAGGCTACATTTTGCTGCCCAACTCAGTGTCAGAAAAATAAGTGCCAGCACTAAGATCAGTGTCGGTGGTATTCAAAAACTACTCACTAAAGCCAGAGCTTTATCGTTAAGTTGGCCACTGCCCGACGAGCTTGATGATTCTGTGCTTGCTAGTCAGTTCTATCCTCGCGCCGACACTCGGCCATCCCAGCGATTTGAAGTGCCAGATTGGCCAGCCATTCGAAAAGAATTAACGGGCAAAGGCGTCACCAAGAACTTACTCTGGGAAGAATATACTCAGCAATATCCGAATCGTTGTTACAGCTATTCTCAGTTCTGCGATCGCTATATGACCTGGCTTAAAAAGCAAAAACGTTCGATGCGACAAGTG